>NZ_JAVERO010000022.1:0-25018 GCF_034007085.1 Castellaniella sp. | reverse complement strand
GAGACCCCGTTCGTCGGTGGGCACGGCCCGGTACTGCGGCTGGAACTGGGAAAACGATTGCAGCGCCCCGAGATAGCTGGGGGCTTCGACCAGTACGGGGGAATCCTGATCGATGAACAGTTTGCCAAGCATGTCCAGCGCCTGCTGCGACCCCGACACGATCAGGACTTCTTCGGGATCGATGTCCAGCCCCGGACGCGACAGATCCTGTGCGACCCATTCGCGCAGCGGCGTGTAGCCTTCGGTGCGACCATATTGCAGTGCCGTGGCGCCCTGGGTGGACAGCACCCGGTCAAAGGCGGCCCGCAGTTCGGCGACCGGGAATCCTTCGGGCGAAGGCAGGCCGCCGGCAAACGAGATGACCTCGGGCCGTTCGGTGATCTTGAGGATTTCGCGGATGGCCGAACTGGTGAGCTGGTTGGCGCGTTGGGAAAAAAGCGTGCGTGAAACGGACGTGTCCATGAGTGATTCCGAATAGATGCCGGCCTTGTGGGCCGGTCGATTGGAAATCGCCGGCCGGCCCGGATCTGCGGATGGTCGGCGCGGGTGAAGCTTCACATATTAAATCAAGCGCGCCCGGACGGCCATGTGCGCTGCGGCAGAACCCCGGTTATGGGCAGGCATGCGCATGCCCATGCTCCACTTGTGCGAACCCCGTATCCATGGCATCGCCCCGAAGGGCGATCCGCCGGCCAATGTGGGCCAGCGCATCCTCGACCTGATCGATCAGGACCAGACACAGATCGCCAGGCTCCAGGGCATCCAGCGCGGCGTCGATGGCCCGGAATTCTCCGTGGATTTCCTGCAGCCGGCTCATGCGGCGTGCCGCCCCCAGGCCCCCGCGCAGCAGGGCCAGGACTTCGCCATCGCCGCGACCGCGCTGACACTGATCCTGGTACAGGATGACCGTATCGAACACATCGCCCAGGATCTCCGTCTGGCGGCGAATGTCCTGATCGCGCCGATCCCCCGCCCCACTGATCACGACGATCCGGCGCCGCGCGGGCATGGTTTCGACCGCCTCCACCAGCGCCAGGATCGCATCCGGATTGTGGCCGTAGTCGGCAATCAACGTCGCGCCCCGATAGTCGAAGACATTGAACCGGCCAGGCACAGTCCCGACATCGTTGACAAACGAAGCCAGGCCCGCCTGGATGCGCACCCAATCCACGCCCATGGCCCAGGCCGCCGCCGCCGCAGCCATGGCGTTCTCGACCTGAAAGCCGATGCGGCCGGCGCCAGTCAGGGGCACGGCGGTCAGCTCGATGCGCGTTTCGACACCGGACTCCGCAAATACCAGATCGCCCTGATCCACGAACACCACCCGGCCGCCCTGCGCCCGATGTGTCTCAATCACCGGATGCCGACCATCACGGGCAAAGAAGGTCACCTTCCCGGGGCAGCCGGATGCCATCTGGGCGACGATGGGGTCCTGGGCATTGAGGACGGCCATGCCCGCAGACGCCACCTGATCGACAATGACACGCTTGACGATGGCCAGATCCTCGACCGTGCTGATGTAGTTCAACCCCAGATGGTCGCCGATCCCGATATTGGTCACGACGGCCACATCGCAGCAGTCAAAGCCCAGTCCTTCGCGCAGGATGCCACCACGCGCAGTCTCGAACACGGCCATGTCCACATCCGGATGCGACAACACATTGCGCGCGCTGCGCGGTCCACTACAATCGCCCGCATCGATCCGCCGGCCACCGATATAGACGCCATCGGAATTGGTCATGCCCACGCAGGCACCCGTCTGGGCGCACAAGTGCGCCAGCAGGCGCACGGTCGTGGTCTTGCCGTTGGTGCCGGTCACCGCCGCCACCGGCACCCGGCCGGTTTCACCAGGCGCGTACATCATGTCGATGATGGCAGCGCCCACGTCGCGCCCCATGCCAAAGGACGGGTTCAGGTGCATGCGCAGGCCGGGTGCTGCGTTGACCTCGACGAAACAACCGGTCTCCGGCGTCAGCGGCTGATAGACATCACGACTCACCAGATCGATCCCGCAGACGTCCAGGCCCACCATGCGCGCCGCCATGACGGCACTGGCAGCCAGGTCCGGGTGCACATGGTCGGTCACATCCGTGGCGGTCCCGCCCGTGCTCAGGTTGGCATTATTGCGCAGCACCACGCAGACACCGGGTGCCGGCACCGAATCGGGCCCGCAGCCCTGCGCCGCCAGCGTGTGCAACGCGATCTCGTCGAGCCGGATGCGCGTCAGGGACGTGCCGTGGCCCTCGCCCCGCAACGGATCCTGATTGATCTGCTCGACCAGTTCCGCGATGGTGTGACAGCCATCGCCCACCACCTGAGGCGGATCACGCCGCGCCGCCGCGACCAGGCGATCCCCCACCACCAGCAGGCGAAAGTCATGGCCGGGGAAATAGCGCTCCACCATCACGCCCGAGCCATGGGAACGCGCCACGGCATAGGCAGCCATCACCCGTTCACGACCCTGCACGTTCACCGCCACACCCCGGCCCTGGTTGCCATCCAGCGGCTTGACCACGACCGGCCCGCCGATTTCCTGCGCAGCCGCCCAGGCGTCCTCGGCATCCGCCACGCTGCGACCGCAAGGCACGGAAACGCCGGCCGAGGCCAGCAGCGATTTGGTCAGCGCCTTGTCCTGTGCGATGGCCTCGGCAATGGCACCGCTGGCATCGGTTTCGGCCGCCTGGATGCGGCGCTGGCGGCGTCCCCAGCCGAACTGCACCAGGCTGCCCTCGGTCAGCCGCCGATACGGAATTCCTCGGCGCACAGCCGCCTGGACTATGGCGCCAGTACTGGGCCCCAGCCGCACTTCTTCGTACAAGGACTTCAGTTCGGCGATCACCGGCCCTGGATCGAAAGGCGCGTCTCGCAGCGTTGCCATGCACAGTGCCAGCGCATGATCCAGCGCCAGGCGCCCGACGGCCTCCTCGACGTATTCGACCACCACCTGGTAGACGCCGGGCTCCAGGGTCGGCGCAACGCGGCAGAAAGCCACCGGACAACCGGCCTGGGCCTGCAGCCGCAAGGCCGCAGCCGCCAGAATGTGCGCCAGTGAGCGGGGTCCATCCAGCCCCGGGATCTGCGGCAGATCGATACCCGGAAAGCGCGCGCGCAGGCGTGTTTCGAACGCTTCCATGTCGCCCAGCGCACGCTCGCTCTCAGAGCAGGCGACGATGGCCTCGATCGCCGTCTGCCGGGACCACAGATTGGGCCCGCGCAGGGCCCGGACTCGTGAGACTTCCATGATGACCAATCGTCCTTGGAGGAAGGGAAGGGGGGAAATGAACGGGCCGTCGGTCATCCCGCCGGCCCCGACAGGATTCAAGCGGCCAGCGGCGGTTCTGCGGGGATCTGTCGGGCGTTCCAGGTCCGCAAGCCTATGCGCATGCACTCGACGTCCAGCCCCAGCGCCCAGGCCACAGCCAGGGCGGCCAGCACCGGCGCCGGGCCGTCCGCATCGATCGCCGGTACGAGATCATCGAGGCCGATGACCGGGATCTGCACCCCACCTTCGGCCAGCACCGCCAGGCCGCCTTGCACCGATACCGCACGGCCTCCCTGGCCCAGATGAGCACGCAGGATGTCTGCGTCGAGGTCCAGGCCGTAAAACAAGACGGCGCCATCGCACAGCGGCGCCAGTTGCACCGTCAGGGGATCATCGGCATTCAGGACTGCCGCACCGCCCGGCAGGACGACATCCACCTGGGTGCGGAAGATCCGCACCAGCTGCTCCGGGGTTTCCATGTAGAACTCCGGCCAGGTCACGGTGGGGTCGATGCCGGTGACCACGCCGACCTGGCAGCGGTCATAGGCCAGGCCCTCGCCCAGGATGGCGCGGCCGCCATTTTCAATCACCGCGCATTCGACAGCCCGGTTCATCAGGACGCGGCGCGCGGCTTCCCAGTGAGCCGAATCCTGCGCCGCCACCTGGACAGCGCCCATGAACAAACCCTGGGACGAGGCCAGGCCCACCGTGCGCCCGGCCAGGCGCAGCAGATGAGCGACCAGATGCGCGACCGGTGCCGTGCACCGGCTGCCGCTGATCCCGACCACCGGAATGCGCCCATCCTCGGGCGCAGGAAACAGGTCATCGATGATCGCCCGGCCGACCGGCCGGGGCGTACCCACGGCCGGCTTCAGGTGCATCAACAGACCTGGACCGGCGTTGACTTCCACAATGGCTCCCTGCTGCTCGTCCAGAGGCCGCGCAATGTCGCGCGTCACCAGATCGATCCCGGCAATGTCCAGCCCGACCACGCGAGCCGCCAGCGCCACCTGCACAGCCACATCCGGATGCACTTCGTCCGTGACGTCGATGGATACGTTGCCACTGCGCTGGACGAGCACCGCGCGGCCGCGTTCGGGGACTGCATCGCCGTGCAGGCCCTGGCGCTCCAGTTCCAGGCGGGCCGCGGAATCCAGGCGGATGAAGTTCAAGGGATGATCTTCGTCGCGGCCGCGACGGGGGTCGGAATTGAGCTGGCTCTCGATCAGCTGCAACACAGTGGATGTGCCATCGCCCACCACCATCGCGGCTTCGCCACGCGCGGCGGCCACCACGCGCCCGCCCACCACCAGCAGACGATGCTCATCGCCCTGGATGAAGCGTTCGACCATGACGCCACTGCCTTCCTCGACAGACACGGCATAGGCCGCCTCGATCTGTTCACGCGTGCTCAGGCAGGTGAACACACCACGCCCATGGTTGCCATCCGACGGCTTGACCACCACCGGCAGCCCGAGTTCCTGCGCCACGCACCAGGCATCGTCGGCGTTGTCCACCATGCGGCCCTCGGGCACCGGCACGCCGCAGGACTGCAACAACCGGCGGGTCAGATCCTTGTCGCGCGAAATGCTTTCCGCAATGGCGCTGGTGCGGCTGGTCTCGGCCGTCCAGATCCGCCGCTGGCAGGCACCATAGCCCAATTGCAGCAAATTGGCATCACTCAGGCGGATCGCCGGAATATCCCGATCATCGGCGGCGTCCACGATGCACGCCGTGCTGGGACCGAGGCTGAGCGCTTCGGCCAGGTTCTTCAGCCGCTCGATCGTGCCGGCCACATCAAAAGGCCGATCCTCGATGGCGGCCATCACCAGATCGCGGGCGGCCAGCAGCGACTCGCGCGTCAGGGATTCGTGCCAGGCACGCACGATCACCTTGTAGACACCGCGCAACGGTGTTTCCCGTGCGCGGCCCAGTCCACCAGGCATGCCGGCCAGATTCTGCAGTTCCAGCGTGACGTGCTCCAGGATGTGGGCCGGCCAGGTGCCTTCGCGCACTCGCTTGAGAAAGCCTCCTCGCTCACCCACGCTGCAGCGGTGCTCGACCAGGAAAGGCAGCCAGGCGCTCAGGCGCTCGTAGAAACCGGGGATGAGGTTGGACGGGCAGTCCTCGAGATCGTGGATGTCCACCAGCGCCTCGATGACGGGTCGATAAGCCCAGATGTTCGGCCCCCTCAAATGCACCATATTGAGAAACTCAATATTTTTATCGTTCATGATCGAACCATGCGTCAAGGGAGTGCCGGAACCGGCGAAAACAGCCGCTTTTTTTGCCGCCGCTGAAAAACATCGGCACACATATTAATCTCGCCGTTATTGCGCGGCACGGAAAAAAAGTTGAAAATTGTGACGCGATTTCCGGCCCTGACAACCCCCTGAAATCGTGCTTACAGGCCCCTGAACACCGCTCCGATCATCCGCCCTCCCGATCCGCGACCGTCTCTTTTCCGACCCCTTCCCGTTCATGCAGGGCCTTCCCTTCGCCCCCTCCCCGGCCGATCCGTGCCCGCCGGGCCTGCCCGCGCCGTGGCGCGACATCCTGACGGCTCAACTGACCACCGACGAGCGCGTCCTGGGGTGGCTGTGCATCGACCTGGATGCCCACCTGCGCTACCAAGACGGGCTGATCGTCCTGACCGATCGCCGCTGGCTGGCCTGCGGGATGGACGCCCAGGCCAGCCGGTCCTGGCCGCTGCGTCCCGACATCCGGGTGCGACTGCACGACCATGCCGGAGTCGGCAGCCTGGATCTGGTCGACACCCATGCCCGGCTGGCATGCTGGCGCTACACGCTGGAGCGCCTGCCCCAGGCCCAGCGCCTGGTCGCCGCCTGGCAGGCCTTGCGCGAACCCGCACAGCCCGAATCCCCCCCCGATGCGTCCGATACCCAGCCGCCACCATCAGCCCCCCGCGCCAGTTCCCTGTTCCGCCTGTGGCGCTTCGCTCGTCCCTACGGGCGGCAGCTGGCCGCCGGGCTGGCCCTGACCCTGGCAGCCACGGCGGCCTCGCTGGTCCCGCCCTATCTGACCATGCCGCTGATGGACGATGTGCTGATTCCGTTCCAGAACGGAATTCCGATCAACTACCCCCTGGTGGCGGCCTACCTGGGCGGCCTGCTGGTCGCTTCGATGCTCGCCTGGGGCCTGGGCTGGGCGCGCAGCGCCATCCTGGCCTGGGTCAGTGAGCGCATCGGCGCCGACCTGCGCACCGCCACCTACCAGCATCTGCAGCAACTGTCCCTGCAATACTTCGGCGGCAAGCGCACCGGCGACCTGATTGCCCGCATCGGTTCCGAATCCGACCGTATCTGCCTGTTCCTGTCCCTGCACCTGCTGGACTTCATCACCGACGTGCTGATGCTGACGATGACGGCCGCCGTGCTGTTGACGATCAACCCGCTGCTGGCGCTGGCGACCCTGGCGCCACTGCCGCTGATCCTATGGATGATCCACTGGGTCCGGGACCGCCTGCGCCACGGATTCGAAAAGGCAGATCGGGTCTGGTCGGATATCACCAACGTGCTGACCGACACCATCCCCGGCATTCGTGTGGTCAAGGCCTTCGCCCAGGAGCGCCGGGAAGTGGCCCGTTTCCGCGAAGCCAACAATCGCAACCTGACCATCAACGACCGCGTCAACGCCCTCTGGTCTCTGTTCACGCCCACCGTCACGTTGCTGACGGAACTGGGCCTGCTGGTGGTTTGGGTCTTCGGCATCTGGCTGGTGTCCAGGGGGGCGATCACCGTCGGGGTGCTGGCCGCGTTCCTGGCCTACATCAGCCGCTTCTACGTGCGCCTGGATTCCATGAGCCGCATCGTCTCGACCACCCAGCGGGCTGCCGCCAGCGCCAAGCGCATCTTCGATATCCTCGACCACGTCTCCAGTGTGCCGGAGCCCGCCGTGCCGCACCGCGTCGAACACATCCGGGGCCGTATCGAACTCAGCCACGTCAGTTTCCGCTATGGCAGCCGCACGGTCATCCACGATCTGAGCCTGGACATCGCCCCGGGCGAGATGATCGGCCTGGTCGGCCACAGCGGCTCAGGCAAAAGCACCCTGGTCAATCTGATCTGCCGTTTCTACGACGTCTCCAGCGGCACGATCCGGCTGGATGGCACGGACATCCGCCGCTACGCCATCGCCGACTACCGCCGCCGCATCGGCCTGGTGCTGCAGGAGCCCTTTCTGTTCTACGGCTCGGTGGCCGAAAACATCGCCTACGGCCGTCCGGAAGCGACCCAGGCGGAGATCGTCGCCGCTGCCCGGGCCGCCCACGCCCACGAATTCATCCTGCGTCTGCCACACGGCTATGACTCCCTGGTCGGCGAACGCGGCCAGGCTCTGTCCGGCGGAGAGCGCCAGCGCATCTCCATCGCCCGTGCGCTGCTCATCGACCCGCCCATTCTGATTCTGGACGAAGCCACATCTTCCGTGGATACATCCACGGAAAACGAAATCCAGAAGGCACTGGACAATCTGGTGCGCGGCCGCACGACGATCTCCATCGCCCACCGCCTGAGCACGCTGCGCGAGGCCGACCGGCTGGTCGTCATGGACGGCGGCCGGATCGTGGAAATCGGCCGCCACGAAGAACTCCTGGCCTGCGGCGGCGCTTACGCCCGGCTGCACCAGGCCCAGCAGCAAGGCCCTTCGCCATCCGAACCACACTGGCAACAGCCTGGCGAGGATTCCACCGGGAACGCCGATGCGCTCTGATGCCGCACGCCCCGGCTGGTCGCTGTCCAGCGACGCCTTCGGCCGGCTGATCCTGGAGCGCACGGACCTGCCCGACACACCGGTGACCCCAGTCTGCGGCTTTCCCATCACCACACCGGACGCAGGCATCGCCCTGATGAACGCCCAGGGCCAGGAACTGGCCTGGATCGAACGCCTGGACACACTGCCGGCCAATCTGCGGCGTCTGATCGACCAGGAACTGGCCCAGCGGGAATTCAAGCCGGAAATCCTGCGCATCCGCCATGCCTCGACCTGGGCAACCCCCAGCCGCTGGGATGTGGACACGGACCGGGGACCGACCCAACTGACCCTGAAAGCCGAGGAAGACATCCGACGCCTGGCAGCCGGCGCCCTGCTGATCGTCGATGCCCACGGCGTGCAGTTCCTGGTGCGCGACATGGCAACGCTGGACAAGACCAGTCGGCGCATCCTGGATCATTTTCTGTAGTATGCCCGGATACGCCACGCGCCCTCAGGCCGTGGACGCCAGGATCGGCAGCCCCAGATCCCAGGTACCAGGCAGCAGACAGCGCAACGCCTCGCGCGAAGCATCGATGCAGCCTCCCTCGGCATACACGCCGCTTGGATCCCGCAGCCGCATCATGCGATCCAGAATGCGCGCCATCGCCGCCGGATCGGCCAGGGATTCGGCCACACGGGCCTCGACCACGGATTCATCCATCCAGGGCCGGGCACCGTCCCAGCGCAGTCCATCGCGCCAGTGGTAGAGTTCCACGCACTTGGACTCCAAGGTGTAGGGCTGCCCGGGTTTCCAGAAATTCGCGAACTGTCCCGAACCCAGGTAAAACACCCAGGATCCCTCGTAACCCTCGACCTCGGCCGAGGCGGCATCCGGATTGCGAAACCACAGCCGGTCGCCCGGCACGTAGTAGCGCGGCGGCAACGGTGCCTGCAAGGAACCGTATTCCCGCAGGAATACATCATGGAACGCGCCCGACTGGATCGCCCGCGTTCGCCACTGGCACTGCAACGCCCCCAGGGCAGCCGGATGACTAGCAGCCAGTTCCTGGGCCAACGCCAGCAGCAACACGTATTCCGTCGCCCGATAGCACGAGAAGGAAAAACGCCGGCCAGATCGGTCCGGCCAAAGCGTGCGCTCGAGCGCAGGAATCAATTCATAGCCTGGCTTCAGGACGAATCCACTGGCCTCGGTCCAGGACCAGCATTCGGGGCGCTCTGCCTGCTCGGTGTCGAAAGCCAGCACGGTGCGCCGGGCGGTCTGGACGATGCGGCGGCGCACACGCACGGCCGCTACCAGTTCACCGGCACAGGGAAAATCGAACTGCACCGGTGAGCCCAGCAAGGCGATGAGAATTTCTTTTTCCAGATCCGCCTGCTGCGTCTCGGGGTCCAGCGCCAGAATCCGCGCGACCCCGGCCGTATCGCCATCCGGCATCCAGCGCCCGGCGGCATCCCGGCCCAGGCGCAGGTCCCAGTATGCGCCCTGAGCATCGATCCCGCAGATTTCTTCGACGGCCCCCGCCCAACGGCGATCGGACAACCAGTCCGACAGGTCTTCGGCCCCGGCATCCGCCAGAGGGCCGCGGATACGCACACCCGCAATCGATTTCACAACGATCGCCTTCGCTCGAACATGAAAAACACCATGCTAAAGAGAGGTGGCCGACACGGCTGTAACCTATCGCTACCAGCCCGCCCAACCGGCAGATCAGAGGCCCGGATCGGCCCGAACCCGATCGATCAAGTCCCGCAGTTCCGGCAACGCCCGCCGCGCCGCCCGTTCGCCTGCGTCGATTGCCACTGCTGCGCGGTGATAGTCCATCAGGGCGAAATCCGCCAGCCGGGGCCGGATCAGCACATCGGCCGGTTCGCCCGCCAGGCGGCTGCGCGTGATGCGCACCTGCATGATGTTCAGGCTCATGCTCAGCACATCGAAGATCGATGGCATGTCCGGGGAGACCGGTGCCCCGCCCCGAGCTCCGCCCAGCCCCAGCGGCAACTTGCCCAGCACCGCAGCCAGGGCACCCGGCGCCGCCGCACTGGCTGCCGGCGCATCGTCCGGCCTGAGACGCCGGCCGATCAGGTCCGAATTCAGGTCCACTGCAATGACGATGTCCGCCCCCATCGCACGGCACAGCGACACCGGCACAGGGTTCACCAGCGCGCCATCGACCAGCAGTTCGCCCTCGCGCCGCGCGGGTGTGAACAGCCCAGGCAAGGCGGCAGACGCGCGCACGGCGTCGATGACGGAACCTTCGCGCAACCAGATCTCCCGCCCGGTGGCCAGTTCGGTGGCGACCGCCCCGTAGGCCCGGGGCAGGCTGTCGATCGTCTTGTCGTCCAGGTGCGCGCGCAGGAAGGAAAACAGCTTTTCGCCGGGGATCAGGCCACCGCTGACGGTAAAGTCCAGCAGCCCCATCACGCCCTGCCAGGTCAGCCCCCGCACCCAGGTTTCGAATTTTTCCAGATGCCCGTCCGCATAGGCCGCGCCGACCAGCGCGCCGATCGACGTCCCACACACGATATCGGGCACGATGCCGGCTTGCTCCAGGATGCGGATGACGCCGATGTGCGACCAGCCGCGCGCCGACCCGCTGCCCAGGGCCAGTCCGATCCGGGGGCGGGATGCACGCATGGAATCCTGCCCCAGCAAGCCTAATCCGCCGTCACGGCCAGCCCGCGCTGCACCGCAGGACGCGCCAGGCCGCGATCCAGCCAGGCCTGTACGCGAGAAAAACGGTCAAACCCCACAAGGTCGCGCGCCTCGTAGAAATCGATCAGGTTGCGCACCCAGCCCAGCAACGATATGTCAGCAATGCTGTAGTCCGCACCCATCACCCAGTCACGGCCCGCGAGCCGTTCGTCGAGGACACCGAGCAAGCGTGCGGATTCGGCCACGTAGCGGTCACGCGGCCGTTTGTCCTCGTACGCCTTGCCCGCAAATTTGTTGAAGAACCCGACCTGGCCGAACATCGGCCCCACGCCGCCCATCTGCCACATCAGCCACTGGATCGTTTCATAGCGTGCGGCGGGATCCGTGGACAGAAAGCGCCCGGTCTTGTCGGCCAGATAGATCAGGATCGCCCCCGATTCGAACAAGGCCAGCGGCCGCCCGCCTGGCCCATGCGGATCGTAGATCGCCGGGATCTTGCCATTGGGGTTCAGCGCCAGGAACGCCGGGTCATGGCTTTCATTGGCCGAAATGTCGATGCGGTGGGCCTCGTAGGGCAGGCCTGTTTCCTCTAGCATGATGCCGACCTTCACGCCATTGGGCGTCGGCAGGGAAAAGAGCTGGAGCCGGTCGGGGTACCGTGCCGGCCAGCGGGCAAAGATTGGATGATCCGGCGTCACTTTTTCTTCCAGAAGCAATGGCCACGCCGCCAGGGGCGGATCGCAGCCGGACACGCATCAGAACGGGATATCGTCGTCCATGTCGGACAGGTTGCTGGCCGGCGCAGCAGCCGGCGCGGCCGGGCGCTGCTGCTGGGGTGCGCGCCGGGCAGGCGGCTGGGAAAAGCCGCCTGCATCACCGCCGCCCGCATCGCCGCCGCTGTCGCGCCCGCCCAGCATCTGCATCTGGTCGGCCACGATTTCGGTGCTGTAGCGGTCGGCGCCGGTTTCCTTGTCCTGCCATTTGCGGGTCTTCAGGCGGCCCTCGACGTAGACCGCACGCCCCTTGCGCAGGTATTCGCCGGCAATTTCGGCCAGGCGGTTGTAGAACACCACGCGATGCCATTCGGTTTCCTCGCGGCGTTCGCCGGTGGCCTTGTCCTTCCATTGGGACGTGGTGGCGATGGATACGTTGCAGATGGCGGCACCGTCCGGGCTGTAGCGGACTTCGGGGTCGCGCCCCAGGTTGCCGACGAGGATGACTTTATTGACGGAGGCCATGGTGGTTAGATCCTGTAGTGAACGATGTGGCTGCCATTATCGGGGACTCGGACGGCCCGCGCCGCATCGAAATGCATCAAATGACCATTATGGCCCAGTCGGGTTTTCCACAACAAGCCGATCAGCCAAACAGAACACCAGGGCCCCCCTGAACCAGTCGAGCAGACAGCACTGGTTCAGAGGCCCATCAAGACTTGACGTCCTTGAACCCGCGCGCCGTATACAGCCAGACGGTCGCCAGCATGGCGCTGGCCCAGAACACCATGGACGACCCACCACCACGTGCCAGGATGCCCCCCAGCACGCCGCCGGCGAACACCCCCAGGGACTGGGCCGTGTTGTAGAACCCCAGCGCCAGGCCCTTGTAGGCGGGGGGCGCCACCCGCGACACCAACGAGGGCTGCAGGGCCTCCAGAATGTTGAACGCCACGAAAAAGAGCACAAAGGCGGCCACCACCAGCCAGAAGGAGTCCGTCACCCAGGGCAGCGCGCCCAGCACCACGGCCAGGCCCAGCACCGCCAGTTCGAGCGCAGGCTTGTGCGCCTTGCGCGTTTCGGTATAGAAAACGGCCGGCACCATCAGGACGAATGAAGCGAGAATCACCGGCAGATAGACCTGCCACAGGCTGGCGGAATCGTACCCTCCCAGGCGGCTCAGCAGTCCGGGCGCCACCACGAACAGCGCCATCAGGATGAAATGCAGGCAGAAGACGCCAAAATTCAGGCGCAGCAGGTCACGATGGCCCAGCACATCGTGCGCCGTGGCCTGGACGATGTCGGCCTCGGAACGCGGCACGTCCGGCACGAAAAACATCGCAATCAGCAGGCAGACGAAACCCAGCAGGCTGATGGCCCAGAACAACCCCGACAGGCCGAATGCCCCTACCAGCATGGGCGAGAGCACCAGCGACAGCGCAAAGGAAACGCCAATGGAGCCACCCACCATGGCCATGGCGCGGGTACGGACCTCGGGCCGGGTGGCATCGGCCAGCCAGGCCGTGATGGCGGCCGAGACGGCGCCCAGCCCCTGGATCACGCGCCCGACCGTCACCCAGTCCACATCATCGGCCAGGGCGCAGACCACCCCGCCGATCACGAACAGCACCATGCCGAACACGATCACGGGCCGCCGGCCATAGCGATCGGACGCCATGCCCAGCGGAATCTGCAGAATCGCCTGGGTCAGGCCATATGCGCCCAGGGCCAGCCCCACCCGCGCGGGGTCGTCGCCGCCGATCAACGTGCGCGCCGCCACGGCAAAGATCGGCGTCAACAGGAACAGGCCCAGCATTCGCGTAGCGAACAAGCCCGCCAGGGCGATACTGCTGCGCCTTTCCAGGGGGGTCAGCCGAAGCGCAGGCGAGCGTGGTCGTGAAGATGCGGACATGGGAGAGCGCCAAAAGAGAGAAAGCTGCGCGTTATAGTATCAAGTTGGCCTTTGAAAAACCTGAACTCCCCCAGAACCCATCTGGGCAAGCCGCATGCGAGTCCGGGCATCCAGAACGCATGAACGAATCCGCCACACAGCACAAGAGCATGGACGCCATCAGCATCCGCGGGGCGCGCACCCACAATCTGAAAAACATCTCGGTCGACCTGCCCCGGCGCAAGCTGGTGGTGCTCACGGGCCTGTCCGGATCCGGGAAATCATCCCTGGCCTTCGACACGCTGTATGCCGAAGGCCAGCGCCGCTACGTCGAAAGCCTGTCGGCCTACGCACGGCAATTCCTGCAGATGATGGACAAGCCCGACGTGGACGTCATCACCGGCCTGTCGCCCGCCATTGCCATCGAACAGAAGACGGCTGGCCACAATCCACGCTCGACTGTGGGGACCGTGACAGAAATCCACGACTACCTGCGCCTGCTGTACGCCCGGGTCGGGACGCCCTACTGCCCGGACCACGACCTGCCGCTGCGCGCGCAAAGCGTCAGCCAGATGGTGGACCAGGTCCTGTCCCTGCCCGAAGGCTCCCGCACGGCCATCCTGGCACCGATCGCGTGCGCCCGGCAGGACGACCTGGCAGCCGAATGCCGCCGCCTGCAGGCCCTGGGCTTCGTGCGCATCCGGCTCGATGGCACCATCCTGCCGCTGGGCGATGACGTGCCGCCCGCCACGCCGGACAGCCCCTGGGATCTGGATGTGGTCGTCGACCGGCTGCGCGTGCGCCCCGACAGCCGCCAGCGCCTGGCCGAAAGTTTCGAAACCGCGCTGGAACTGGCGCAGGGCCGCGCCCTGGTGCTGGACCTGGACACAGAACGGGAATACGCCTTTTCCTCGGCCTATGCCTGCCCGGTCTGCGCGCGCGGCATGGGCGCACTGGAGCCGCGCCTGTTCAGCTTCAACAACCCGGCTGGCGCCTGTCCGACCTGCAACGGCCTGGGTCAGGTGGAATCCTTCGATCCGGCGCGTGTCGTCGCTTTTCCCGAACTGAGCCTGGCCGCCGGCGCCATCCAGGGATGGGACCGCCGCAATGCGTTCAGCTACGCCATGATGGCCAGCCTGGCGCAGCACTACGGCTTCGACCTGGATACGCCGTTCCAGTCGCTGGACCCCAACGTGCGCCACTGCATCCTGCACGGTTCAGGCAATCAGGAAATCGCGTTCCAGTACCTGGGCGAGAACGGCGTGCCCGTCATCCGCCGCCACGCCTTCGAAGGCATCATCCCCAATCTGGAACGGCGCTGGCGCGAAACGCATTCCAGCGCCGTACGCGAAGAACTGGGCCGGCTGCGCCACCTCGTCCTCTGCCCCGACTGTCACGGTGCCCGCCTGTGCGCCGAGGCCCGCAATGTGCTCATCGGCCAGGATCCCGGCCGGGGCGAACGGCGTGGACGCGCCCTGTACGAAATCGAATCCCTGTCACTGGCCGACTGCCGGCAATGGTTCCTGGACTGGGTGCCGGATGGTGCCCGGCGGGATGTCGCCGACCGCATCATCCACGAAATCCGCGCCCGCCTGGATTTTCTGGTCAATGTGGGCCTGGGCTACCTGTCACTGGACCGGGGCGCCGATACCCTGTCTGGCGGCGAGGCCCAGCGCATCCGCCTGGCCAGCCAGATCGGTTCGGGGCTGACCGGCGTCATGTATGTGCTCGACGAACCGTCCATCGGCCTGCATCAACGCGACAACCAGCGTCTGATCGAGACCCTGCGGCAGTTGCGCGACCTGGGCAACAGTGTGATCGTGGTCGAACACGACGAAGACATGATCCGCGCCGCCGATTTCGTACTGGACATGGGCCCGGGCGCCGGCGAGCACGGCGGTTGCATCGTCGCCCAGGGATCCCCGGCGGACATCATGGCCCAGCCCCAATCCCTGACCGGTCAATATCTGGCCGGCATCCAGCGGATCGCCATCCCCGAACGCCGGCCGGTCGGCCCAGACCAGTCCTGGCTGCGCGTCCTGGGATGCCGGGGCCACAACCTGCAGTCCGTCGACCTGTCCATCCCGGTGGGCCGCCTGACCTGCATCACGGGCGTTTCCGGGTCGGGCAAATCCACCCTGATCAACGACACACTGGTGGCGGCCCTGGCCCAATCACTGAACCGCGCCCAGACCGACCCCGCCCCGCACGATCGCATCGAGGGTCTGGATGCCTTCGACAAGATCATCAGCGTCGACCAGAGCCCCATTGGCCGCACGCCGCGCAGCAACCCGGCGACCTATACGGGCCTGTTCACGCCCATCCGGGAACTGTACGCAGGGGTACCCGAGGCGCGCCTGCGCGGCTACGACCCGGGACGCTTTTCCTTCAATGTCAAAGGCGGCCGCTGCGAGGCCTGCCAGGGCGACGGGGTGGTGCGCGTGGAAATGCATTTCCTGCCCGACATGTACGTGCCCTGCGAGGTCTGCGAGGGCCGCCGCTACAACCGCGAAACCCTGGACATCCGCTACCGGGGCCTGTCCATCAGCGAAGTCCTGGACCTGACGGTGGCCCAGGCGCTGGAACAGTTCCAGGCCGTGCCGGCCATCGCCCGCAAGCTGCAGACCCTGATGGATGTCGGCCTGTCCTACATCCGCCTGGGCCAGAGCGCCACCACGTTGTCCGGCGGCGAAGCGCAACGCATCAAGCTGTCCCAGGAACTGTCCCGCCGCGGATCGGAACGCACCTTGTACGTGCTGGACGAGCCCACCACCGGCCTGCATTTCCACGATATCGCGGTGCTGCTGGATGTGCTGCAGCGCCTGGTGGACGCTGGCAGCACCGTGCTGGTGATCGAGCACAACCTGGACGTGATCAAGACGGCCGACTGGATCGTGGACCTGGGCCCGGAAGGGGGTGCCAGCGGCGGCCGGATCGTGGCCCAGGGAACGCCGGAAATGGTGGCCGCCAGCCCCGGCAGCCATACGGGCCAGTGGCTCAAGCACACGCTGGCATCCCAGAGCGCCCAGGGGGTTTCCACTTAGGGGCCTGTTCACACTCATTCAGGCAACCGCCTCTATGATGAATGCCATGCGTATCCTGTTGATCGAAGACGAATCGGAACTGGCCTCGTGGCTGGCCCGCAGCCTGGCCCGCCACGGCGGGTTCATGGTCGACTGGGCCGACGATGCCGAACTGGCCGAGCGCCGCCTGGCGGTCGAGGAATTCGATGCCATCATCCTCGACCTGGGGCTGCCGGGGATGGACGGCCACGCATTCCTGCGCCGCCTGCGCGGGCGCGACGACCGCTGTCCGGTGCTGGTGCTGACCGCGCGCGATTCGCTGTCCGAACGCATCGGCACGCTGCACGAAGGCGCCGACGACTTCATGCACAAACCCTTTGCCATCGAGGAACTCGAAGCCCGCCTCAACGCCCTGATCCGCCGCAGCCGGGGCCGCGAACACCCCCGCTGGATACTGGGCGATCTGGTCCTGGACATCGGCAGCCAGCGCTTTCTGCACCACGACGAAACGCTGAACCTGTCGCCCCGGGAATACGCCGCACTCAAGGTCCTGATGCAGAAAGCGGGCGAACCGCTCACCAAACAGCAGATCCTGGAACGCATCAGCCCGGACGATACGACGATCAACCTGGAAGCCATCGAGGTCCTGGTGCACCGGCTGCGCAAGAAACTGTCCGGCACCGGCACGCAGATCGTCACGCTGCGCGGCATGGGTTACTGCCTGGAGCCAATGCGTGACGCCCCCGAATGAACACCGTCCCGGCAGCCTCCGATCCCTGCTGCTGTGGATCCTGGTGCCGGCGCAGATTGCGGTCTTGAGCCTGGCCCTGTGGCTGTCCAGCCGCCAGCTGCACCAGCAGGTCGACCTGGCCTACGATCGGTCCCTGGCGGGCGCCCTGCGCGCCATCGATCACAATATTTCCACCGCCAGCGGCGGCCTGTCCGTGGAACTGCCCTACCTGATGCTGGAATTCTTCGAACTGACCGCCAATGATTCCGTCTACTATCGGATCCTGACCGAGGACGGCCTGGCCGACATCGGCAATCAGAACCTGCCATTGCCCGACACGCACCTGGCCTCGAACACGCCGGTGTTCTACGACCGCGACTACCTGGGGGCTTCCATCCGCATCGCCGCCCTGGCCCGCCCCATGTCCCCGCCGCTCTACGGCCAGCCCGCCGGCCGGGTCATCGTCATGGTCGGCGAAGACCGCAGCAAGCGGGACCAGGTCATCCGCAACATGATGATCCGCAACATCGTGCGCGACCTGGCCGAAGTGCTGGCCTCCACCGGCCTGATCGTCGTCGGCGTGCTGATCGGCCTGCGGCCGCTGACCCGCCTGTACCGCCAGATGAAGGACCGCGCGCCCGACGACCTGAGCCCGATCGTCGCGCCGGAACTGCCCCGCGAAGTCCTGCCGCTGGTGGGCGCCGTCAATCAGCACGTCGCCCGCTACGCCCGCCAGGCACGCCGGCAGCGCCAGTTCCTGGACGATGCGTCCCATCAGCTGCGCACGCCCCTGGCCGTCCTGCACACTCAGCTGGACTACGCCCTGCGGGAATCCGACCCGGCCGAAGCGCGTGCGGCCCTGCTGGCCATGCGCGGCGGCCTCGACCAGGCGCAGCGCACGGCCGCACAGATGCTGGCGCTCGCCCGCGCGCGGGAAGCCGACATCGACGGCAGCCCCCTCCGGACCGTGGCGCTCACGCCCCTGGCCCAGGACGTCATCCGCCAGCTCTACGGCCTGGCGCGCCAGAAGCGGCAAGCCGTCGCTCTGGACGGCGACGAACTCGGCGCCACCGTGACCGGCATCGAATGGCTGCTGCGCGAAGCGCTCGTCAACCTGGTGGACAACGCCATCAAATACACCCCGGAAGGGGGGACCATCACCCTGCGGATCGAACGCGCAGCCGACGGTGTCGTCCTGAGCGTATGCGACACCGGCCCAGGGATGACCGAGGACGATATCCGCAAGGCGGGGCGGCGATTCCGCCGGGGGCAAGCCGGCAAGCGCGCCCATGGCGCGGGCCTGGGCCTGGCCATCGTCCACACCATCATGCAGCAGCATGGCGGCACCTTGCGCATCCAGCCCACCGAACCGGGACTCCGGGTTGCACTGCACTTTCCCGTCGATCAGGGTTTTCCCGATAAATCGTCTGTTTGAAAGCCGGCGGAAAGCTTGGTCGGCCTAATGTGTCGCCAACGCGCGCCCTCTCCCTGCGCGCGCCCACAAAACCCAAGGAGACCTCCATGAAACCCCGTTCCCTGTCGCTGCTGCTGGGCGGCGCCCTGCTATCCCTGGGCCTGGCGGCCCAGGCGGCCCCCACCAAACCCGAATGCATTGCGCCGGCCAACCCGGGCGGCGGCTTCGACCTGACCTGCCGCCTGGCCCAGGAAGGCCTGAAGGCGTCCGGCACCCTGGCCGACCCGATGCGCATCGTCTACATGCCCGGTGGCATCGGCGCAGTGGCCTACAACCACGTGATCGCCCAGAAGCCAGCAGATCCCAACACCATCGTGGCCTTTTCCGGTGGCTCGCTGCTGAATCTGGCGCAAAAGAAATTCGGCCGCTACAGCGTGAACGATGTGCGCTGGCTGGCCGCCGTCGGCGCCGATTTCGGCGTAGCCGTGGTGCGCGATGATTCGCCGTACAAGTCCCTGAAGGAACTGATGGCTGCCTTCAAGCAGGACCCCAGCAAGATCGTTCTGGGCGCGGGCGGCACCGTCGGCAGCCAGGACTGGATGAAGGCTGCCCTGACGGCACGTGCGGCGGGCGTGGACTACCGCAAGATGCGCTTCGTCGCCTTCGAAGGCGGCGGCGATGCGATCACGGCCCTGCGCGGTGGCCACATCCAGGCCTACATGGGCGATGCCGCCGAGGCTTTCACCATGCTCGAAGGCGGCGCTCCGATCCGGGTCCTGGCCGTCTTCAATGACGAACGCCTGCCGGGCAAGCTGTCCTCCGTGCCCACCGCGCAAGAAGAAGGCTTCGACATCCAATGGCCCATCATCCGCGGCTTCTACGTCGGCCCCAAGGTCTCGGACGCCGATTACCAATGGTGGGTAGACGCCTTCGACAAGACCTTGAACGACCCCAGCTACGCCGCGCTGCGGGACAAGCAAGGCCTGTTCCCGTTCAAGAAGACCGGCGCCGAACTGGACCAATACGTCAAGGAACGCGTCGCCGACTACACCAAGCTGGCCAATGACTTCGGTCTGATCCGTCAGTAAGCCAGTACCCGGACCCCGCCATGAGTGATCGTACCCTGGGGCTTTGCGCCCTGATCTTCGCCGGCCTGATGGCGTGGTTCGGCCACGACCTGCAGGCCCCCTTTTCCTACGAGCCGGTCGGGCCACGGGCCTTTCCGATGCTGATCGCGCTGATCATCGCCCTGTGTGGTGCCTGGCTGGTCTTCAAGCACTGGCGCGACCAGCGCCGGGGCGAATCGATCGACTGGCCGCGCCTGCTGCTGATGGTGGTCTACGTCTTTGGCTATGCCATGCTGTTCGAGACCCTGGGCTTCATCATCGCCACCGCCATCGTCACCGTGCTGATCGGCCGGCTGTTTGGCGGCAGCTGGGGCAAGATGACCATCGGCGGCATCGTGATGGGCGTGCTGTTCTTCCTGCTGTTCGACCGGGCGCTGGACGTCGTGCTGCCCCTGGGCCCCCTGGAGTTCCTGTCATGAACCAGATCCTCGACCATCTGGGCCTCGGTTTCGATGTCGCCTTTTCCTGGATGAACCTGCTGGTGGCCGCCCTGGGCGCCTTCCTGGGCACCCTGGTCGGCGTGCTGCCTGGCCTGGGTCCGATCAACGGGGTGGCCATGCTCATCCCCATTGCCTACGCCCTGAGCCTGCCGCCAGAAACGGCGCTGATCCTGCTGGCGGCCGTGTACGTGGGCGCCGAATACGGCGGGCGCATCAGCGCCATCCTGATCAACGTCCCCGGCGAAGCCAGCGCCATCATGACCACCCTGGACGGCTATCCACTGGCGCGCAAGGGCCTGTCCAATGTCGCCCTGTCACTGTCGGGCTGGTCGGCCTTCTGTGGTTCGCTGGTCGCCACCATCGGCGTGATCGCGCTGGCGCCTCTGCTGGCGCGCTGGGCGCTGGCCTTCGGCCCGGCCGAATACTTCGTGCTGATCGTCTTTGCGTTCTGCTGCCTGACCAGTCTGCTGGGCCGCCAGCCGGTCAAGGGCACGCTGTCGGCCATGCTGGGCCTGGCCATCGCCACCGTGGGCGTGGACGCCAATTCGGGGGTCTACCGCTACACCTTCGATTCCGTCCACGTGTTCGACGGGATCGATTTCGTGGTCGTGGTGATCGCGCTGTTCGCCATTGCCGAACTGCTGGAATTGCTGGAATCGTCCATCCGCGGCGAAGCCCCGGAAGTCCCGCCCAACGAACGCAAGCTCTTCAACCTGAAGGAACTGCTGTTCACCAAATGGACCGTGCTGCGCAGCGCCGTCCTGGGATTTTTCATCGGCGTGCTGCCGGGGGCCGGCGCCAGCGTGGCATCCGCTGTGGCCTACTCCAACGAAAAGCGCTACCAAGAAGGCCGCGACCCCAACGCCTGCTTCGGTTCGGGCGACCTGCGCGGCGTGACCGCGCCGGAGGCCGCATCGACCGCATCGGCCGTGGGTTCCTTCGTGCCCATGCTGACGCTGGGCGTGCCCGGTTCCGGAACCACGGCCGTGATGATGGGCGCACTGACCCTGTACAACATCACCCCCGGCCCAGTACTGTTCGACACCAAGCCGGAACTGGTCTGGGGCCTGGTCGCCTCGCTGTTCATCGCCAACGTGCTGCTGTTCCTGATGAACATCCCCATGGTGCGGGTCTTTTCGAAGGTCCTGGCGCTGCCGAACTGGCTGCTGGTGCCCGGCATCCTGTGCATCAGCTATATCGGCGTCTACGCGATCAACGCGGGCACCTTCGACCTGACCATGGCCGCCTTCCTGGGCCTGGTCGGCTATCTGTTGCGCAAGGCCGGCGTGCCCATGGCCCCCATGGTGCTGGGGGTCGTGCTGGGCGACATGATGGAACAGAACCTGCGCCGCGCGCTATCGATCACCAATGGCGAGCTGCACATCCTGTGGGACAGCCCGATCGCCCTGGGCCTGTGGATCATATCGCTGCTGATCGTCGTCATCCCGCCCCTGATGCGCTGGCGCCGCGCCAAGCGGCGTCAGCAAGGCCAGGCCGTGCGCGAGGACCTGATCGCTGCGGACGACTGATCCCGTTCAAACAGGCCTCAGTCCCAGTCCGGTGGGCTGCTCCGAAGCGGTCCCGCTGGCAGGTCCCAGCCCCAGCGGGCGCCCGCCACCCGGCAGGGCGCCCGCAGTCTTTGCGCGGGCCCCCAGGCCGTCGACTCGATCACCGGGTCATAGGCGGCATCGGGCGCCGGCCCCAAGACGGGCTGGGCCGCCGGCGTCTCGCTGGCCGCTGCCTGCAGCAGCCGCGCCATCCGGGCCAGGGATACGCGCCAGCCGCTGCCCAGCCCGGTTTCACGGCGCAGCGCCAGGCCGCGCAAGGCGCAGGCCGCCATCAGATAGCCCGCCGACTGGTCCAACGCCTGGACCGGCAGGGGGTCAGGGGCGGCATCCTCGCCCGCCCAGGCAATGCCGGCACTCATCTGGACCAGGCTGTCGAATCCTCGCCGCGCCCGCCAGGGGCCCGTCCAGCCCCAGGCATCCAGGCTGACATCCACCAGGCCGGGCCGGATGGCCTGGCGTGCCTCGGCATCCAGCCCCAGCGCGTCCAACGCACCAGGCCGATAGCCATGCACCAGCACATCGGCCTGGGACAACAACCGCCGGAATCGCGCCATGCCGTCCGGATGCCGCAAGTCCAGCAAGGCGCAACGCTTGCCCACGGTGACCTCGGGCACCATGCCCGGCTCGTCCCAGCCCTCGGGGTCCAGGCGCAGCACCTGGGCGCCCTGGGCCGCCAGAAAGCGCGTGGACACAGGCCCGGCCAGCACGCGGGTCAGGTCCAGAACCCGGATGCCCGCCAGCAGCCGCCCGGGAACCGGCGCGTCGGCCCACCGGGGGTCCGGCTCGCCCGCCCGCCCAGGCAGGCGATGCACCAGCGGCTCGGCCGCGACGGCACGCCCCTGGGGGTGGACCAGCCAGGCCTGCGGCGGGCGCAGCGCGGCCGCACAGCCGCCCCGATCCACAATGGCGTCCTCCAGCGCCTCGGCAGATTCCCGCCGGATCCGTTCGGCGACAGCGGCGTGACCGGCATCGTCCGGCAAGCCCAGCACAGCCAGCGCCCGCTGACGGTGATGGGCCGTATTGGCATGCAGGCGGATCCAGCCGTCCCGCGCCGGATAGTCGCCCGTGACGGGATCGCGTGCGGCCGGACGTTCCCAGCCCAGTGGCCGGATGCTGAAGCCGAACCACCACGAAGCCAGCGCCCGATCGACCACGGCCTGGCATGGGCCCATGGCCTGCGCCCAACGCGCCAGCATCAATGCGGCCGCACCGATGCTGGCGCAGGCCAGGCCACTGACCGGATAGCGCGAGGCCAGCCCCACCGCGCCTTCCACGCGCAGCCAATCGGGCGACATGCCAGGGTCCAGCACGGCCAGCATCTGCCGCAGCATGTCCGTGTGATCCGAGACTCCAAGGCTCATGATTCGTTCTCCGTTTCAGCCAGGCACGCAACAGTCCGCAGGGGACTTGTCTCAAGCCGTGGCAGCTCTCCACCTCGCCGCTTGCAAGCGGCTCGGATTAGCCAGGCACGCAACAGTCCGCAGGGGACTGTTGCGTGTCCAGGCTAATCCATTCTGTAAAGGGTTCGGTGTTCGCGGATGGCGTAGCGGTCCGTCATGCCGGCGATGTAGTCTGCGATCGCCCGGGCCTGCGCGATCGGGTCTTCGCGTCGATATTCATCCGCCAGCAGCCGCGGATCATCCAGGAACGCCTGGAACAGTTCCCGCACGATGCGGCGGGCCTTGCCCGTCATCCGCATGACCTGGAAATGCCGATACAGGTTCTGCAGCAGGAACTGCTTGAGCGCATCGGCCTGGGCGCGGATCTCGTCGGAGAAGGCGGCCAGCGGCGGCCCGGCTCGGACCTCGTCCACGGATGTCGGCCGCAGCCGATCGATGCGATCGGCCGTGGCGCGTGTCAGGTCCTGCACCAGCGTATTGATCATGGCACGAATGACCTCGGACACCAGCCGCTTGGGGTCTGCGCCCGGCCACCGGCGCAGGACCTGCTCATGATGGACGGCGAAGATATCCACATCCAGCAGCTGCGGCACCGTGATCAACCCCGAACGCAGGCCATCGTCCACGTCATGGTTGTTGTAGGCGATTTCATCGGCCAGATTGGTCAGTTGGGCTTCCAGGGACGGCTGCGTGCCGTCGAGAAACCGCGCGCCGACATCGCCCAGCCGCCGCGCATGGGCGCGCGAACAGTGCTTGAGGATGCCCTCGCGGGTCTCGAAGCACAGGTTCAGGCCATTAAAGGCGGCGTAGCGTTCTTCGAGTTCGTCGACCACCCTCAGGCTCTGCAGGTTGTGCTCGAACCCCCCGGCCTCTGGCGCCAGATCGCGCAGGCAGGCATTGAGTTCGTCCTGACCCGCATGGCCAAACGGCGTGTGGCCCAGATCATGGGCCAGGGCGACGGCCTCGGTCAGGTCTTCGTTGACCCCCAGGTTGCGCGCCAGCGTACGTGCGATCTGGGCGACCTCGATGCTGTGCGTCAGGCGGGTACGAAACAGGTCGCCTTCGTGGTTGAGAAAGACCTGGGTCTTGTATTCCAGCCGGCGAAAGGCCGAACAATGGATGATGCGGTCACGATCCCGCTGGAAATCAGTGCGGCCGGCGGGCGGCGGTTCCGGGTGGCGCCGCCCCCGGGACGCGTCCGGAAGACACGCATACGGTGCCGGCCCTGCCATGTCAGCACCGCCCGCCTGGCAGGATTGGGCGCACCTGCTCGTCTTCGACCGCCCGGACTTCGGCCCGCCCCAGGGCCGGCAACAGCACGTAGCGGATCCGCCGGCCTTCGTTTTTCTTGTCCACACGCATCAGATCCAGCCAGCGCCCGGCCCCCAGTGCCGGAGGGTCCACCGGACAGCCAATGGCCGCTACCAGTGCCCGGATGCGATCCACCACCGCAGCGTCCAGCCCACTGACCCGGGCGGACAGTTCGGCGGCCATGACCATGCCGCACCCCACGGCCTCGCCATGCAACCACTGGCCGTAGCCCAGGCCGGATTCGATGGCATGGCCGAACGTGTGACCAAAATTGAGGATGGCCCGCAGACCCGATTCACGCTCATCCTGGGACACGACCCAGGCCTTGAGTTCGCAGGAGCGGCGCACGGCGTACCGGATGGCCTGATCGTCGAGCGCACGCAGCGCCCCGACATGCGCCTCGCACCAGTCGAAAAAATCGGCATCGGCAATCATGCCGTACTTGATGATCTCGGCCAGCCCTGCGGAGATTTCCCGGGCAGGCAACGTCGCCAGGACCCCAGGGTCGATTTCCACGGCCAGGGGCTGGTAGAAGGCCCCGATCATGTTCTTGCCGCGCGGATGGTTGATCGCGGTCTTGCCGCCCACCGAGGAATCCACCTGGGCCAGCAAAGTGGTGGGCACCCGGATGAAACGGACGCCGCGCATATAGCACGCGGCCGCGAAACCGCAGACGTCGCCCACCACCCCGCCGCCCAGGGCCACCAGCACGGCCTTGCGATCCAGGGTCGCCGCCAGCAGCGCGTCGAAGA
>NZ_JAVERO010000168.1:0-3792 GCF_034007085.1 Castellaniella sp. | reverse complement strand
CGCTCCATCAACGCGCCCATTCCATGATCAAAGGCGCCGACCCCAGGCAGCACCAACGCTTGCGCCCCACGCACATCTTCCGGTGTCGATACGCGATTGGCCGAAGCTCCGGCCTTCTCCAACATGCGAATGACGGAACGGATGTTGCCGCAACCATAATCAAGCACAGAAATGATTTTCACGGCTTGCAATCCACGCCAGATTCATTCGTCTCCGACTCCCGCTGCAAATCCTCGATTTCCTTCCTCAACAATTCATATTCCCGCATCTTGATCTTCAGGAAACTGCGCGTCAGATCCGCCTTGGCGGCAATTCCCGCAGGAGTCAGCAGATAGACATAGCCCAGCTTGTTGTCGTTGTTGCGGAAATTCCGCATCTTGATCAAGCCCTTGTCCAGCAAGGCACGCATGCAGTAATTGGTCTTGCCCAGGCTGATACCCAGCGCCTGAGACAGATCACGCTGGCTCAACCCTGGGTCAGCTTCCAGCAAACGCAGAACCTTCAGATGGTGTTCTTCGTAGACGACGTCAGTCATTTTTTCAGGAACGGATGGTAATCACCCGTTAATGCGGCCAAGGACGCATTGCGGATGGTGGATACGGTCTCGATGGCCACGCGATTCTCCTCCAACCCGAAACCTCGGCCAGCGAGGATCTCCTCGTAGCTGCGCGTATGCAGATCGGTGAAGCCGCCGGAAAATTCGATTTCCTGGCCGTCCACGGTGATGGACCGGTAGGTGCGTTGCCCAATCGCCTTTTGCGCATCAGGCACGTCGTTGTAGTCCACGGACAGGAACCAGCGCACTCGCGCACGCTCGTACTCCAGGTAGCCACCTGCGTAGGTTTCCGCATTGGCATGCACCACATTGGCCTGCAACGCGCCAAAGATGTAGTGCAGCATGTCGAAAAAGTGCACGCCAATATTGGTGGCAATGCCACCGGATTTCTTCACGTCGCCCTTCCAGGACTGCAGATACCAGTGCCCACGGGACGTGATGTAGGTCAGGTCTACCTCGTGCTTGGTGTCTTTTTTCTGCGCTGCCACCTGCTCACGCAACGCCATGATGGCGGGATGCACGCGTAATTGCAGAATCGTATTGACCTTGTGGCCCGTATCACGTTCGATTTCCTGCAAGCCATCGATGTTCCAGGGATTCAATACCAGCGGTTTTTCACAGATGGCGTCCGCGCCGGACCGCAGGGCAAAACGCATGTGCGAATCATGCAGGTAATTGGGGGAACAGATGGAGACATAATCGATGCGCTGGTCATCCCCTGCGCGGCGCATTTTGTCCACATGGCGGTCAAACCGTTCAAACTCGGTGAAGAACTCCGCATCCGGAAAGTGGCTGTCGATGATGCCCACGGAATCATTGGGATCCAGAGCAGCGACCAGCCGGTTGCCGGTGTCCTTGATGGCTTTCATGTGACGCGGGGCGATGTAGCCGGCGACGCCGATCAGGGCGAAGTTTTTCATGTTTCTCTTTTTTGGTTGGATGAAAAGGAGTGAAAAGCGGCCTGCAGGGGTCGCATCAGGGTGCGTGGCGTCCGGATAGCCGCCAGTTATCGAGTTGACGATGCTCGACGGCATTCATGGTCGCGTAAAAGGAGGAATTCTGTATCTGGTAATAGACGACTTCTCTGCTGACACGATGGCTGGCCTCAAGCCGATCGGCCGCCCTGGGCAGATCATCATGGCCCCTGCAGACCTGCGCAGCATGTTCCCTGGGCAGCAGCAACTCTGCAGCAAAAGCATTAGCGCGCTTTTCCGCCAGCGGAGAAACCTGGCCGCCCAACACCTCCACGACCGGCAAGGCATTGCGCCGGTCGATCAGCAGGTGGCAGATTTCGTGCGCCAACGCCGTCCTGAAGCCGTTCTGTGTCGATGCCCTGGAGTGCGCATGCTCATTCCAAAGCACATGCGGCCCCCGAGCGGCGCCCCAGACAGCGACAGCATCGATGCTGCCCTCGATTCGCACGGCTTCAACCCCCACTTGCCAGCGCGACAGGATATCCCTGGGATTGATGGCCTGTTCAGGTGTATAGCCCAGATGCTTTCGTAGCCAATTGGCCAGGTCGTAGCCCTGATGCCAGGGATGGTCGTCGGCATTGATGATCTGGCAGGCCAGATCAGCCAGGCGGTCAAGTTCCGGTGTGGCCGCCCGCGGCACACCGCGCAACACATCCAGCAGTTGCCGCTGTGCAGTCCAATCCAGGCAGTTACGCGTCATGCGCGCCGCCATCAGCAATTCGCCCGGCTGGAAGTCGCTGGCCGCCGCATCGCCCAGTTCAAAGAATGAAGCCGCATCGCTGGCCTGAGCCTCTGCACTGGTCGCGGACAGGATCTGCTCGATTTCATCGGGCGCCAGCCCAGTGATCAGGCTGATGGCATGCTCCCGCACTCGATCCAGGCGGCTCTGCCAGCATGCGACGGCATGCCGGCTGCGCGGATGTTCAGCATCCTGCAATTGAGCGGTAATCCAGTCCCCCAAGGCAGTCAGCGCCCGCATGACCGAACCGTGCGATACACGCACCGGACGTTCAACGGCAGGGGACCACAGCAGACAATCCCTGCCTTCTTTCAAGACCCAGAGCGGCGGCACATGCAGCCCCCGCAACAGCAACGACAAGTCATGTCGCTGCCGATAGTCGTACAGAATGTCGGCCTCGAGCTCCGACTGGGGCGCCGGGACGTCCTCCCGCCATCGGCGTTCGGCTTCGGCCCAGAGATTCCCCGGATGTTCCGGATTGACAGGTACAGGATAGCCCTCTTCCAGCAGGAGCCAGGGCCAGACCCGTCCCAGTCCCTGCAATAAATCCACCAAGGTCCAGATCAGTCGGCCAGAAGGGTTTTCCGGGGTCGCCTCTGCGCACCAGACAAGCTGCCCGCCCAGCGATGCGGAAAACGCGGTCCAGGCCAAGTCTTCCGCATGTTGCGCAGAACGAGGCAAGGAATCGAGTTGGAACTCCAGCCCGCGCGAATCGCCTAACCGTACTGTGTCAGCCATGATTCGAACGCTTTGAGATAGCCTTCCTGCTCGGCGCGCGATCGAAGCTCGCGCAGAATTCTGGGCGGCAAGGCTGGACGCCCTTGCCTGCCACACCAGGGGTAACCGTGAAACGAGACGCCGGGCCGTGTTGGCGCGGCTTCGTAAATCACACCACGATACACCGCGTAGACATGCTCTGGTTCCTGAGTGCCGGGCGCATGATAGACAAGGCCGCTGCGCAATAAAGCGACTGCACAGGCATCCGTAATGGATGCAGCGCATTTGCCTACCATAGCCTCACCATTCCCAACGAATCCGGCCTGATCTTGCGACCAGCAATGTTTATGGCGACCATCGCCGCGTTCATACATCCAGTTTTCTTGGTGAGTCATGTCATCGTTTGCTCAACCGGCAGATCATCAATCCTAGTGATGAACAGCATGGAAAGCCAATCTGCTGAGCAAAAAATGTCCTGTTCGACAAGCTACGAGGTTTACGCCGACTGGCATTGCGCCACCGCATCCACAACGCGCCTGATAGCCGCCTCGTCCAGATACGGATGCATCGGCAAACTCATGACACGTTCAGCCACGGCATCGCCGATCGGCAGCGAGGCGCCTGCATCGGCCACGGCGGGCTGGCGATTCAGGGGGATGGGGTAATGGACGGCGGTGGGGATGCCGGCGTCCTTCAGCGCGGCCTGCACGGCGTCGCGCCCATCGATCTGCACGGTGTACTGCGCCCAGGCGCAGACGTTGTGGGCTTCGATGACCGGGGTGGCCTGGATGCCGGCCGTATTGAAC
>NZ_JAVERO010000167.1:0-3816 GCF_034007085.1 Castellaniella sp. | reverse complement strand
GAATCCTTTGCTGCTGGAAATGTCGCCCGGAATCTTCGGCACCGCGTGCGCTTCACCGGGGAAGAAATCCAGGGCCACGTATTGCAGACCCGTCAGCAGGCTGGCGGTGCGCAGTTGGGCCCGCAGGCCGCGCTCGATCAGGGGCTGCAGCAGCGCCTCTCCCAGCACGCCATCTGCCGCGCCGACCAGTTCCCGATAGGCATCGCTGAAGCGCATCGGATAGAGCTGGGCACGTACCCGGGAATAGAAACGTCGCCGCTCGCCATCGAATTCAAGATCGATATCGACCACCTTGCCAATCGACATGCCCCGGAAATCGACATCGGCCCCCAGGCGCAATCCGCGGATCGATTGGTCGAAGCGCAGTTCGATCGGCACAGGATCGCCATCCGGGTCGGCCAGGGCCTCGTCGCGGGTACCGAACAGCCGGTAGACGCTGCCCGCCACAGCCGGCGTACTGTCCACGACCCCATCGTAGGCACTGGACTCATCCGCCTGGGCAAACGCAATGCCGCCGTTCAGGATCGCCGACAGCCCGCTGGTCTGCACCCGGACACCGTCTGGCGTCACCGTCATGTCCACCCCACTGTCGCTCCAGAAACGCGTATCCGGCGTCACGTAATGGTCATAGGGCGCCTCGACGAAGACATGCAGATCGACCGAACGACCGTCAGCCGCCATTTCATAGCTGACCACGCGGCCGACTTCGATGCGGCGGTAATGGATGCGGGACCCGACCCGCAGCGAACCCAGCGAATCCGCCTGCAGCACGAAGCGAGTGCCCACCTGGCCGCTGAGCACTTCTGGTGGGTTGAGCAGCCCTTTGAAAGTGTGGACCGGATTGCCCTTGAGGCGAGTCGTGGGGGCATCCACTGCGATATAGACCCCCGACAACAGCGTATCCAGCCCCGACACCCCTGCAAGACTGACCTGAGGACGCACAATCCAGAATTTGGAGGCTTCCTGCGTGATGTATTCCGAACCCTCGCGCCTGAGCTGCACGTCCACCAGCACATGCTGACGGTCCTGCGCCACACGCACGTCCGAGACCTCGCCCACCACCACATCGCGATAGCGCAGCTTGGTCTGGCCCGCCTCGACACCGGCGGCCGACAGGAAACTGATCGTGATCACCGGGCCATTGCGGACCCAGGCCGACCCCAGCAATGACAGCCCCACCGCCAATGCCAGCAAAGGGACCAGCCAGACCCAGGACCAGCGCAGGGAGCGGCCGGGCCGGATGACCGGCGCCTGGGCGTCCAGGACAGGGATGGCGGCACCGGCCGGATCGCCGGACTTCTGGATGGACGGATCCTCAGGGTTCATGGGTTTCCTTGATGAGCCGGGCGTCCCGCAGCGCATCCCAGCCTCGGCGTGGATCATGACACATGGCGGCAATCATCGTGAGCACGACCACCGCACCGAAACTCAGGGCCGCAGGCCCGACGTTGATCTGCGACAGGCCGGGAAAATTGGCCATGGCCGCCATGAGCACGACCACGAAAACGTCCAGCATCGACCACTGCCCAACAAATTCAACTGTGGCATACAGCCGCGTGCGCTGCCGCTGGGCCTGCGCATCCTGCACGCCACCGCGCAGTTGCAGAAAGGCCAAGGCCAGCAGCTTGGCCACCGGCACCAGGACGCTGGCCACAAAGACGATGACGGCCAGATCCCAGGAGCCATAGCGCCAGAGCTCGATGACGCCCCCCAGGATGGTGTGCTCGCTGCGCCCCATCACCGTCCGGACTTCCATGATCGGCAGGACATTGGCCGGGATGTAGAACACGGCTGCTGCCAGCAGCAGCGCCCAGACCTGGGTCGCGTTGCCATGGCGGGCATGGCCCATGCTTGCTCCGCAGCGCAGGCAGCGCCCGGATGCCTGCGGCGCCTGGACACAGCCACAGGCGTCGCACACCCGGCCCTGGCCGCACGCGCCAGACAGGGGCACCAGACCGGCGTCTTCCGCTTGGCGCCACAGCGCGCGCGCATCCCAGCGGCCCAACCCAGTCAACAAAAAACAGAGCGCGAAAAATCCCAGCATGCCAGGCTCGACCTGCAACCGCGCCAGGCCCGCGATCTTGACGACGGACACCAGGATGGCCAGGATCAACACGGTCGCCATGGACCAGGGCCCCAACCGCCCCAGCAGCCGCAGCGCCAACCCCAGATCGGGCGGCAGACGGCGCGCCGCAATCGACTGCATCACCCACAGCGTCAGCACGATCTGCAGCAGTGGAAACCAGAACCCCGCCAGTCCCGTCATCACCGAAACGCCGTAATAGCCCCGGTCCCAGCACAGCCGCAGGGCCTGCCAGTAGGTCAGGCTGAGATCCAGACCCTGAATCGATAGCCGGACGATGGGAAACCACTGCGCAATGGCAAATACGGCCAGGCAGGTCCAGCCCAGCGCCACCCATTGATCCAGGGAAAGCCATCCACGCCGATACAGCACCGCGCCGCAACAGCGGCATTCGGCTCGGCCGCGCACGCCTGGATCGAGCCGTACGTGCAGCGTGTCACAATGCGGGCAGGCGATCAGGGGCTGGCGCGGCATCGGGACCCGGGAATCATTCCACGAGCTCGGGTTCGGGCCGCGAAGGTTCGGGCACGCTGCCGGCGCCCTCACCGCCTTCAGGGAAATTCAGCACGACCTGTTCCTGGGCATCCAGATCGACCTCGACCCGCCCGCCATGCACCAGGCGGCCAAACAACAGCTCGTCGGCCAACGCCCGGCGGATCGTATCCTGGATCAGGCGCTGCATGGGCCGCGCCCCCATCGCCGGATCGAAGCCCGCCCGCGCCAGATAGTCGCGCAGCGCCTGGGTGAACAGCACTTCGACACGCTTGTCGTGGAGCTGGTCTTCGAGTTGCATGAGGAATTTGTCGACGACCTGCAGGATGACCTCGCGGGGCAGCGGCGCAAACCCGATGATGGCATCCAGACGATTGCGGAATTCGGGCGTGAACTGGCGTTTGATTTCGGCCATTTCATCGCCCGAGCGTTGCGGCGCCGCAAAACCAATGGTGTTGCGGTTCAGCACGTCGGCACCGGCGTTGGTGGTCATCACCAGAATTACATTGCGGAAATCAGTCTTGCGCCCATTGTTGTCGGTCAAAGTCCCGTGATCCATGACCTGCAACAGGATGTTGTAGACATCTGGATGCGCTTTTTCGATTTCGTCGAGCAGCAGCACGCAATGCGGCTGTTTGGTGACGGCCTCGGTCAGCAGCCCCCCCTGATCAAAGCCGACATAGCCTGGTGGCGCGCCGATCAGGCGCGACACCGTATGGCGTTCCATGTATTCGGACATGTCGAAGCGCAGCAGCTCGATCCCAAGGACAAAGGCCAGCTGGCGCGCGACTTCGGTCTTGCCCACCCCCGTCGGCCCGGAAAACAGGAAGCAACCGATGGGCTTGTCGGGGCGTCCCAGTCCGGAACGCGCCATCTTGATCGAGGCGGCCAGCGCAGAAATCGCCTGGTCCTGCCCGAACACCACGGCCTTCAGGTCACGTTCCAGCGTGGCCAGCCTGTTGCGGTCGTCCGTGGACACGTTCTGCGGCGGAATGCGCGCGATACGTGCCACCGTGGACTGGATTTCGGCGCGACCAATGAGCTTTTTCTGGCGCGACTTGGGCAACAGGCGCTGGGCGGCGCCCGCTTCGTCGATCACGTCGATCGCCTTGTCGGGCAGGAAACGGTCATTGATGTGGCGTGCGGCCAGTTCCGCCGCCGCCGTGATGGCCGCCCCCGAATAGCGGACCTGGTGGTGGGCCTCGAAGCGCGCCTTCAGGCCTCGCAGGATCCGGATGGTC
>NZ_JAVERO010000166.1:0-3840 GCF_034007085.1 Castellaniella sp. | reverse complement strand
GGGCATCCTGACCAGAGGCTGGTGAAGCGGCAGGTATGTGATTGGGTGCTGCGCAGGCGGTCAGAATCAGGGCAGCGGCCAGGGCTGGAAGCCGAGCGGGCAAACAGGACATCAACATGCACTCAGGGGACGGCGTAATACGTTGCCAGCAAGGCCAGGATGACGGGCATCGTTGCTGGGCGCCGCTGCTGCTGTTTTGTCTGGCATGGGTGTTCCTGGGGCGTGCGAGGTTCAGGCAGGCAGGGCATTCTTGTAGATTTTGCCGCCCTTGATGATCAGCAGCAGGTTCTGCTCGGGCTGTTCCAGGAAATCCAGGCTGTGCTCGGGTTCACCATCGATGAGCAGCAGATCGGCCAGGGCACCAGGTCGAATGACGCCCAGTTCGCCGTCGTACGCTTGGCGCAGACCGGACAGTTGCAACAGCCGACCATTGTCTCCCGTGGCCATTTTCAGCACCCTGAGCGGTTCATAAAAACGGGTCAGCTTGGACAGCATCCGGCCGTGATGGGGAAGATGGGCGGGGGTAAACAGGATATCGGTTCCCCAGGCTGTCTGGATCTGGTGTTTATCGGCCAGTTCGTATGCGCGTACGGTACCCACGGCAACCTGTTGCTGCTTGGCTTTGCTGCGCGGGTCGTGTTGGACATTGGCATCTTCATCGCCCAGAAATGGTTGCAAACTCCACCACACGCCCTCGCCGGCCATCATGCGGGCAGTTTCGTCGTCCGCCAGCTGGCCGTGCTCGATGGACTTGACGCCTGCCTTGATGGCGCGCTGGATGCCGCGGGCGCAGTAGACGTGCACCATGACGTAGGTGCCCCAGTCGCTGGCGGCGCCGACAGCGGCGCGTAGTTCTGCATCGGTAAACTGCAGTCCTTCCAGTGGGTCGTACAAAGACGTCACGCCGCCCCCGGCCATCAGCTTGATCTGGCTGGCGCCCAGCATCAGTTGTTCACGCACGCGACGCAGAACCTGGTCGGCCCCATCGGCAATGCAGGTGACGCCAGCCCGCTCAGCGTGGCTCAGATCACCCTGTGCCTGGGGGATCTCGTAACGCATTCGAAAGTCCGCGTGGCCGCCAGTTTGCGCAATCATCGCCCCGCTGGGATAGATACGGGGGCCGTGCAACAAGCCCATATCAATACCGCGTTTCAGAGAGAAGCAGGGGCCACCGGCGTCGCGCACGGTGGTAAAGCCGCGCAGCAAGGTGCGCTCGGCCTCTTTGCTGGCAATCAAATGCAGATCAGCCGGGTCGGCCATCATGGCGGTCATCTGGTCGACAGCGCACAGCAGGCTATGCCAGTGCGCGTCAATCAGGCCGGGCATCAGGACTTTGTTCTGACAGTCCATGACGGTGGCATCGACGGGGATTTCGGCGACCGGCATGACAGCCGTGATACGGCCCTGGTCAATCTGAACGGCCAGGCCGTTTTTCAACTCGGTGCGCTGGCCATCGAACAGACGCAGATTGCTCAGAATCAGTCTGGGGGGCAGGTCGCGAGGCTTTTGTTCCAAGGCATTGTTGGACTGGAAGGCCGCGCCTGTCGGGGTGGCGTTGGGCGCGAAGCTGGCTGCTGCGCTCAGACGCCTGTGAATGAAAGGGATGGAGGGGTGTGCGCAAACACAGGCTGGCATACCGTTGCGATAGGCCAGACGCTGTTGGCGCAGGGCAGGGGAATGGCCTAGATAAGAGCTGGTCGGCATGGCATCCTGGAAAATCAAAGCATGGGAAAGAATGCTGTGTTGCGCATCCTTGCGATAGCACCGGTCATCTGGTGGGTACATGCCAGAGTGTAAACGGTATTGCGAGCTGGAAAAGGGTTGCCGTCGGCCAAGGATGGCTCAGGTACAATTCGTCGCGGCGATCTGAGCAAAATACGAGATCATATTAAAAGTCATCGAGAGGGATGCCACGCATGCGTGCGCGTACAGCCAGCCTGACCGTCTTGCCCCTGCTGGGCGGATGTTCTCTTGCGCCTTCGGTCTATATGGCGGGCTCGTATTTCCCCGCGTGGTTGGTGTGCGTGCTGCTTGCCGTGCTGTTGACTGTGTTGGTGCGTTGGGGGCTGATTCGTGCGGGGGTGGACGATGTCATGCCCATGCGCCTGCCTGTTTATGCGTGCCTGACGCTGGCGCTGACTTTTGCCGCACTTCTCCTTTTTTTCGAGTGACTGAGCCATGATCCAGGCACAGACATCTTCCTCTCGTAAAAGCCATGCTCGTGTGTTGAGCGTGCTGATCGTTGTTGCCGCGATTGTCCTGGCTGGGTGGTATTTGCAGCGTTCGGACAATAACCTTTTGTCTGAAGATGCGGTGGTCGGCGCTGATGTGGTGCACATCTCCAGCGCCTTGCCCGGACGCATCGAACGCATGGTGGTGCGTGATGGGCAGTATGTCAGCCGAGATGACTTGCTTTTCACCGTGGATCCGGTGTTTTATCAACTGCGTCTGGAGCAGGCCCAGGCAGAGCTGGCGCTGGCTCAGGCCACGCTGGACATGAAGCAGCGGGCCGTGCGGGCAGAAGGGCATAACGCGGTCATTGCCGACGATCAGATCACACGCGCCAAGACCAATTTGGCCATGGCTGCGCAAAGCCAGCGCCGCCTGGCAAACCTGGCGGCCAAAGGCTACGTTTCCCAGCAGCAGCTGGATGAGGCCAATACCTTGCTGCGCGATGCCCAGGTTACCCTGAAACAGGCGACAGAGCAGTCCGGTGCCGCCCAGGCGCTGGTGGGCAATACCCAGGCCGAAGAAGCGATGGTGCAAGCGCGTCAGGCCGGGCTGGCGATGGCTCAGCGCGATCTGGAACACACCCGGGTCAAGGCGCCGCACAGTGGCCGTATTGTTGGGTTGCGCATCGGGTCGGGAGAGCATTTGATGCCAGGCATCGCGGTCTTTACTTTGCTCGATACAGACTCCTGGTATGTCACCGGCATGTACCGGGAAACCGACCTGAAAGAGATCAAACCTGGCCAGTGCGCGACGGTCTACGTGTTGGCGGACCCTGCGCGCAAGCTCTCGGGCAAGGTCGAGGAAATTGGCTGGGGAGTCAGCAACGAGGAGCAGATCAATCTGCCGCGCAGCCTGCCTTACATACAAAAATCCCTGAACTGGGTGCGGGTGGCGCAGCGCTTCCCGGTTCGCATTCGCCTGGACGCCCCACCCGAGGACCTGATGCGCATGGGCGCGTCGGCCACCACCATCATTCATCGCAATGGCAACTGCTGATGCCGGCTTGCTGGGTTTGGCACGGCTGGTATGGCAGGATTTGCAGCCCACTCCCGGCCGTCTGGCGCTAAGCTGGCGCGTGGCGCTCTTGTGCGCCCTGATGGTGTTGTTGGCCATGAGCTACGGCATTCCCGAGTCTGCCGTCAGCTGCTTTGTCATCTTTTTTGTGATGAAGTCCGATGCGGGTGAAAGTTCGGTGCTGGCCCTGGCCCTGGTCGTGCTGGTGTCGATTGTGGTGCTGTTAATGGTGCCGCTGATCCAGGTCACGATGCAGTTCCCGGCCTGGCGTCTGCTGGCCATGGTGCTGACGTCCTTTGTGCTGCTGTTTCTGGGGGTGGCCAGCAAGTTGGGGCCACTGGGGGGCATTATCGCTTTGGTCATTGCTTTTGTGCTGACCTTGCTTGGCTATGTGCCCTTTGGCGAAATAGCCACCCGTGCGGTGCTCTATGCCTGGCTGATGACGGCCTCGCCCATGGCTTTGGTATTGATCTTCAATCTGTGTTTTGGCTTGTATCCGCACAAGGTGTTGCGTCGAGAACTGGCCGCTCGGTTGCGATTGGCCGCGCAGGGCTTGCAGGGGCAGGCCGATACGCAGGATTTGTGGGATGAACT
>NZ_JAVERO010000165.1:0-3914 GCF_034007085.1 Castellaniella sp. | reverse complement strand
AGTATCCGCGAACGCCTGCGACGGGCGCATGATCAGGTCACCGCCGCCATGCACGGGCACGGTTTCGAGGTCTGGGAAGAACCTGGTGCCGGGCTGTTCCTGTGGGGCAGGCCACCGGCGCCCTGCCCCACGGGCAAAAACATGATCCGGCTGGCCGCGCAGGCGCTGAAGGCCGGTATCTGGCTTGCCCCCGGCAGTTATTTCGACCCGGACGGGCAAGAGAACGGCTGGATGCGTTTCAATGTGGCGTATTCCGGCGACCCGCGCCTGTGGCGCTTTTTCCGGCAGGCCGCCATGCAGTGACTCGATGCCTCCATGGCCCCTGTCCTTTATCCGTAACCTGAATCACCCTGAAACATGACCCGGCTCACACATCCACTCATCCTGCTTCTGGTGCTCTGCATGCTGGCGGCGCCACTTACCCGCCCGGCAGCCGCCGCCTCTGCGCATGCCGCACCGGCAACCGCTGCGCATGCTCTCCCCGCCGGCATCCACCGGGTCGTGATGATTGAAGGCGTCACCGAATACCGCCTGGACAATGGCCTGCAAGTGTTGCTGGCCCCGGATGATTCCCGCGCCCAGACCACGGTCAACATGAGCTACCGGGTCGGCTCGCGCAACGAGGGGCCGGGCGAAACCGGCATGGCGCACCTGCTGGAACACTTGCTGTTTCGTGGCAGCCCCAAATACCCGGACGCGCTGGCGGAATTCGCGCGCCGAGGACTGGCGGCCAACGGTTCGACCACCGTCGACCTGACCAACTATTACGCCACCTTCGCCAGCGACCCCGACACGTTGCGCTGGTACCTGGCCTGGCAGGCCGATGCCATGCTGAATGTGCGCATCACCCGCGCCGACCTGGATGCCGAAATGCCGGTGGTGCGCAATGAAATGGAACGCGGCGAGAACAGCCCGTTCGGGATGCTGATGCAGCAAGTGACATCGGCCGCCTATGTCTGGCACCCCTATGGCCGCAGCGTCATCGGCGCGCGTTCCGATGTCGAGCACGTCGGCATCGATTCGTTGCGCGCGTTCTACCACCGCTATTACCAGCCAGACAACGCCACGCTGATCGTCTCCGGTCGCTTCGATGCGCAACAGACACTGCAATGGATCGCCCAGGAATTCGGCGCCATCCCCCGCCCCAGCCGCACGCTGCCGCCCGAATACACCGTTGAGCCCGTCCAGCAGGGTGCGCGCAGCGTCACTTTGCGCCGCATCGGTGGCAGCCCCATTGCCCTGGCGCAATACCACCTGCCGGAAGCCGCCAGCGACGCCTACACGGCCCTGTCCATCGGCACTGCAATGCTGGCCGACAGCCCGGCCGGTCCGCTCTACCAATCCCTGGTGGCCCAGGGACTGGCCAGCAATGTATTCGGCTTTGCCCGCGCCATGAAACATCCCGGCTATGCGGTATTCGGCGCACAGATCCAGCCCGGCTCAGACCCGCAGGCCGCGCTGTCCGCCCTGGAACGCGGGCTGGAAACCGATGGCATCGGCCAGTTGGACCAGGCTGCACTGGAGCGCATCCGCACCGCCTGGCTGAACGACTGGAAGCAGACCTACAACCAGTCCACCGCACTGGCCCAGGCCCTGTCCGATGCCGTTGCCCGGGGCGACTGGCGCCTGTTTTTCATCGAACGCCTGCGGGTCCAGGCGCTCACGCTGGATGCGGTCCAGGCGCAATTGCGCGCCTGGCTGCTGCCCAGCAACCGGACCAGCGGACTGTACCTGCCCACACCCGATCCCAAGGATGCGCCCGCGCCCGCGCCGGCCGATCTGACACCCTGGATCAAACAACTCGCTACGGATACCGGACGCCCGGCCGTGGCCGCCTTCGACACCCGTCCCCTGGCCATCGATGCCGCTACCCGACGCAGCATCCTGACCCTGCCCAACGGACCGATCGCCCTGGCCCTGCTGCCCAAGGAAACGGCGGGCGGGCAGGTCTACGCTGTGCTGCGCATGGGTTTCGGCGACGCCAAGGCCTTGCGTGGCCTGGGCCTGACCCCCTTTGCCACCAGCGCCATGCTGCTGCGCGGTGCCGCCGGCATGAACCGCCAGCAGATCGAAGACCGTCTGAACGCGCTGGATGCAGAACTCTCGTTCAGTAGCGACGGCAACGTCCTGGACGTGTCCTTGCGCAGCGACCGCGACCGGCTGCCCGAAGTACTGGACCTGGTCTTTCACCTGCTGCGTGCCCCCACGTTCCCCGAGGACGAACTGGAGCGGCTCAAGCGCAGCCTGCGCACCCGCATGGAAAATGAAGCCGCAAGTCCGGCCTACCTGGCGCGCACCGCCCTGCGGCGCCACGACCAGCCATGGGATCCGGACGACATCCGCTATACCCCCACGGCCACCGAAACCCTGGCGCAGGTCGAAGGGCTGAGCCGCGACCGGCTGCGGCAATTCCACGAACGGTTCTACGGCACAGGCCACCTGTCCATGGCCGTGGTCGGCGACTTCAATCCCGACCAGATCGAAGAGAGCCTGCGCACCGGCCTGGCCGGCTGGCAGGCTGCGCCCGCCTACGAACGCCTGCCGAATCCCTGGTACGCGATGCAGCCAGAAACCTTGCACATCCCTGCTCCCGGCAAGGCCAACGCCGAATACCGGGCCGTCCTGCCCCTGCAACTGCGAGACACCGACCCACGCTGGCCCGCCCTGATGCTGGCCAACTATTTGATCGGTGGTTCCGAGGATTCCCGGCTGTGGCAAGGCATCCGGGTGCGAGGCGGCCTGTCCTACGGTGTGGGCAGCACCCTCAGCGCCTCATCCTTCGAAGAATCCGGCACCTGGTCGCTGTTTGCCAGCACGGCCGCCCGCAACGTCGACAACTTGCGCACTGCGGTGCGCACGGTCCTGGACGATGTGCTCAAGACCGGATTCACCCAGGCCGAGGTCGATCAAGGGGTGCAGTCCCTGCTGAACTACCTGGAACTGGGGCGCTCCAACGACGCCTACCTGACGGGCCGCTGGATCGATTACCTGGACACGCATCGCAGTTTCGCCTGGCAGCAGCACATCATCGACCAATTGCGCAGCCTGCAGGCCGGACAGGTCAATGCGGCGATGCGAGACCTGTTGCATCCCGATGCGCTCAGTATCGCCGTGGCTGCCGACCCAGACCCCCAGCCCTGAGGACTGAATCGCCCAGGATGCCGCTGCCCGCGCCGCCGCAACCCGGTAGCGCGCCAGGCAATCCTGCATTCAATATATAGTCTGGTATATTCCGAATGCCCATAGCGCCCGCCAGCCGCCACGGGCATTCACCCATCTACCGATTGATACTGCCATGAAAACCAGACTGCTGGGCCTGTGCCTCATCCTGTCCGCCGCCCAGGCCACCACGGCTTTTGCCGATACCCTGCTGATCGCATCGGCAGGCGGCTATCGCAAACCCCTGATGGAACTGATCCAACAACTGCCGGCGTCTGCCGGTCTCAAGGTGGAAGCCAGTTTCGGCCACATCCGCAGCATCGTGACCCAGGCCCGACAGAACAGCGACGTCGCACTGGTGATCGGCGACCGCGCCCTGCTCGAACCCGAAGGCCTGGCGACCCGCTACGAGCGCCTGGGCGCCGGCCGCCTAGCGATCATCTATCGCCAAGGCCTGAAGCTCGATGCCATCCAGGACCTGGCGGGCGACCCGGTGCAGCGCTATGCCATGCCGCACCCCCAGCGCACCATCTATGGCCGGGCGGCAGCGCAATGCCTGCAGCGCACCAATCTGGATGCCGCCACACAGGCCAAGCGCACCGAAAGCGACGGAGTACCCCAGGTCGGCGCCTATGTCGCCCTGGGCGACATGGACGCAGGCTTCGTGAACCTGACCGAGGCCCTGGGCCGAGGCGATTCGATCGGTGGCTATTTTCTCGCGCCGGACAGCTGCTATGAGCCGATCGAAATCGCCA
>NZ_JAVERO010000024.1:0-24020 GCF_034007085.1 Castellaniella sp. | reverse complement strand
AGGCAGGCCGCGACCTTTCAGCAGGATATTCCAATAGAACCAGGGCATGAAACTGCGCTTGAGCCACCAATAGAAGCGTCGCGGAACGCGCGGATCAAAGGGAAAGCTGGGCGTGATCGTGCCGCCGTAGGTGAATTCGGCCAGCATGACTTTGCCGCGTGAAGTCGTCAGCGGGCAGGCGGCATAGCCGTCGTAGCTTTCAATATTGCCCGCACCCCGCAAGGCACTCAGCAGATTGAGCGTCAACACCGGGGCCTGACTTTTGATTGCTGCGGCCGTCTTGCTGTTGGGCGTCGAGGTGCAGTCCCCCAGGCCGAACACGTTGGGATAGCGTGTGTGGCGCAGCGTGTGCCGGTCCACTTCCAGCCAGCCGCCAGCATCGGCCAGCGGACTGTGGCGAATGAAATCAGGAGCGCTTTGCGGTGGCACGACGTGCAGCAGGTCATAGTGCAGTTCTTCGCGCACCTTTTCACCGTCCACCACGGATTCAAAGACGGCGATTTTTTCCTCGCCGCGCACCTGGACCAGATTCTGGCCGAAATGCGGCTGGGCCCCATAGGATGCCATCACCTTGTCCAGCGCCTGGGCGTAGAAAGGCACCCCGAAGACCGCAGCGCCGGCCGTGCGGAACTGCAGACTGTCGGCCTTGACCCCGCGGCGACGGAAATGGTCGGCGGCCAGGTACAGGGCCTTTTGCGGTGCACCTGGGCATTTCACTGCGCCGGCCGGCTGCGTGAAGATCGCCGTGCCGCCCTGGAACTGGCTGACCAGTTTCCAGGTGTAAGGGGCCAGGTCATAACGATAATTGCTGGTCACCCCTTGTTTGCCCAGCGCATCGGCCAGACCGTCGATGGCGTTCCAGTCGATCTGGATGCCAGAGGCCACCACCAGGTAATCATAGGCCACGCGGCTGCCGTCATCGAGTGCCACCTGATGCTCGTCGGGCAGCAGGGCGGTCACGCGCTGCGCGATGTGACGCACCCCTGCGGGCAGGCAGTCGTGCAGGGGACGGCGCGTGTCCTCGGCCCGGTAGGCGCCACCACCCACCAGAGTCCAGGCGGGTTGGTAATCGTGATGGCTGGACGGGTCGATGATGGCGATATCCAGGTCAGGCGCCTGGCGCCGAAGCTGGGCCGCGACGGTGGTCCCACCGGTGCCTGCGCCGATGATCACCACAGGATGCTTGCGGATGGTTGCGTTGCTCATGAGGGCCTCGAATGGATCGAATGGAGCCTGGGGCGGGGCGCCCCATGGCACAATGCGGTTCATTCTAGGGGCTTGCCCACCCAGGGGAGAACGACCAATAGGCTATGTCTTTATGACCCGATGGAAAAAGCGTGTCTCCATCCGCCGCAGTCTGCTGCCCATGCGATCGAGCGGCGGATATGGTCAAATAATTTCCAGGATCCCCTTTGAGCCCTGGTCTGCTCCCCGATTGCATTCCAGCCAGCATGCGTATGAAATCCCTGCCTGAACACCATGACCTTGAAACCCTGACCGCCCTCGTCGAGGGCCGCGTGCAAGGCGTCGGCTTTCGTGCGGCGACGGTCCGCCAGGCGCATCAACTCAAACTGGGGGGCTGGGTGCGCAATCTGCCCGATGGACGGGTCGAGGCCCTGATCCAGGGGGACCATGCCGCCGTCGATCGCATGCTGTCCTGGCTGCTCCAGGGGCCACCCGCCGCCCGAGTCACCCAGGTGACGCATACGGAAACCCGGACGGAACGCTATTACGAGCGTTTCGAGCAGATCTGAGCCAGGGCATAGCCCGCCGCCATTGAACCAAACCGCCTTTGCACGCTCCAAGCCATCACCGCCCGCGCTGTTTTGCAAGCCGAGCTCCTATTTTGAGAGAGACGCATGAAACGATTTTTCACCTGCGGCCTGCTGGCCGCCGCCCTGGGGATTTCCCTGTCCGCCGCTGCCCAGGCGGGCGAGGCCATCACCGTCTACCAGGATCCAAATTGCGGCTGTTGCCACGGCTGGGCCGAGCACATGCGTGCCGAAGGCTTCGCTGTGCACGAGGTCCCCGTGGCCGACATGATGGCGGTCAAGACTCGCCTGGGCGTACCCATGGAACTGGCGTCCTGCCACACGGCACGGCTGGAATCCAGCGGTCAGATCATCGAAGGCCATGTACCCGCTGCGGCGGTGCGCAAGCTGCTGGCCTCGAAAGCCACGCGCGGCGCAGCCGCCCCCGGCATGCCCCTGAATGCGCCCGGCATGGGCCCGATGGATGGCCAGCTGGTCACGCTCGACTTCGACGGCAAGCCGTTATCGCGCGACTGAAGAACCCCGCTGCGCGAGGCCTGGCCGTCGATTCAGGGGGCGCCTGGGCCCACGTGCGTGTCCGGGGCCGCAGGCGGTTTTTCGACCACCAGTTCGACCCGGCGGTTGCGCGCGCGGCCATCCACAGAACGGTTATCGGCAATGGGGCGGGCGTCTGCATAGCCCACTGCCTTCAGGCGGCCCTTGTCGATGCCGTTGGCCTGCAGGTAGCGCACCACGCTGCCGGCCCGGGCGCTGGACAGTTCCCAGTTGGATGGATAGCGGGCATTGCTGCGCACCGGCACGGCATCCGTATGGCCTTCGACCGTAATGTCGTAGCCGGCGTCCGACAACACCTTGGCCATGCGTTGCAACACGGCCAGGCCCTCGCGGCTGAGGTCCGCCTGGCCCGTGTCGAACAGGATCTCGCTGTTGATGCGAAAACTGATGGAACGCTGGTTGACGATCACCTCGACATCGTGGCCCAGTTCGCCCAACGGCAGGGACGCCGCCAGCGCGGCGCCTTCGGACGGCGCATCCACGGCTGTGCCCGCAGCCTGGGAATTTCCTGCAGCCTGATCCTGGTCCGCCTGTCCGGAGGCGGGTGGGGCATTGAACGCCAGCGCGGCGTCTTCGGCGGAATAGGGCGCGATGTCATCGGGCGGCGGAATCTGCGCCAGCATCGCAGGGGCCCCGTCCCCATCCGGTGCAGTCATCCCCGCAGGCGCCGGCTGGGGCTCGAAATCCGGAAACGTCCCGAACAATGGCGAACGCTCGGGCTCGTCCGGAGGCGGATCATTGAACGCCAGCGCGGCATCTTCGGCAGAATAGGGCACGATGTCATCGGGCACGGGAATCGGCGCCTGCGCAACAGCCGGCGAGGCGTCTGCCGGCGCAGCCGGTACGGCCATCCGCTTGCCGATGGACCCGGAAAACGCCAGCATGACGATCATGGCGACCAGCAGCAGGGTCATCATGTCCAGATAGGTCATGAACCAGCCTTCTTCATGCAACGATTCCGTTGCCGTCTGTCCCAGGCCCCAGCGATCGGCTCCGCCTGCGCGCTTGCGGTCGCGCCGCAGCGCCTGCCGGGCCTGGCGCAGTTCGGCCTCCATGGCCCGCATGCGCTGGGCAAATGCCTGGGCCGGGTTCAGTTCGGCAGATCCGTCGCGCCTCATGAGGGCTCCGGTTCCTTGGCCTCAGGCGTGGCGGCAATCGGTTCCAGATCGCGGATTTCATCGCGGATTTCCGCAATGAAGGCTTTCAGCGTTTCCCGCATCAGAGCCGGACTGCGCTTCTGGCTCATCATGGCAATGCCCTGCATCAGGGTATTCATCAGGATCAGGCGCTGTTCAGTGCGGCGTTCCAGCTTGACGGCGATCGGCTTGAACACCAGGTTGGCCAGCAACACGCCGTAGAACGTCGTCATCAGTGCCAGGGCCATCTGCCGTCCGATGGCCGTGATGTCGCCATCGCCCAGCAGGAACAGCAGATTGACCAGTCCGACCAGCGTGCCCACCATGCCGAAGGCGGGTGCAAACCCGGCCATGACGCGAAACAACTGGGCCTCGGCGTGTTCCTTGGCTTTCATCCGGGCGACGCGCCATTGCAGCAGATCCATGATGTCCTGTTCGGGCACATTGTCGATCACGAATTGCACGCCGTTGCGCAGAAAGGGGCTGGAGACCCGTTCCAGTGCCTGTTCGACGGCGTGGATGTCGCTTTGCATCCAGATGCGGGCGATTTCGACCAGGTCTTCCAGATCCTTGTCGACATCCAGGCGCTCGTGGTGCACGACGCTGCGGATCAAGCCGAAGATGCGCATGACTTCGCGCAAAGGATAGGCAATGAAGGTCGCCGCCGCCGTCCCGATCAGCACGATGCCCAGACCCGGCCAATCGACGAACAGGCCTGGGTCTTCGGCCGTCAGGAACAGGACGATGGCCAGCATCAGGATGCTGGCAACGATGCCGATCAGGGTGGATGGGTTCATGCGCAGGGCCGTTCAGGGAAAACAGTGGCATCTTACCGTGATCGGCGCGGCATGCGTTCACAGAACAAGCCCCATCTTTAATTCGCATAATGTATATTATGTAAAGTTAATGAGGTTCAGGTACAGGACAGGCTGGTACGCCTTCCGGCCTCAGCCAAGCCGCCACACCAGCGTCATCAGCGCGACGGCCAGCACCGGCAAGGTCAATGACAGACCCACCCGGCAATACAGCCCCCATCCGATGCGGATGTCCCGGCCGCGCAGCACGTGCAGCCACAGCAACGTGGCCAGGCTGCCAATGGGCGTCAGCTTGGGGCCCAGATCACAGCCGATCACGTGCGCGTAGATCATGGCCTCGCGCATCACACCCTGCGCCTGGGACGCCTCGATCGACAGCGCGCCGATCAGAACCACGGGCAAGTTGTTCATCAGCGATGACAGAACCGCGCTCAGCAGGCCCGTGCCCAGGGTGGCCATCCAGATTCCCTGCCCGGCCAGCCAGTTCAGCATCTGCGTCAGGTAGACGGTCAAGCCAGCGTGACGCAGGCCGTAGACCACCAGATACATGCCCAGGGCGAATATGATGATCTGCCAGGGTGCGCCGCGCACGCGGCGCAGGACCGGGATGCGCCCGCCCCGGGCGGCCACGCAAGCCAGCGCCAGGGCGCCAACTGCGGCAGTCGCGCTGACGGGGACGCCTAGAGGTTCAAGCACGAAAAAACCCAGCAGCAACCAAAACAGCACGCCCCACCCTGCCAGGAATGTCGCCCGGTCACGGACTGCCATGGCGGGCACCGGCAAGCGCTGCACGTCGTAGTGTGACGGGATCGTGCGCCAAAACACCAGCCCCAGAACCACCAGAGAGGCCAGGATGGCCGCCAGATCGACCGGCGTCATGACAGCTGCGTAGCGCACGAAGCCGATGTCGAAATAATCCGCCGTGACGATGTTCACCAGATTGGACACCACCAGCGGCAGGCTGGCGGTGTCGGCAATGAACCCCGCCGCCATGACGAAGGCCAGCGTGGCCTTGGGAGAAAACCGCAGCGCCGCCAGCATGGCGACGACGATCGGCGTCAGGATCAGCGCGGCGCCGTCGTTGTTGAACAGGGCGCTGATGGCTGCGCCCAGCAGGATCATCAGAACGAACAGGCGCCCTCCCCGGCCGCCGCCCCACCGGGCCACGTGCAGGGCGGCCCATTCGAAGAATCCAGCAGATTCCAGCAGCAGGCTGATGATCACGACCGCAACGAAGGTGCCCGTGGCATTCCAGACAATGCCCCAGACCACCGGAATGTCCGCCGGCCGGATGACGCCGGCCAGCAGCGCCAGCGCGGCCCCCAGACTGGCGCTCCAACCGATGCCCAGGCCGAACGGCTGCCAGATGACCAGCAGCAGCGTCAGCACGAACAGGCCCAGAGCAAGCATCAGCGCACGGGCTTTCTATGCCCAGTCGGCTGCGTTCAGCAACGTCGCACCGCCCAGGATGGCAAACAGGGCGGCGGCAATGCCATGCACCAGGCGGGCCGGCAACCGGCCGGCAGCGCGGGCGCCGAGATACACCGCCGGCACATTGGCCAGCATCATGCCCAGCGTGCTGCCGCCCACGACCGCGATCAGGCTGTCGTAGCGTGCCGCCAGGGCCACCGTGGCGACCTGGGTCTTGTCCCCCATTTCTGCCAGAAAGAACAGCGTGATCGTGGCCGCCAGCACCCCCAGACCGCGCATCGGCTTGGGGGTTTCGTCCAATGTGTCGGGGATCAGCAGCCAACCGGCCATGAGCAGAAAGGAAATGCCCAGCACCCATTGCAGCACGCCGGGGTCGAGCAACTGGGCAGCCAATTGGCCGACCAGGCCGGCCAGGGCATGATTGGCCAGGGTGGCGATCAGCACGCCCAGGCAGATCAGAGCAGGCCGATGGTAGCGGGCGGCCAGCATCATCGCCAGCAACTGGGTCTTGTCGCCGATTTCACCCAGAGCAACCACGCCGGTGGAAACGAGAAAGGCATTCATGCAAGAGGGATCCGGGGGCTGACGCGACTACGTTTTCCCTGCCGGCCCCTTGCGGCGGGAAACGCAGTCAGCGGTCTTGCCAGGCCCGGATGACGGGCTGCCTGCGCCATGGCCGGACGGCCAAGTGTGTTGACGCAGGCACTGGGCACCATGACCATCCGCGATGGATGGGAATCCTGGCGCCAGTCGGCTACTCCCCGATGACGGGTGGCGCGAATTATACACCGGGCGGCACCGGCCGCTTTGTCGTATGATGATTGACTCCCTCTGTTTATCCGCTGCAATCCCGATCATCATGCCTTCAGGTACCCGAATCGTTGAATTCGACCGCCCGGACATGGCCGCTGGCACCCACACGGTGGCCGAGGCCTGGGCCCGGGTCAATCCGCCGTTGTCCCCCCAGGAACGCGAATTCCAGAAGGACCGCATCCGCCGCCTGCTGAAATCCCGCAACGCCGCACTGGTCGCCCATTACTACGTAGACGCCGACATTCAGGACCTGGCCGAAGAAACCGGCGGCTGCGTCTCGGATTCCCTGGAAATGGCGCGCTTCGGGCGCGACCACAAGGCCGATACCCTGGTCGTCTCGGGCGTGCGTTTCATGGGTGAAACGGCCAAGATCCTGTCGCCTGAAAAACGCATTCTGATGCCCGATCTGGACGCGACCTGCTCTCTGGACCTGGGCTGCGACCCGGTGGCCTTTGCCGCATTCCGGGCACAGCATCCCGACCGCACGGTGGTGGTGTACGCCAATACCAGCGCGGCCGTGAAAGCCCAGGCCGACTGGATGGTGACGTCATCGATCGGCCTGGAAATCGTCGCCGAACTGCACCGCCAGGGCAAAAAAATTCTCTGGGCGCCGGATCGCCACCTGGGCGCCTATATCCAGCGCGAAACTGGCGCGGACATGGTGCTGTGGCAGGGATCCTGTACCGTACATGACGAATTCAAGGGCATCGAACTGAATCTGCTGCGCAAGGAACATCCGGACGCTCTGGTACTGGTGCACCCGGAATCCCCCGCCGCTGTCGTGGAACAGGCCGACGTGGTGGGTTCGACCTCGCGGCTGCTGGCGGCGGTGACCGAATCGCCGGCCACCACCTTCATTGTGGCGACGGACCAGGGGTTGCTGCACAAGATGCGGCTGGCGGCCCCCGAAAAAACCTTTCTCGCCGCGCCTACGGCCGGAGAATCCGCCACCTGCAAAAGCTGCGCCCATTGCCCCTGGATGGCCATGAATTCGCTCAAGGGCGTGGCCGATGCGCTCGAATTCGGCACCCACGAAATCCATCTGGATCCAACGCTGGGCCGCCAGGCCAAGGTCTGCATCGACCGCATGCTGGATTTTGCCGCCGCGCGCCGCCGCAACACCCGGCCCGGTCCGGACCTGGCACAGGAACAGGCCCTGTTTTCCGGAATCGGCCCGGCATGAGCCCGTCCCCCACGCCCCCTTCCACCCTGCGCAACCCGCACGCCCCCTTCCCTGCGGCCCTGCAGTCATCCTTCGACGCCAACATCGAGCGCGCCCTGGCCGAGGACGTCGGCTCGGGCGACCTGACCGGCCTGTTGATCCCCGCAGACCAGACCGAGGCCGCCCGCGTCATCGTACGGGAACCGGCCGTGCTGTGTGGCGCACCCTGGTTCGAGGCCGTCATGCACCGCGTGGATGGGCGCATTCTGCTCGACTGGGCCTACGCCGAAGGCGACCTGATGGAAGCTGGTTCCGTGGTCTGCCGCCTGCACGGCCCTGCCCGTGCCCTGCTGACCGCCGAGCGCACCGCCTTGAATTTTCTGCAGTTGCTCTCTGGCATCGCCACAGCCACCCGCCGTTACGTGGACCTGACGGCCGGCACGCGTGCCGCCATCCTGGACACCCGCAAGACATTGCCTGGCCTGCGCCTGGCAGAAAAATACGCCGTCCGTGTCGGCGGCGGTCAAAATCAGCGCCTGGCGCTGTACGACGGGGTCCTGATCAAGGAAAACCACATCATGGCGGCAGGCGGCATTGCTGCGGCCCTGCAAGCGGCGCGTGCCGTGGCAGGCAATGCGCCGATCCAGATCGAGGTCGAATCGCTGGACGAACTGCAGCAGGCACTGGAAGCCGGGGCCGAATCGGTCCTGCTGGACAACTTCAACCTGGACGATCTGGCTCAGGCCGTCGCACTGAATGCTGGTCGTGCGCTGCTGGAAGCCTCTGGCGGCATCCGCCTGGATACCGTGCGCGCCATCGCCCAGACGGGAGTGGACCGGATTTCGATTGGCAGCCTGACCAAGGACATCCAGGCCATCGATTATTCTCTGAGAATCATCTGATCAAAGAAACCCGTCTTCTGGGGTCATGACCGTGGGCAAGGCGCGCGGCAGCGTCCACGGGAAATCCTGACAATAATGAAGCCCGCGACTTTCCTTGCGTGACAGCGCGGCAGCTACCACCAGGGCCGCAACCTGGATCAGGTTGCGGCATTCCAGCAGATCGCTGGTCACCCGGTGTTCCTGGTAATACGATTCGATTTCCTGGTCCAGCAGGTTGATGCGCTGCCGCGCGCGTTCCAGGCGTTTTTGCGTGCGCACGATGCCGACATAGTTGGACATCAGGCGGCGGACTTCGTCCCAGGCATGGGTGACCAGCACGGCTTCGGAACTGTCACGCGCCCGGCTGTCGTCCCAGTCCGGGACTCGCCCTGGCAAAGCCGCCGGATCAGGCTGGGCATCGATGTCATGCGCAGCATTGCGGCCAATCACCAGGCATTCCAGCAGGGAATTGCTGGCCAGGCGATTGGCGCCGTGCAGGCCGGTGTAGGCGGTTTCCCCCACGGCGTAGAGGCCCGGGATGTCTGTGCGGCCATTCATGTCGATCACGACCCCGCCGCAGGTGAAATGCATCGCGGGCACGACCGGGATCGGTTCTCGGGTCATGTCGATGCCGAATTCCAGGCAACGGGCGTAAATGGTCGGAAAATGCTCGCGGATGAATTCGGCCGGCCGGTGGCTGATGTCCAGATCCACATGGGACAGGCCGCGTTTCTTGATTTCGAAATCGATGGCGCGCGCCACGACATCCCGTGGGGCCAGTTCCAGCCGTTCGTCATGCCACTGCATGAATCGCTCGCCCGCCTGAGCGCCTGCCGTGGCGGGCAGGCGCAACACCCCGCCCTCTCCGCGCACAGCCTCGGAAATCAGGAAAGACTTGGCCTGCGGATGGTACATGCAGGTTGGATGGAATTGCATGAATTCCATGTTGGCCACGCGGCAGCCCGCGCGCCAGGCCATGGCAATGCCATCACCCGTCGATGTGTCCGGATTGCTGGTGTGCAGATAGACCTTGCCGGCCCCGCCAGTCGCCAGCACGACCTGGGAGGCCAGGATGGTGTGCACGCGGTCGGCGCGCTCGTCATAGACGTAGGCCCCCAGGCAACGGGCCGGCTGGGCAACCGCAGCAGCGCGTCCGGCGGACAGGATGCGGCTGGTGATGAGTTCGACCCCGGAATGGTGTTCCAGCAAGGTGATGTTGCGATGGGCGCGAACCTGCTGTTCCAGGGTCAGCTGCACCAGATGGCCTGTGGCGTCGGCGGCATGGATGATGCGCCGCTGGCTGTGGCCGCCTTCGCGAGTCAGGTGAAAGCCCAGTTCGGCGCCCTGATCGGGCGTGAAGGGCACCCCCAGTTCGATCAGCCAGTCGATTGCCGAGCGCCCCTGTTCGACGATGTGGCGTGTAGCGTCCGTATCGCACAACCCAGCGCCAGCGACCAGGGTATCGGCGATATGTTCGTCGTGGCTGTCCTGGGAATCCAGTACCGCAGCGATACCGCCCTGGGCCCAGTTGCTGGCACCGTCCAGCAGGGCTTTTTTCGAGAGCACGGCGACTTTCTTGTCGGCGGCCAGGTGCAGTGCCACCGTCAGGCCGGACAGGCCGCTGCCGATGATCAGGACGTCGTATTGATGATTCATGACACTTCTTGTTCGAGTGGTCGGGTCCCCGGTCTCCTCGGGCCGGGGGAATCATTCTATCGCTGTTTCTGACTGCTCGCCGCTTGCAAGCGGCTCGGGTCAGGTGGCTGTTGCGGATGCCGTGTTCCGCGATGGCGGCACGGATGTCTGCGGGCAGGCGCCGGGCGAAGCCGCTGTCCAGATAGGCATCGGCCTGGAACCCCGGGAATGGGCCGCGTTCGCGGGCCAGTTCGATCGAACCCAGGCGGCAGCAGCCACACACGCCGGGCCCGGAAATCAAAAAACCCTGCGGCGGCCGACGCCGCGCGCAGGGTCTGCGCAAGCGCGCCGGGCGATCAGTGCGGAGCGCCTGCCACCAGCCAATCGACCACTGTCTTGAGGTCGGCATCCGTGATGCCGACGTTGGGCGGCATCGGAATCGGACCATACACGCCGGTACTGCCTTCCTTGATGTGCTTGGCCAGGACTGCGGCGGCATCCGCCTGCCCCTGGTGCTTGGCCACGACCTCAACATAGGCGGGGCCGACGATTTTTTTGTCGACCGAATGGCAGGCCAGACAGGCGTTCTTGGTCAGGATGTCCTGGACCTGAGCGTAATCCGGCGCGGCATGGGCGACCTGACCCAGGGCCAGCAGGGAAAGGCTCAGGGCAAGAGCGGACAGTTTCATGTGAGAGTCTCCGTCAGACAGGGAAAAATTGCTGCTGGGCGCCGCACGAGCGCGCCCCACATTGCCTCGCCATCCGCATGTCCGGAAACAGCGAAGGCGCATCATTACAACACGACCGGCCCATGCTCAGGGGATTATCACTACGGATTGTAGGTTTTCCTGGGCCAGCATCTTTCTTCGATTGTACGTCCGTCCTATCATGGATGACGAGCCTATTCACCGCAGGGCCTGATCATGATCAACGGTGCACTGCCTCCCCCCTGGGAAATCGCAACTTGGCTGAACGTCCACGACGGCCCGCCCACGCTGGAATCCTTGCGCGGATCCGTGGTGGTCGTACATGCTTTCCAGATGCTGTGTCCGGGTTGCGTCGCCCATGGCCTGCCCCAGGCCAAGGCGATCCATGAATCCTTTCCGCCCGGGCGTGTCCAGGTGATCGGCCTGCACACGGTTTTCGAGCACCATGCCGCCATGGGCGAAACCGCGCTGCGCGCCTTTTTGCACGAATACCGGATCCGCTTTCCCGTGGGGATCGACCTGCCCTCCCCTGCCGGCAATCCGATTCCCCTGACCATGCAGGCCTGGGGCCTGCAGGGCACGCCATCGCTGGTGATCCTGGATGCCCGGGGCTGTGTTCGCCTGCATCATTTCGGCCGATTGGACGACCTGCGGACGGGTGCCGTCATTGGTCAGCTGCTGGCCGAGGCGGACGCGATGGCCCCATGAATCCGGCCAGCAAATCGATAGGAATCGGGAACACCAGGGTAGACGACTTGTCCCCTGCCACCTGGGCCAGAGTTTCCAGATAGCGCAGCTGCATGGCGGATGGTTCCCGGGCCAGGGTGCTGGCCGCATCGGCCAGCGCCTGAGCCGCCTGGCGTTCGCCTTCGGCATGGATGACCTTGGCGCGGCGATCGCGTTCGGCCTCGGCCTGGCGCGCCATGGCCCGCACCATGGTCTCGTTCAGGCCGATATCCTTGATCTCGACATTGGTGACCTTGATGCCCCAGCCATCGGTCTGGGCGTCCAGGATCGTCTGGACGTCCTGATTCAGCTTTTCACGCTCGGCCAGCATCTCGTCCAGTTCGTGTTTGCCCAATACCGCTCGCAGCGTCGTTTGCGCCAATTGGCTGGTGGCTTCCAGATAGCGTTCGACCTGGATGATGGCCTTGCCGGGATCGACCACCCGGAAATACACCACGGCATTGACCTGTACCGACACGTTGTCGCGTGAAATCACGTCCTGGGGCGGGATATCCAGCGTCACTACACGCATGTCCACACGGACTGCCTGTTGCAGGAAAGGAATCACGATGATCAGCCCAGGCCCCTTGCTGCCTGTGTACCGGCCCAGCGTGAAAATCACGGCGCGCTCGTATTCGCGCAGAATGTGGAACAGCTTGAACAGCACGAATATCAGGAAGACCAGTACCAACAGGCCAAGGCCTGAATCCAGTTCCAGAAACATCATGAGCGTTCTCCCAGGGAAAGGTCCCGCTCGGGGACGGGTTCAACTTCGAGCATCAGGCCCTGTTCGGCCCGGACCCGCACGGTCTGGCCCAGTCGCAGCGGCGTATCCGCGCGCACCTGCCAGATTTCACCACGCACCAGGGCGCGGGCGCGGCCCCGGGCATCGGACGCCTGGGTGATCTCGCCGATCATGCCAGGCAGTTCTTCGTTGCCACCCCGGATCCGACCGCGATGCGCCCGAATGGCGATGACCGCAGCCAGCAACAGGATCAATCCCAGCAGCGCCAGCACCCAGGCCGACTGAGAACCGAAATAGACCAGCAGCATGTTCCTTCCTGGAAAGGTTGACGGAATCGAGCGCCAGCGCCCCTGCGCCGGAAACACGCTCAGGCGATGGCGTGGCGCAAGGCGTAGTCGTTCATCGCCTCGGCCAGGATCAAGGCATGGTTGTGTTCCGGATCCTTGGCGCCGAATACCAGGGTGATGCGCCGCCCCCTGGCTGCCGCGAAGACTTCGCCCATGCGCGCCTGCGCTTGTTCATCACGCAGTTCGGCCGCATAATCGCGGCGAAAACCTTGCCAGTGTTCGGGCTTGTGGCCGAACCAGGTGCGCAGCGCCGGGCTGGGCGCCAGATCCTTGCACCACAGATCGTACTGGAAAGTGTCCTTGGACACACCGCGCGGCCAGAGGCGGTCGATGAACACGCGCAGGCCGTCGGTGTCCGATGGTGCTTCGTAAACGCGCTTGATCTGTACGGGCGATTTCATGGTGTCCTGCTTTGCGGCCCTGCGGCTCGGGTTCGGAACATCTCCAAGCCGCAGCATCTCTCCACCTCGCCGCTTGCACGCGGCTCGGATTCGGCTGGCACGGAACAGTCCGCAGGGACTGTTCCGTGTCCCGCCTCATCCTTGGCTGGGATGTGTCATGTCCAGGGGGACGATCCATTCATCGTACTGCGCATCGGTCAGAAAGCCCAGTGCCAGCGCCGCCGCGCGCAGGGTGCTGTGTTCTTTGTGGGCCTTCTTGGCGATGGCGGCGGCCTTGTCATAGCCAATGTGCCGGTTCAGTGCCGTCACCAGCATCAGGTTCTTGTCCAGGTTTTCATCGATGCGTGCCTGATTGGGCTCGATGCCAAGCGCGCAATGCGCATCGAAGGACAGGCAGGCATCGGCCAGCAAGCCGATGCTTTCCAGGACATTGTGCACCATGACGGGCTTGTAGACATTCAGCTGGAAATTGCCCTGGGACCCCGCGAAAGCCACAGTGGCATCGTTGCCGTAGACCTGGGCGCAAACCATGGTCATGGCCTCGCATTGCGTCGGGTTGACCTTGCCCGGCATGATGGATGAACCGGGTTCGTTTTCCGGGATCAGCAGTTCGCCGATACCACAGCGCGGCCCGCTGGCCAGCCAGCGCACGTCATTGGCGATCTTCAGCAAGGCACCGGCCAGGGTGCGCAGCGCCGCCGACAGATTGACCAGCGCATCATGAGCCGACAGGGCAAAGAACTTGTTCTCGGCACTGCGAAATGGCAGGCCGGTGATATCGGCGATGCGGGCAGCGGCCAGTGCCCCGAAGCGCGGGTGGGCGTTCAGGCCCGTGCCCACGGCCGTGCCGCCGATCGCCAGGTCGTAGATGCCTGGCAGCGCCGATTGCACGGCATCCAGACCGAAGTCGATCTGCGCCACCCAGGCGCTGATTTCCTGGCCCAGCGTGATCGGCGTGGCATCCTGCAGATGAGTGCGCCCCGTCTTGACGATGTGCCGGAAGGCCTGGGCCTTGGCATCCAGCGTGGCACGCAGGCGTCCGACCGAGGGGAAGAAATGGCGGGAAAGTTCTTCGGCCACCGCGATGTGCATGGCAGTGGGAAACGTGTCGTTGGACGACTGGCCCCGATTGACGTGATCGTTCGGGTGTACCGGCGATTTGGAGCCGATCCGGCCGCCGGCCAGTTCGATGGCCCGGTTGGCAATGACTTCATTGGCGTTCATGTTCGACTGAGTGCCCGACCCGGTCTGGAACACCACCAGCGGGAATTCGCCATCGAGCTTGCCATCGATGACCTCTTCGGCGGCACGCACGATCAGGTTGCCGATGTCGGCAGGCAATTCACCCAGTTCGGCATTGGCCTGGGCGGCAGCTTTTTTCAGTATGCCCAGGGCGCGGATCACAGGGGGCTGCCAGCGGAACCGGGCCACCCCGATCGGGAAATTCTGGATGGATCGCTGCGTCTGCGCACCCCAATAGTGCGCAGCAGGCACTTCGATGGCGCCCATGGAATCGGTTTCGGTCCGCGTATCGGCCATGATGTCAAGCTCCGGAAGAAGAAAGGTGGGCGTGTGCCTGCACGGCTGCGTCCTGGAACAGCCCCGCCCAGACACGTGCCACGTCGAGCATCCGATTGGCGAAACCCCATTCGTTGTCGAACCAGATCATCAGGTTGGCAAAGCGGTGCTGGTTGACCCGGGTCTGTCCCAGGTCGATGACGACTGAATGCGGATCGTGATTGAAGTCCACCGAGGCCTGGGGCTGGCTGGTGCAGGCAATCAGATCGGGACGCGCCCGGGCGGCCTCGGAAAAGAGCGCATTCAGGATGGCGGTCGACGTATCCTGGCGCAGGTTGACGGCCAGGTCGATGGCCGAAACATTGAGAATGGGCACCCGCACGGCCTTGGCCTGGATGCGACCGGCCAGACCGGGCAGCATCCGTTCGATCCCCTGGGCCAGGCCGGTGGCCACCGGCACGATCGACTGCATGGCCGAACGGGTGCGGCGCAGATCGGCATGATGGTAGCCGTCGATCATGGGCTGGTCATTCATCACCGAATGCAGCGTCGTCAGAAAGGCGCTTTCCACGCCCAGACGGCGTTCCAGCAGATCCAGGATCGGGACGGCGGCGTTGGTCGTGCACGAGGCTGCCGACACGATGCGCTGATCGGCCCGCAAGTCGCCGTCGTTGATGCCATGGACAATGGTGCAATCCACGTCCGCCGCGCTCTTGCCCGGATGCGAGACCAGCACGCGCGGGCAGCCGGCGTCCAGAAAAGCCTGCAGGCGATCGCGCGTGGCAAAGGCGCCCGAGCATTCCAGCAGCAGGTCGAATTCCAGCCGGTCCCAGGGGCCATCGGCCGGATTCCGGGCATGAAACACGGGGATCGTCCGGCCAGCGATCTCCAGCCCGCCATCGATCAGCCGGACCTCGCCGGGAAAGACCCCGTGGGTCGAGTCAAAGCGGGTCAGATAGGCCATGGATTCCAGGTCTGCCGGTTCGTTGATCGCGACCACGTCCATGTGGCGACGATGCGGCGATTCCATCAGGGCGCGTAGCACACAGCGGCCAATCCGGCCATAGCCGTTGATGGCAATGCGCAGGGGGCGGGACAGGACGGGCTCGGGGCGGTCGGCAGGCATGGGAAAAAGTTTCTGAAAGATCAACGCGCCGTGCGGTAGCCTGCAACGACGTTGCGCGGGTCGTCTCGCAGAAATGCATCGATGTTGTCGCCTACCTGGCGCACCAACGCCCGGATCGCCGCATCGCTGGACCAGGCCACGTGCGGAGTCAGGATGAAATTCGGGAGATCCAGCAGGCGCATCAACGGGTGATCCGACGCGGGCGGTTCCTGGGACGCCACGTCAAAGCCTGCGCCGCTGATCTGGCCTGACCGCAGGGCGTGTTCCAGCGCATATTCATCCACCAACCCGCCGCGTGCGGTGTTGATGAGCAATGGCTTGCGTTCCATCAAGGCAAATTCGTGGGGGCCGATCATGCCCCGGGTCTGGGCATTGAGCGGGCAATGCAGGCTGATCACATCGCTGGTGCGCAGAACGTGATTGAAATCCGTATAGTCGCTGGTGGGCGCGTCGGCATCCCGCCGCGCGGCAAACTGGACCTTCATGCCAAAGGCCCGGGCAAGTTCGGCCACGGCTTCGCCCAAGGCGCCCCGGCCGATGATGCCCAGGGTCGATCCGGCCAGATCGCGCACGGGAAAATCAAAATAGCAGAACTGGCCACTGGCCCGCCAGCGCCCATCACGCACCGACTGGCGGTAGGCCAGCAGGTTGCGCTGCAAGGCCAGCATCAGGGCGAAGGTATGTTCCGGCACGGCGTGAATGGCGTAGTCGCGCACGTTGGACACGATGATGCCGCGCCGGTCGCAGGCATCCAGATCGATATTGTCGGTGCCCGTCGCGGTGACCGCGATCATGCGCAGGCGCGCAGCCTGGGCGATCGCATCGGCGGCCAGCACGACCTTGTTGACGATCACGATGTCGGCGTCCCGGATGCGCTCGATCACCTGTTCGGGCGCGGTGCGCGGATACAGCACCAGATCGTGGGGTGCTTTGGGGCCGATGAAATGTTCCGTCGCGGGCAAGGAATCCCGGTCCAGGAAAACAATGCGCAGGGGGTCCATGAAAGCAGCCTCTTCGTTGGGTGGCATCCAGCACCTAGTCTACTCCATGGATGCGCCCGGATGCCGGGCAATCCCCATACGCCAGACGCATCCGGACCGTCCACATTGACATCCTCCCCGACCTGAAGGCCGGAGATTCCTACGGCGCTCAGGCGCGGCATTGAGCCATTCCTGAGTCGCTTCGGTGGGTTCCTGCTGCTGGCGGCATTACCGCACCGCTCACTTCACAGGCGAACCGGGCGTGTCCCGCCCTTAGAATATTGATCGCGCCGACCAGATCGGCGTTTTCCTCGAAACCGCACGCCACGCACTTGAACTTGGCCTGCGTCTGACGATTATCCGCCGACACATGGCCGCAGCATGGGCAGGTACGACTGGTGTTCTGCGGCGGCACGGCAATGAGATACCCGCCGTTCCACGCCAACTTGTAGTCCAGTTGGCGGCGGAACTCGAACCAACCTTGATCGAGGATGGACTTGTTCAGGCCCGACTTGGCCCGAACGTTTTTTCCCGGTTGCTCGGTGCTGCCTGCCGCCGACTTGGACATGTTCCGCACCTGCAAGTCCTCGATACACACCATCGCGTGGTTTTGGCTGATCGTGGTGGAGCACTTGTGCAAGTAGTCGCGGCGGGCGTTGCCGATGCGGGAGTGAATGCGCTGGACGCGGGCCTTCGCCTGCTTCCAGTTGTTGCTGAATTTGGTTTTGCGGCTCATCGCCTGCTGCGCTTTGCGCAGGGCCGTTTCATGCCGCTTGAAGCTGTTGAGCGGCGCGTAGAACGTGCCGTCCGAGAGCGTGGCGAATCGGGCAATGCCCATGTCGATGCCGACCGCGCCGCCTTTTGGCAGCGGTTGCTCAACCTCTCGCTCGGTCTGGATGCTCACGAACCACTTGCCGCAGGACTGGCTCACGGTGATGTTCTTCACCGTGCCCAGCACGGCCCGGCTGTTGCGGTAGCGTAGCCATCCCAGCTTGGGCAGGAACAGGCGGCTGTTGGCCTGATCGAGCTTGATCTGTTTCGGGTCGGGGTAGCGGAAGCTATCCGACTGGCCCTTCTTCTTGAAGCGCGGGAAGTCCGCACGCTTGGCGAAGAAGTTGGTGTAGGCCCGCTCCAAATCCTTGAGCGTCTGTTGCAACGGATGGACGGGCGCATCGGCCAGCCATGCCGTTTCTGTGCTGTTGCGCCACTCGGTGAGCCGCTTGCACAGGCCCGCATAGCCCAGCTTCTTCTCCCCCCGCTCGTAGCGTTCCTTCTGCATCGCCAGCGCCTTGTTGAACACGAAGCGGCACGAGCCAGCGAAGCGGCGCATTTGTCGCTCTTGCTGGCCGTCTGGCCGCAGTTCGTATTTGAAGGCTTGAAGTCGTTGCATCCCTCAATCATAATCTTGGTCTATGGGCGATGACAATGATATTAGAAAAGGACGACACTGTGTTTTTAAGATGCACGTCCATTTGGTCTTTGTGGCGAAATACCGCCGCAGAGTGTTCGATGGCGATGCCATCAACCGGCTACGTACCATCTTCGCCAAGACCTGCGCCGACTTCGAGGCGCAACTGATCGAGATGGACGGCGAGGACGATCATGTCCACCTGTTGGTGGAATATCCGCCAAAGGTGGCCGTCTCCAACCTCGTGAACAGCCTCAAAGGCGTGTCCAGCCGCCTGCTACGCAAGGAGCGGCCAGACATCCAAAAACGCTACTGGAAGGGCGTCCTGTGGTCGCCGTCCTACTTCGCCTCATCCTGTGGCGGTGCGCCGATTTCCATCGTGCGCCAGTACATCGAACAACAGCAGACACCCCACTGAAACCCAAGAACAAGGACGGCTACGCCGTCCGCGCTATCCTTCCCCGCCCTGAGCGGCGGGGCTTGTCGCGCAACGGGTCAGCACAGGATCCAGCCTCATATTTGCATGGAACCTAGGGTTTTCCCTATAATAGGGTTAACCCCGAGCGAAACGCTCTTTTCAAGCAAAGAGGCTTGCTATGAAGATCCCGCAGAACACCGACATCCGTCTGACCGACGCGCTGGAACGCCAGCTGCTGCAACAAGCCATCGAATCCCAGCAGGAATACGCCCTGGATCGTGCCCTGAAGCGCCTGTTCCAGAAAATCGCCGGCTTCTTCAAGTCCACCCATGGCCGTGCAAACCATCCGGTCAGTACTGCCCACTGAGCCTTCCCGCCGGATGCCAGGGCCGCCCGATCGGGCGGCCTTTGCGTTTCTGACGTCCCCTGGGCCCGGTCCGGTTTCGTTTTCAGCGATAATGGGCAGTTCTCGAATTCATTTGCCGCGCCATGTCCGTTCCCGCACCGGCCACCCCGACCGCCCCGCCGCGCCTGCGCCGCTTTGCCTGCATGATGTATGAAGGCGTGCTGCTCTTTGGCGTGGTGTTCCTGGCAGGCTATCTGTTCGACACGCTGACCCAAAGCCGCAGCGGCCTGATGCTGCGCCATGGCCGCCAGGCCTTTCTGTTCCTGGCCATCGGCCTGTATTTCCTGGCCAGTTGGCACCGCGGCGGCCAGACCCTGCCCATGAAAACCTGGAACATCCGCGTCACGGACCGCAACAGCCAGCCCCTGAAGGGGATGCGCATGCTGCTGCGCTATGTGCTGCTGTGGCCCCTGCCGCTGCTCACGGCCCTGGCGATCGCCGGACTGTCACGCGCCACGGGCTGGGCTTCGTTCGATCTGCTGATCGTCTGCGCTCCATTTTCGGTTTTTCTCTGGACCTGGATCGATCCCCAGGGCCAGTTCCTGCACGACCGGCTGCTGGGCACCGAACTCCACGATCTGCGGCATACCGCCCCCGCCGCCTGAATCCACTCATCCCGCAACCTCGACTCGCCTGGCCGCACTCTCCGGAATCCCTGCATGAGCGACACACTGAAAAAATACCTGACCACCGACCGCAGCACCCGCATCCAGGCCCTGCACCTGACCCAGGCCTGGCAGACGGGACTGGCCCACCAGGATCTGCCTCCCCTCCTCGTCAGCCTGCTCGGCGAACTGGCTGCGGCCAGCGTCCTGCTGGCAGGCAACATCAAATTCGACGGCTCCGTCGTCCTGCAACTGCAGGGTAACGGACCCGTACACCTCATCATGGTCGAATGCACCTCGGCACTGGACCTGCGCGCCACGGCGCACCTGCGCGAAGGCGCTGCCCTGCCGGCCGATACGACTACCCTGCAGGATCTGCTCAATGCCGACGGGCAGGGCCGCTTCATGGTCATGCTGGATCCCGCTGGGCGCCAGGCCGGCACCCCGGCCTACCAGGGCATCGTCCCCCTGGAAGGCGACACGATTGCCGCCGTCCTGGAACACTACATGAAGCACTCCGAACAACTGGACACCCGGCTCTGGCTGGCGGCAGATGCCCATGCCTGCGCCGGACTGCTGCTGCAGCGCATGCCGAACGAATCCCCTGCGACCGATGATCCCAGGCCGTTCGGGCACGCCGACACGACCTGGACGCACTGCACGACCCTGGCCGGGACGTTGGACCGCGATGAACTGCGCGCGACCGACTCCGACACCCTGATCCGCCGCCTGTTCTGGGAAGACGACCTGCTGTCCTTTCCCGCACAGGATGTGCGCTGGCACTGCCCCTGCAGCCGCGAACGCGTCGCCAGCATGCTGCGCACACTGGGACATCGTGAACTCGAAGACATCCTGAACGAACAGGGCTGCGTACACATCACCTGCAATTTCTGCGGCCAACCCTACGATTTCGACGCCCAGGACTGCACCGCTCTATTCGCCTGCGCAATCGACCCATCGCTGGCACCAGGTTCGGACACAGTGCACTGACGGGACATCCGGATCACAGCGCAATTGCCACACTACCCGGCCCGACGGCAGGGGCGCATACTGCCTGCATGCCCTGTCCATGCCGCCCCAGATCACTGCGCAATTCAGCAGTCCGCCACGCCTATCCCGTTATCCGACTCAATCAGCGAGGCGCGGGGATGGCAGGCTTTCTGCTGGCCGCCATCCCGGTCCTGACCTTGGGGCTGGGCGGGGTCGAGGCCGCGTATTGGGCCAGCCTGCGCCAGACGCTCAGCCTGGCGCTGATGGAAGCCGCCCGCGTCGGCGCCACACACCAGGCCCGCCCGCAAACCATCGCCAGGGCCTTCGAGCACGGGCTGCGCATGGTCTACCCTGATTCCCGGGCCAGCGCCCGGGCACTGCGCCAACGCCAAGCCGCTCTGGGCACGCCCTGGCACATCCACATCGCGCAGCCGACCCCCGAGACATTCCTGGACCATGCCGACCCGGATCTCCGGGGGCCTCGCCACTACCCCGGCCAACCACTCATCCGCAATGACTATCAGGCCCAGCAACATGCCCGCCGGCTGGCCCAGGGCTGGCCGGACGGCCGCGGTCCTCGATCCGGCCTGACCCTCTACGAAGCCAACACACTGGTCCTGGAACTCTGGTGGCCCCACCGCCCCCTGCTGCCCGGCATGACGGCCATCGTGCGCACCCTGGCCCCGCTGGCCACGGATCCCACCCAGGCCAGGCTGATGGCGGCAGGCTATCTGCCATTCCGCCGCCATGCGGCCATCGCCATGCAGTCACATCCAGCAGCCTGGCCGGACCTGGAAGACGGGCGGGTGACGCACGGCAAGGCCACTGGCACTGGATGGACGGCCATCCCCCCAGGGCAGCACGATCCGCACAGGCCGCCCGATGGATTTGATCCGGACAAGGGTTCGTCTGCCGACGGCCCCTCTGCACCAATTCCGCCACCGAATTCCGGCACCACGGACGCGCCGGCACCGCCCGATCCTGCCGGCTCGGGACATGCGCGGGATGAAACGATCACGGAACCCGACAGCGGTACGCAAGACCTTGCCTGCGAGCCGACGCCCTGAAACGATCGGCCCGGAACCAGGCTTACTGCCGGGGCAGCACCTGAACGAAGTATTCACCCTCGCGGATCATGTTCAGTTCGCCCCGGGCACGTTCCTCGACCGCTGAAATCCCGGTCTTGAGATCCTGGACTTCGGCTTGCAGCGCATTGTTGCGTGCAGTCAGCGCCTGGTTTTTGTCGGTTTCCGCCTGCACCTGCGCCTGCAGTTCGCGCAGGCTGAGCCAGCCGCCCCGGCCCCACCACAATGGATATTGTGTCGCCAGGATCAGGGCCAGCAGGACGAGGCTCAGCAGGCGCATGGGCGCGGCGCGTGACTCAGCGCAGATTGTAGAAAGCCGACACGCCGGGATAGGCGGCGACTTCGGCCAGCTCTTCCTCGATGCGCAGCAACTGGTTGTACTTTGCCATGCGGTCGGAACGCGACAACGAGCCGGTCTTGATCTGCATGGCATTGGTGGCCACGGCGATGTCGGCGATGGTGGAGTCCTCGGTTTCACCGGAACGATGCGAGATCACCGCCGTATAGCCCGCGCGCTTGGCCATTTCAATGGCAGCGAAGGTTTCCGTCAGGGTGCCGATCTGATTGATCTTGATGAGGATCGAATTGGCGACCCCCTGTTCGATGCCCTTCTGCAGAATCCGGGTGTTGGTGACGAACAGATCATCGCCCACCAGCTGGACCTTGCGGCCCAGCTGTTCGGTCAGCAGCTTCCAGCCGTCCCAATCGTCCTCGGCCATGCCGTCCTCGATGCTGACGATGGGGTATTTGTCGCACCAGGACGCCAGCAGATTGGCAAAATCCTGGGAACTCAAGGCAATGCCGCCTTCGCCGGCCAGGTGATATTTACCGTCGCGGTAGAATTCGGAACTGGCGCAATCCAGCCCCAGCACCACCTGGGAACCGGCCTCGTAGCCGGCCTCGCCAATGGCCTTCAGAATCAGTTCGATCGCCGCCTCGTGGTTGGCCACGTTGGGCGCAAAGCCACCTTCGTCGCCCACCGCCGTGGACATGCCATCGGCAGCGATGATTTTTTTCAGGGCATGGAAGACTTCGGCCCCCATGCGCAGGGCCTCGCGGAAACTGGCCGCCCCCACCGGCAGGATCATGAATTCCTGCAGATCCAGCGTATTGTTGGCGTGTGCGCCGCCGTTGATGACATTCATCATTGGCACCGGCATCTGCATCGGCCCGCTGCCGCCGAAATAGCGATACAGCGACAGCCCGGCATCGTCGGCAGCCGCACGAGCCACCGCCATGCTGGCGGCCAGGATCGCATTGGCGCCCAGACGGCTCTTGTCCTCGGTGCCATCCAGATCAATCAGGGTGCGGTCGATGAAAGTCTGTTCCTGGGCATCCAGGCCCATCAGCGCCTCGGTGATTTCCGTATTGACGTGCTCGACGGCACGCAGCACGCCCTTGCCCAGATAGCGGGACTTGTCGCCATCACGCAGCTCGATGGCCTCGCGCGCGCCCGTGGATGCGCCCGACGGCACGGCCGCACGCCCCATGGCGCCCGATTCCAGCAACACGTCGCATTCCACAGTAGGGTTGCCGCGCGAATCGAGGATTTCGCGTCCGATGATGTCTACGATTGCACTCATGGTCTGACAGTCCTGCCTGTTGAGGGGTAAGTAAAAAAGGGGGTTCCGCCATTTTAACGGGAGTCCCGCAGGGCCAGTCTACCCCGGGACCCTGGCGATCACACGCAATGGTCTTTATAGTGACTATTTGCCGGGTTCACAGGCCGCCGTCCCGCAGCACGCCGGACTGCTTGACGCAGCGATCCAGTTCGACCAGGCATTCCAGCAAGCCACGCATCCGGTCCAGCGGCACCGCGTTGGGGCCATCGGACAAGGCCCGGTCGGGGTCCGGATGGGTTTCCATGAACACCCCTGCCACGCCCGCCGCCACGGCCGCGCGCGCCAGCACCGGCACGAATTCACGCTGGCCGCCGGAATGCGTGCCCTGCCCGCCCGGCAGCTGGACCGAATGGGTGGCATCGAAGACCACCGGGCAGTCGGTGCTGCGCATGATCGCCAGCGCGCGCATGTCGGATACCAGATTATGGTAGCCGAAGGAAGCGCCACGTTCGCACACCAGGATATTGTGGCCATCGCCCCCGGCCTCGATGGCGGCCGCACGCGCCTTGGCCACGACCTGGAGCATGTCTTCCGGGGCCAGAAACTGGCCTTTCTTGATGTTGACGGGCTTGAGCGTGGCCGCGCACGCCTGGATGAAATCCGTCTGGCGGCACAGAAAGGCCGGTGTCTGCAGCACGTCCACCACGGCCGCGACCTCTCGGGCCTGGCCGGTCTCGTGCACATCGGTCAGCACCGGCACCCCCAGTTGGCGGCGCACATCGTCCAGGATCTTCAG
>NZ_JAVERO010000021.1:0-26371 GCF_034007085.1 Castellaniella sp. | reverse complement strand
CGCATCGCGCCCTGGCAATCTACGCTGTCGCCGACACGATCAAGCCCGACAGCGCCACCGCGATCCAGGACCTGCACGCGCTGGGCGTGCGCACCGCCATGCTGTCGGGCGACAACCCATACACCGTCGCGGCCATTGCCGCCCAGGCCGGCATCGACCGCGCCGAAGGCGATCTGCTGCCCGAGGACAAGCTGCGGATCGTCGGCAGCCTGGCCGCGCCAGGCATTGCCGTGGGCATGGTGGGCGACGGCATCAACGATGCGCCCGCCCTGGCGCGCGCCGACGTGGGCTTCGCCATGGGCGCGATGGGCACGGATGCCGCCATCGAAACCGCCGATGTCGCCCTGATGGACGACGATCTGCGCAAGATCCCCTGGTTCATCCGCCTGTCGCAGGCAACCCACCAGATCCTGGTGCAGAACATTGTCATGGCCCTGGGCATCAAGGCGATCTTCCTGGGCCTGACGGTGGCTGGCCTGGGGACCCTGTGGATGGCGGTGTTCGCCGACGTGGGCGCCAGCCTGCTGGTGGTGGGCAATGGCCTGCGACTGTTGCGACGCTGAAGACCAGGCGAGCGATCGATACGGCGCACGCACAATGCGGGATAATCCAGGCATGAAACCCCATGGATCCCAACGACCGCTGCTTGACCCGGACCTGCTCAAGGCGATCGTCGCCGTGGTCGACTTTGGCGGCTTCACGGCCGCCGCCGCCCGGCTGCACTCCACGCAGTCCACCGTCAGCCAGAAAATCCGCCGACTCGAAGACTTGGTCGGCCATCGCCTGCTGGATCGCAGCGGCCGCACCATCCAGCTGACCGATGCCGGTCAGGCACTGCTCGGTCATGCCCGGCAACTGTTGATGCTGAACGACCAGATCCTGGACATGATGGCGGGCGCCACGGTTGCCCTGACCGTGCGCCTGGGCGTGCCCGAAGACTTTGTCGCCAGCCGCACGACCCAGGTCCTGGCGGATTTCAGCCGGCGCCACCCCCAGGTCAAACTGGAAATCACCAGCGGCCTGTGTTCCGGGCTGGTGGCCAGCTACGACCGGGGGGAACTGGACCTGATCCTGACCAAACAGCGCCACCACAGCCGTGCCGCAGTCGCCAGCAGGCCGGAAACCCTGGCCTGGATCGACAGCGTCCGCCATCCCTGCTTCCAGGCCGACCCGGTGCCGCTGGTGACTTTCCCACCCCGCGGGCTGTACCGAGAGGACATCATCCGCGCCATCGAGGCCATGGGGCGCAGCTGGCGCATCGCCTATACCTGTTCCAGCCTGAACGGTCTCCAGAACGCCGTCGCCGCCGGCCTGGGCATCAGCCTGCTACCCCTGCGGACCGTGACGCAGGACCATGTCATCCTCGGCGCCCGCGAAGGCCTGCCGGCCATCAACGACTACGAGATCGGCCTGTTCCACCGTCCGATGGCAGATGCCACCGTCCGGGCCCTGGCACAGGCCCTGGCCGACATGCTGACGAACGAAGCGCTTGAGCCAAACCGCTCGTGACCGGGCGCGATCAGCGCCGGCCCAGATCGCCCAGCGTCAGGGGCGCATGTCGGTTGACGTCCTTGTACAGCAGGTAACGGAAGGGGCCAGGGCCACCCGCATAGCAGGCCTGTGGACAGAAAGCGCGCAACCACATGAAATCCCCGGCCTGGACCTCGACCCAGTCCTGATTCAGGCGGTAGACCGCCTGACCTTCCAGCACATACAGGCCATGCTCCATCACATGGGTCTCAGCAAACGGAATGATCCCGCCGGGCTGGAAAGTGACAATATTGACGTGCATGTCGTGGCGCATGTCGGCCATGTCCACGAAACGCGTCGTGGCCCAGCGGCCCTCGGTGCCCGGCATGGCGATGGGCTCGATGTCCTGCTCATTGGTGACGAAGGCTTCCGGATACGGCACGCCGTCCACGGCCTGGTAACGCTTGCGAATCCAGTGAAAGCGGACGGCTGCGCCGCTGCGGTTGCGCAATGCCCAGTCCGAGGCAGGCGGGATGAAAGCATAGCCGCCCGGCTTCAGGACGTGTTTCGTGCCCGCCAGGGTCAGTTCGATCTCGCCGTCGACGACGAACAGCACGCCTTCGGCCTCGGGATCCTGTTCAGGCCGTTCGCTGCCGCCGCCCGCGCCGACCTCGACGATGTACTGGGCAAAGGTTTCGGCAAAGCCGGTCAGCGGACGCGCCAGCACCCACAGCCGGGTATGGTCCCAGAACGGCAGGTGGCTGGTGACGATGTCCCGGATCACGCCTTTGGGGATGACGGCGTAGGCTTCGGTGAACATCGCGCGGTCGGTCAGCAGATCGGTCTGCGGGGGGTGGCCGCCATGCGGCGCATAGTAGGTCCTGGACATGGAAACTCCACGGTTCATGCGTTGCGGCCCCCTGCACGGCGGCCGGAAATGGGGGATCCGGAAACGGATGCCCCACCTTAACGGCTGGCCGTGATATTTGCCAATTAAATATTGAAATCCATACCATTCATTTTTTGAATGGATCCCAATCCGCCTTACCGCTGAACGATCAGATCCAGAATGTAGACCCGGGACGAACGATCTGCCGGGGGATGCGGGTCCGTAAACCGCTTGGCCCGCAAAATGGCATGCGCACCATCCCGGTGCTCATAACCTTCGATCGGCTCGTACAGCGGTTGCCAGTCGGTGGCAGGCGGCTGCAGCACGCCTGCGGCATCATAGCGGCGCTCGCGCACACGCAGACACCAGCCATCCGGCATGAGAGGATGGTTGCAGGCCACGCGGTCGGGCGCGATTTCCAGAAACACGATCTCGCCCGGGCCACCGTAACGCGTCTCGGGCGTAGGCACGCCCGCGAAGGTCAGCACGTCCCCGCCCGCCGTGGCCAGGCGCAACCGGGGCGCGTCCGCGCCACCCTGGACCTGTGCGGCCAGGCTGCCTTTCAGGCGCGCGGAGATTGCAGCATCCAGCTGCATGAGTTTCGGCGCGCAGGCCTTCATCGTGGCGGCCAGGCCTTCGATCCGCAAGGTGCCTGATTCAAGCGCATAGCCACCGAACTGGGTATTGCACCCCCCTGACACGTTCAACGACGTGTCGGAAAACGACAGTCTCAGGGGCAATTCCAGCCCCGCGCGCAGGGCCTCGATGGATTTGCCCTGGCGGTCCACGGCTTCGGCCAGGCGCCAATCGTAGGCGGACAGTGAGATCCCATCCAGGACGGGCGCAATGCGATTGGCAGTCATGGTCGTGTGTCCAGGGGCAGAGTCGCTCGGCGCCTGGGCACAGGCGCCGAGCATCAGGGCCAGGACGACGACGGCAAGGGGCTTTTTCATAAGGTAAACCCTGATTCAGGTAAAACCCAATGATAGCAACCGGGCGTGCCTGTTTCAGTACCTGGCGCGTCAAACAAGGTCAAAGCCCAGGCGACTGGACCATTCAGGCCCCACGCGCCTGCAAGGCGGCAACCGCTGGCAGGGTCTTGCCTTCCAGGAATTCCAGAAAGGCGCCGCCGCCGGTCGAGATGTAGCCGACCTGATCGGCGATGCCGAATTTGGCGATCGCCGCCAGGGTATCGCCGCCCCCCGCAATGGAAAAGCCATCGGATTGCGCAATGGCCTGGGCGATGACCCGGGTGCCCCCGGCAAAGGCGTCGAATTCAAACACCCCGACCGGGCCGTTCCAGACGATGGTGCCGGCGCGGCGCAGCTGATCGGCCAGGGCGGCGGCGGTGCGCGGCCCGATGTCCAGGATCAGGTCCTCGGGTCCGACATCGGCCGCGTCCTTGACGGTGGCCGGCGCATCGGCGACAAAGGCCGTTGCCACCACCACGTCCACGGGAATGGGGACTTCGACACCCCGCGCCTTCATGGCATCCATGACGGCGCGGGCCTGATCGACCTGATCGGGCTCGGCCAGCGATTTGCCGATGGGCAAGCCTGCGGCCAGCATGAAGGTATTGGCAATGCCACCGCCCACGATCAACTGATCAACCTTGCCGGCCAGGGACTGGAGGATGGACAGCTTGGTGGACACTTTGGAGCCGCCGACGATGGCCGCCATGGGGCGGCGGGGCGATTGCAACGCCCGGCCCAGGGCATCCAGTTCGGCTTCCAGCAACGGTCCGGCGCAGGCGACCGGCGCATGGCGGGCGATGCCTTCGGTCGTGGCCTCGGCGCGGTGCGCCGTGCCGAACGCGTCATTGACGTAGACGTCGCACAACGCGGCCATGCGGCGGGCCAATTCGGGGTCGTTCTTTTTTTCGCCGGGATTGCAGCGGCAGTTTTCCAGCAGCACGACCTCGCCAGGTGCCACATCCACGCCCCCCACCCAGTCCGTGAGCAGCCGCACCGGCCGCCCCAGCAGTTCGGCCAGACGCTGGGCGACAGGCTGCAGGGTGTCATCCGGCCCCACGACGCCTTCCTTGGGGCGGCCCAGGTGAGAAGTCACCATCACGGCGGCGCCGGCATCCAGCGCCAGCTGGATCGCCGGCACCGACGCCCGGATACGGGTGTCCTCGGTGATACGGCCCTGATCCAGGGGCACGTTCAGGTCGGAACGAATGAAGACGCGCTTGCCCTGCAGGGCGCCAGCCCGCGCCAGGCCGGAAAGAGTCTGTATGGTCATGGAAGCAATCCTTGGGGTCGGGTTCGAGGCGGCGCGGACACTGCCGCACGCCCCGGACATGACGAGGGCGGGTTGCCCCGCCCTGCGCCATGATGATGCCGTGGTCTTATTTCGCGGCCATCAGGGCCACGGTGGTATCGAGCATGCGGTTGGAAAAACCCCATTCATTGTCATACCAGGAAGACACCTTGACCAGGGAGCCGGACACCTTGGTCAGCGCAGCGTCCACCGTGCTGGAGGCCGGATCATGATTGAAGTCGATCGACACCAGGGGTTCGGTGGTGTAGGCCAGAATGCCCTTGAGCGGGCCTTCGGAGGCGGCCTTGAGGATGCCGTTGACTTCCTCGACCGTGGTCTCGCGCGCCGCCACGAACGACAGATCGACGATGGACACGTTGATCGTCGGCACGCGGATTGCGTAGCCGTCCAGCTTGCCGTTCAGTTCGGGCAGCACTAGACCCACCGCAGCAGCCGCGCCGGTCTTGGTGGGAATCATGCTGTGCGTGGCCGAACGCGCGCGACGCAGGTCGGAATGGTAGACATCGGTCAGCACCTGGTCATTGGTATAGGCGTGCACCGTCGTCATCAGGCCGTTGACGATGCCCAGTTTCTGATGCAGCGGGTGGACCAGCGGGGCCAGGCAGTTGGTCGTGCACGAAGCGTTGGAGATGACCGTGTCAGAAGCTTTCAGGACCTGGTGGTTGACGCCGTAGACGATGGTGGCGTCCACGTCCTTGCCACCCGGAGCCGAAATGATGACCTTTTTCGCGCCGCCCTTCAGGTGGGCCGAGGCCTTTTCCTTGGAGGTGAAAAAGCCAGTGCATTCCAGCACCACGTCCACGCCCAGTTCGCCCCAGGGCAATTTGGCCGGATCGCGGTCGGCCAGCACACGGATGCGGTCGCCGTTGACGACCATGTAGTCACCATCGACCTCGACCGTGCCGGGGAAACGGCCATGCGCAGTGTCATAGCGGGTCAGGTGGGCGTTGGTCTTGGGATCGCCCAGATCATTGATGGCAACGATCTGGATGTCGTGTTGCTTGCCGTCTTCATAATGGGCACGCAGGATGTTGCGGCCGATGCGGCCGTAACCGTTGATGGCGACGCGGATGGTCATGAGGGAGCTCCTTTACAAAATCTGCTCGACAGCGGCGGCCACGTGGTCGGCCGTCAGTCCGAAATGTTTGAACAGCTCGCCCGCAGGCGCGGATTCGCCGTAGGTATCAATGCCCACGACGGCGCCCGTCGTGCCCACGTATTTGTACCAGGTCGCCGTGCCGCCCGCCTCGACAGCGACGCGCGGCAGACATTCCGGCAGCACTGCGGCGCGCCAACCGGCGTCCTGCGCATCGAAGACCTGTGTGCAGGGCATGGACACGACACGGGTGGCCACGCCGCGCGCGGCCAGAAGATCCTGGGCCTGCAGGGCGAGTTCGACCTCGGAACCCGTGGCAATCAGCACGGCGCGCGCACCCACCATATCGCGCAGGACGTAACCGCCCCGGGCAATGGCATCGGTCGTGGCCGCATCGCGGGCCACGAAAGGCAGGTTCTGGCGTGACAACAGCAGCGCCGACGGACCGCCAGCCCGGACTGCCATGCCCAGGCTGGCAGGGCGCGCCAGGGCGCACTGCCAGGCCACGGCCGTTTCGGTCGTGTCGCAGGGCCGCCAGACATGCAGGTTGGGGATCAGGCGCAGGCTGCCTGCATGTTCGATCGACTGATGGGTGGGGCCGTCCTCGCCCAGCCCGATCGAGTCATGGGTGAAGACATGCACCACGCGCTGTTTCATCAGCGCGGCCATCCGCAAGGCATTGCGGGAATAGTCCGAGAAAGTCAGGAAGGTGCCACCGAAAGGCAGATAGCCGCCATGCAGGGCCATGCCGTTCATGACGGCCGCCATGCCGAATTCGCGTACGCCGTAGTTGATGTGACGCCCCGACCTGGGGCCGCCCGGGGCGCGGCGCACGGGCTCGACCCCTTTCCAGTCAGTGAAATTGGATCCGGTCAGGTCGGCCGATCCGCCCAGGAGTTCCGGCAGGATGTCCGCAAAGGCGGCGATGGATTGCTGCGAGGCCTTGCGCGATGCAATGGATTCGGCCTTGTCCTGGGTGGACAGGACGTGGGCCCGGGCGCGTTCGGCAAAATCCGCCGGCAATTCACCCGCCATGCGACGGCACAGTTCGGCGGCCAGTTCGGGATAGGCTTCGGCGTAGCGGTCGAAACGCGACTGCCATTCGGCTTGCAGGTCCGCGCCGCGCGTGCGGCCATCCCAATAGCGATAGACTTCGCCGGGGATTTCAAAGGGCGGATGATTCCAGCCCATGGCCTTGCGCGCAGCGGCGATTTCTTCGGCACCCAGGGGGGCGCCATGGACTTTTTCGGTGCCGGCCTTGGTCGGCGCGCCGCGACCGATTTCGGTCCGGCAGCAGATCAGGGTCGGCCCGCTGCCGGCCGCAGCATGCGCGCGCGCTTGGACGATGGCGGCATCGATGGCGTTCATGTCATGGCCATCGACCCCCCGCAGGACGTTCCAGCCATAGGCCTCGAAGCGGGCCGGGGTGTCGTCGGCAAACCAGTCCCGGACCTCGCCATCGATGGAAATCCCGTTGTCGTCGTAGAACACGATCAGGCGCGACAGCCCCAGGGTGCCGGCCAGCGAGCAGGCCTCGTGGGAAATGCCTTCCATCAGACAGCCGTCGCCGACAAAAGCATAGGTTTCGTGACGGATCAGTTCGTGGCCCGGCCGGTTGAATTCGCCCGCCAGCAGCGATTCAGCCAGCGCCATGCCGACCGCGTTGGCCAGGCCCTGACCCAGCGGGCCGGTGGTGGTCTCGACCCCCGGCGTGATGCCGACTTCGGGGTGGCCGGGCGTACGTGAATGCAGCTGGCGGAACCGGCGCAGTTCATCCATGGGCAGATCGTAGCCCGTCAGGTGCAACAGGGCATAGATGAGCATCGAGCCGTGACCATTGGACAAGACGAAACGGTCCCGATCGATCCAGGTTGGATCAGCCGGATTGTGGCGCAGATGCCGCGTCCAGAGCACATGAGCAATGTCGGCCATGCCCATGGGGGCGCCGGGATGCCCGGAATTGGCTTGTTGCACGGCGTCCATGGCCAGGATACGGATGACATTGGCCATGGAAGGATCAGGGGCAGGCAGGGCGCTCATAGAGTCTTGGGGGCAAGCGCCGCACGGCCGAAGCCATGGCCTCACCACATACAGAATCACAAAGCCAGGGATTTTACCATCCTGCCCGGTTCGGTTTATAGTCCACGGCACCCGCACGAATGCCCATTGCCATGCCGCCTCCCCGCTTTTTCTGCGAGACTCCGCTGGCCGCAGGCGGACGCATCGAACTGCCCGCCGCGCTGGCACATCACGCACAGCGTGTGCTGCGACTCGCAGACGGCACCCCCATCGTCCTGTTCGACGGCCTGGGGGGCCAGTACCCCGCCGTGCTGCGCATCGAAGGCCGGCGCACCCTGGCTGAACTGGGCGCGCACGCAGCCATCGACTGCGAACTGCGCGGGCAACTGGTCTTGATCCAGGGGCTGGCCTCGGGCGACAAAATGGACTGGGTCGTGGAAAAAGCCGTCGAACTGGGCATATCCGAACTGTGGCCCGTCGCCGCCGAACGCAGCGTCCTGCGTCTGTCGGGCCCGCGCCTGGAAAAACGCCTGGACCATTGGCGCGCCATCGTCCGGGCCGCCAGTGAACAATGCGGCCGCAACCGGCTGATGGTGGTCCACCCGCCCGCCCCCCTGGCACACTGCCTGGACACCGTACATGGCCCGGCGTTGTTCTGCCACCCCGAAGGGCCCCTGGATTTCCGCATGGCCCTGGACAATGTGCACGACCGCCTGACACTGATGGTCGGCCCCGAAGGTGGCTGGTCGCCGGATGAACTGGCCCTGGCGCAGCGCAAGGGCCTGATCGGCACGCGCTTTGGCCCCCGGGTGCTGCGCACCGAAACCGCCGGACTGGCGCTGGCTTCGGCGGCTACGGTCTTGCTGGACTGGTAGCCACCCAGGACATGCAAAACGGCGCCGAGGCGCCGTTTTGTCTACCCTGATGCAGGAATGGAATCACGATTCCTCGCGGCCGGAATACGGTGTGGGCTCGACACCTGGCTCAGGGTCGGGATGCGCCCCGGCATGCTGGATGGCGTAGGCAAAACGGCGTTCGTTGTTCCGGCCGAATTCGACCACGTCATCGCACACGGCCTGGATGGCCCCGGCCTCGTCCGCCAGTACAGGGTCGCCGGAATGCAGGTGCCGGAACCACAGGAACAGGCCTTCTTTCTGGTCCGTCAGGGTGTCGCACAGCCCGTCGTACAGGGCATCCAGATTGCTGCCGAAATATTCCGGATAGTCAATGGCCTTGACCACGGCCCGCAACACCGCCGACCGGTTGCGCGCCCGGTCGCAATCGACGACAAAGGCTGCCAGGCCAGCCTCGGATGCAGCCGCAAGGGCTTCCTGTTCACTCACTGCCCGGGCATCCACGACGCCTTGCGTGAGCATTTTTTTGATCTGGGCCGGACTCATGCGGACCACTCCTTGAAAAAAGCAATGACCTTTTCAGCCTGATTCAGGCTGTCTGCCCTGCCCAGCGCGATCAGGCTGCGGGTGTAGCCGGACTCGAACAACAGATAGGACGCCAGCGCACCGCCGCCCGGCTCGATCCTGCGCGGCGAAACACCCAGCACGCGAAACAGCGTGCGCACGGCACCCGGCAACTCATCCAGATGTTGCAACGCCAGTTCGTCCAGGGACCGGCTGGGCGCGATCATCAGAGTATGGATGGGCCGCAGTGAATCGCTTTTTAAACGATTTGCCGGGATTTGCGCAAGCAGCTCATTGATCCGCTCCATGCGCTCCATGTCCATGGACACGCCGTCGAGAAAAATATTCGACAGCGTATGACCCGCGACCTGGGCCAGATTGGGGTAAGGCGGGTCCAGATCACGGATATCGGGACTGGTTTCATCCCGGTAGTTGGTACCGATGACAAAGACGCGTTCGGCCCCCAAGTGAATGGCCGGGCTGATCGGGGCCAGCTGGCGCATGGAACCATCCCCGCACCAGAGCGTGCGTCCTCCGGTCAGGATGGCGCGGGCGGGAAAGACGAAGGGGATGGCGCTGGAGGCCAGCAAGTGATCCACTCCGATGGGACATGCCACGGCCCGCCGCAGGGTGCGCGACCAGGGCAGGATGGCTTGCCGGGCCTGATAGAACGTCAGATGTTCACCCGTGGTGTAAGCCGTCGCCGTGATGGCCAGCGCACTCAGGTGGCCACGATTCAGATTGGTCTCCAGACGGGCAAAATTGAGGGTCCGGCACAGCAGGCCTGCCAGGGGCTCATTGTCCAGCAAGGAATGCGGCGCATAGCGAGACAGCTGTGGCCGGATCCAGCCCAGGCTCAGCATTCCCAGCCATTGCAGGCCGGTACGGATCAGCCGCGCGGCGTCTGCGTAATAGATGTCCCGCGTGCGCAGCGCCTGCCACAGGTCGGACAGGTGATCGACTGCACGATGCGGCTGATGGGCGCGGCAGGCCAGGGCGGCGGCATTGATGGCCCCGGCCGAGGTCCCGCACACGATATCGAAGGGATTGCGGAAACCGGGCCGACGGTCCGGGTCCAGCAGTTCCAGCACGCCTGACAGCACGCCGACCTGATAGGCGGCGCGCGCGCCGCCCCCGGTCAGGACCAGGCCCACCCGGGGCAGCGCGCCGGCGTCGGACCACCGGTCCGGAGCCTGTTCAGGTGTGGCGCGGCTTGTTGGCATCGACCACGGTCAGCGCGGTCATGTTGACGATCCGGCGCACGGTGGAACTGGAAGTCAGGATATGCACCGGAGCATTGGCGCCCAGCAGGAACGGCCCGACCGCCACATTGCCGCCCGCCGCCGTCTTGAGCAGGTTGTAGGCGATATTGCCGGCATCCACGCTGGGGCAGATCAACAGATTGGCCTCGCCATGCAAGGTCGTGGACGGCAGGATGCGTTCGCGCAGCGCCGGGTCCAGTGCGCAGTCGCCGTGCATTTCGCCGTCGATCTCCAGGCTGGGGTCGCGTTCCCGCACCAAGGCCATGGCTGCGCGCATTTTTTCGCCGGACGATGAGCTGCCAGAGCCGAAATTGGAACGTGACAGCAGTGCGACCTTGGGTTCAATGTTGAGACGGCGCATTTCAGCTGCCGCCATCAGCGTGATCTCGGCAATCTGGGCAGCGTCGGGATTATCGTTGACGTGCGTGTCCGCCAGCGCCAGGGTGCGTTCTTCCAGAAGCAGGATATTCATGGCCGCGTAAGTGCGGGCACCGGGTTGCAGCCCCAGCACCTCGTCGATGAAACGCAGATGATTGCCGTAGGTCCCCACCGTGCCGCAGATCATGCCATCGGCATCGCCCAGATGCACCATCATGGCGCCGATCAAGGTCAGGCGGCGGCGCATCTCGACACGCGCCATTTCCTTGGTGATGCCCCGGCGGCACATCAGTTCCCAGTATGTCGTCCAGTACCGATGGAAGCGTTCGTCGTGCTCGGGGTTGGTGACCTCGACATCGACCCCCAGGCGGATGCGCAGACCGTATTTTTCGATGCGATCGGCCAGCACGGCCGGCCGGCCGATCAGGATCGGCTTGGCCAGGCGTTCGTCCACCACGATCTGCACCGCGCGCAGCACGCGTTCGTCCTCGCCTTCGGCAAAGACGATGCGCGCCTTGCCGCCTTCGCGGATCATGGCGCGCGCCGCCGAGAACAGCGGCTTCATGAAGGCGCCGGAATGATAGACGAACTGTTCCAGCTGGTCGGCGTAGCTTTCGATGTCCGCCAATGGCCGGGTGGCCACGCCATCGTCCATGGCGGCCTGCGCAACGGCGGGGGAAATGCGCACGATCAGGCGCGGATCGAAAGGCTTGGGAATGAAATAGCTGGGCCCGAAGGACACGTCGTACAGGCCATAGGCGGCCGCCACGATGTCGTTCTGTTCTTCGCGCGCCAGTTTGCAGATGGCCATGACGGCGGCCTTTTCCATGCCGCGCGTGATGGTGGTCGCCCCCACGTCCAGCGCCCCGCGGAAGATATACGGGAAGCACAGCACGTTGTTGACCTGGTTGGGAAAATCGGACCGCCCCGTGGCGATCACGGCATCGGGCCGGACCGCCAGCGCATCGGCCGGCAGGATTTCGGGGTTGGGATTGGCCAGCGCCAGAATCAGCGGGCGTTCGGCCATTTTTTCGACCATAGGGGGCTTGAGCACCCCGCCGGCCGACAAGCCCAGGAACACATCGGCGCCGCCGATGATGTCATCCAGCGTGCGGGCATCGGTCTTCTGGGCGAAGCGGGCCTTTTTTTCGTCCATCAGGACCGTGCGGCCTTCGTAGACCACGCCTTCGATGTCGGACACCCAGATGTGCTCCTGCGGCAGGCCCATGTCCATCATCAATTCCAGGCAGCCCAGGGCGGCCGCGCCGGCGCCCGAGACCACGACCCGGACCTTGTCGATGTCCTTGCCCACCACTTCCAGCCCGTTGATGAAGGCCGCAGTCACGCAAATGGCCGTGCCATGCTGGTCGTCGTGAAAGACAGGAATGTTCATGCGCTCGCGCAATTTCTGTTCGACGTAGAAACATTCGGGCGCCTTGATGTCTTCCAGGTTGATGCCGCCGAACGTGGGTTCCAGACCCGCGATGATGTCGACCAGCTTGTCCGGGTCCTGTTCGTTGATCTCGATATCGAAAACGTCCAGACCGGAGAATTTCTTGAATAGGACGGCCTTGCCTTCCATGACGGGCTTGGAGGCCAGCGGACCGATATTGCCCAGGCCCAGCACGGCCGTGCCATTGGAAATGACGCCGACCAGATTGCCGCGACCCGTGTAGCGGAACGCATTGTGGCTGTCGGCAACGATTGCTTCGCAGGCGGCGGCGACCCCGGGGGAATAGGCCAGTGCGAGATCCCGCTGATTGGAAAGCTGTTTGGTGGGGGTAACCGAGATTTTCCCGGGACGGCCGTGCTCATGATATTCGAGCGCTGCGGCGCGCAAGGATTCGTCCATGGTAAGGCAACCTTGATGGGTAATGAAAACAAAGGGGGAGGTGTGCTGCCGACCATTCTAGCTGCTTGCGCCCACTCGCGGTATGGCACAGCACGTATCGCCTGGATGACGCAACATCCACGCCCGGGCGGCCATCAGGTGAACTGCTGCCCCTGATCAGGAAACAGGCCATCGGGATCGAACAGGGCGCGCACGGCAAGATCCGTTTCCCCCACCGACCGACCGGCATCCGCACGGCGCCCGTAGCGCAGATCGTAAGACCGCTCGACGGGCTGCCCGATGCGCTCATCGAACACCAGCCATTCGACCCAGCCCAGTTCGCCCCCGTGGCCCAGCAGCAGATGAGCCAGGTTGACAGTGCCGCCAGCGGACGGATGCAAGGCATCCAGGCGGTAGCGCCCATTCCACAGGCCATCGGCCTGCAACCCCTGGGCGGCGGACGCCGAAGCCAGTTCGAACAGCCGAGGGATCAGGCCCTGGATGCGAGCGTTATCCAGCGGCTTGCGGTTGTCCACCCCGAACGCCCCCAGATTGGCCTGCGTGCCGTCGGCCAACAACACCAGTGCATGCACCAGACCGCTGGCCGCCGTATCCCCGCAGTCCCAATCGCAGCCACGCCGGTCGGCCAGCCAGGCCGCCACCGTCAAATGCGGCGGCTGATCGCGAAACTGCGGCAGCCCAGCCTGTTCCAAATCACCGACCAGACAACCGGGCTGCACGAACCAGCGCGGATCGCCCGGCCCCAGCCGCTCGCAGCGCGCCATGGCGGCACCCGGTTCGATCCACAGCACGGGGCTGTCTTCCAGGCGCGCTGCCGAGGGGATGCCATCCAGAGCCAGTGTGACGCCATGTTCCATGCACAGAGACCGGGCATGGTAGACATCCTGCATGTGCCCCGGTACCAGTCGGGCGCAGCCGGCCTCGGTGGAAAAATCATGCACCGTCCCCTGCGCGATGCGGCGCAGGTGGTCCAGGAAGGCGTCCCAGGGAGATCGTTCCGGGCGGCGGCCAACCAGAAAAGCGCGGCGCGAAGGGGACTGCATGGCAGGGTTCCAGGGACAATGAGCGGGGAGACTACAATCGGGCTTTCTTTCCGAACAGCATTGCAAGGTTGCACGATGGTCCGACTGGCCGACAGAACCGAACGCACGGTGCCATTCTACGCCGTGGAAGTCCTGAAACAGGCCCAGGCGCTCGCGGCCCAGGGCCATGACATCATCAGCCTGGGAATCGGCGAACCCGATTTCACCGCCCCCGCGCGCGTGCTCGAAACCCTGAACCGCGCAGCCGACGCCGGCCTGAGCGGCTATACCGCACCGGCCGGCATTCCCGCCCTGCGCGAAGCCATCGCGCACTACTATGGCACGCATTTCGGCGCAACGGTGGATCCGGCCTGCGTCCTGATCACATCAGGCGCTTCGGGCGCCCTGTTGCTGGCTGCAATGGCCCTGGTCGATCCAGGCGACGAAGTCCTGATGCCCGACCCGTCCTACCCCGCCAACCGCAATTTCATCACAGCGGCGGGCGGTATCACACGCCTGGTGCCGACCACGGCCGAACACCGCTACCAGCTGCGCCCAGAGGATATCGATGCGCACTGGGGCCCGGCCACGCGCGGCGTGCTGATCGCCTCGCCCAGCAACCCCACCGGCACATCCATGCCACGCGAGGCCCTGCGCGCCCTGGTCGATGCCGTGCGTGCGCGCGGCGGTTTCGTCATCCTGGACGAGATCTACCTGGGCCTGACCTACGATGCGCCGCCGCAAAGCGGCCTGACGCTGGACGACGGCCTGGTGGTCATCAACAGCTTCTCGAAATATTTCCACATGACTGGCTGGCGCCTGGGCTGGCTGATCGCGCCCAAATCCATGATGCCGGCCCTGGAACGCCTGGCGGCCAGCCTGGCGATCTGCGCCCCGGCGCTGGCCCAGCACGCGGCGCTCAGCTGCTTTGAGCCCGAAGTCATGCAGGTCTACGAACGCCGGCGCCTGTCATTCAAGGAACGGCGCGATTTCCTGCTGCCCGCCTTCGAGCGCCTGGGGCTGCACGTGCCCGCCGCCCCGGACGGGGCTTTCTACATTTTTTCCGACATCCACGGGCTGGGCATGGACAGCACGGAATTCTGCCACCGCCTGCTGCACGAGGCCGGAGTCGCCGCCGTGCCGGGTCTGGATTTCGGCCAGGCCCATGCGCAGCGCACGGTCCGCTTTTCCTATGCCACCAGCCTGGACCGCCTGCGCGAGGCCGTCGCCCGGATGGCCGTATTCCTGGGACAGCGCTGATCCCGCCGCCCCTGGCATCCACCAGCGCTCAGTTCCTGGGCGGGATCCCCGAGGCCAGGGCAATGCGCCGGCGTTCGGCCAGCACCCGGGCGCCATAGCCACCGTCACTGGGCCCGGTCGCGCCGACATAGCACGCCAGGCCACCTTCCAGGCCGCCGCGCCGACGGATGCAGTCCGACAGGATCTGCGCGCCAACCCGGATGTTGGTGACCGGATCGAAGACCGCCGCTGCGCCACCACTGGGTCGCAGTTTGTCCCGATGGACCCGCGTCATAACCTGCATCAGCCCTTGCGCGCCGACCGCACTCTCGACAAAGGGGTTGTAGCGCGACTCGATGGCGATCACCGCCAGCAACAGTTGCGGATCCAGTTTCCGCTCGCGACCGACCTCGAACGTGGTCCGGATCAGGGCGCCCGCCACACTGCTGGCAATGCGGTATTTGCGCGCCAGGTAGCTGCGCAGCGCATGCGCCTGGGCCTGGGTCACCCCCGGGATCGGCTGGTCTCTCAGGCTGGCGGCCAGGGCGCTGGCAAAGGTCAGGCGCCCTGATACGCCATCCTGATCCGCCTGGTCCACAGCCGCCCCGTCGGCAGCGGCGTCATCCGGACTGGCCGCTGACGCAACGCCATCGCTGGGCGTGGGAGCCGCCTGTGGCAACGACCAGTCCGGCGCTTCAGCTTCGTCATCGGCTGCATAGCCCCCCCCATCGGCCTGGAACATCGCCAGGACGACTTCGTGCAACTGCTGGGATTGCTGCCGCATGGAAGGCAGCACCAGGCTCAGGCCCAGGGTGGTCAGCACAGCCAGGCCCAGGTAGATGGCGCTGACGTGGACGAATTCACCCACAGGCCGAAGCACGGCGCGCACACCGTGCCGCAACTGCTCAGGAACAGACCGCATGGGCGCCTCCGGAAACTGTCCAGGCGGGAGGAATGGTAATCTTGGCCACGACGCCACTGTAACCGATCAACGATACCGCCGTGAAATACCGCGACCTACGGGACTTCATCACCCAACTGGAACGCCAGGGCCAGCTCAAACGCATCACACACCCCGTTTCCACCGCCCTGGAAATGACCGAAATCAGCGACCGGGTCCTGCGGGCTGCCGGCCCTGCCCTGCTGTTCGAGCACCCGCTGCATGCCGGACAGGCCTGCCGCACGCCGGTCCTGACCAATCTGTTCGGCACGCCGAAACGGGTCGCCTGGGGCATGGGGGCAGAAGACGTGTTCGCCCTGCGGGACACCGGCGAACTGCTGGCTTCGCTGCGCGAGCCTACGCCCCCCCAGGGCATGCGCGACGCCCTGTCCAAAGTCTCCATGCTGAAATCAGCCCTGTGGGACATGAACCCTCGGCAGATGCGCGCCCCGCCCTGCCAGGAAATCGTCCTCGAAGCCGGTGACGTGGATCTGAACGCCCTGCCCCTGCAAAGCTGCTGGCCGGGCGATGTGGCCCCGCTGCTGACCTGGGGCCTGGTGATCACGCGCGGCCCGCGCGCGCGCCGCCAGAATCTGGGTATCTACCGCCAGCAACTGATCGGCCGCAACAAGCTCATCATGCGCTGGCTGTCGCATCGCGGCGGCGCGCTGGATTTCCGCGACCACGCCCTGGCCCACCCTGGCCAGCCTTTTCCAATTGCGGTGGCGCTGGGCGCCGATCCCGCCACCACGCTGGCAGCCGTCACCCCGATTCCCGACAGCCTGTCGGAATACCAGTTCGCCGGCCTGTTGCGCGGCTCGCGCACCGAACTCGCGCCCGCACTGGGCAGCGGCCTGTCGGTGCCGGCCCATGCCGAGATCATTCTCGAAGGCCACATCCTGCCGGCCACCGATCCGCGCGCGCAGCGCCCCGATGTGCCCGAAGGCGTCACCCCGCCGCCGGACACCGGCTACGAGATGGCCCTGGAAGGCCCTTACGGCGACCACACCGGCTACTACAACGAACAGGACTGGTTCCCGGTCTTCACGGTGGACCGCATCACCCACCGGCGCAATCCCATCTACCACAGCACCTACACCGGCAAGCCACCCGACGAACCGGCCGTGCTGGGCGTGGCCCTGAACGAAGTCTTCGTGCCCCTGCTCAAACGCCAGTTCCCGGAAATCGTCGATTTCCACCTGCCGCCCGAAGGCTGCAGCTATCGCCTGGCCGTGGTGTCGATCCGCAAGCAGTACCCAGGCCACGCCAAGCGCATCCTGTTCGGCCTGTGGAGCGTGCTGCGCCAGTTCATGTACACCAAGTTCATCGTCGTGGTGGACGAGGACATCGACCCCCGGCAATGGCCCGAGGTCATCTGGGCCATGACCACACGCATGGATCCGGTGCGCGATACGCTGCTGGTGGACCACACCCCGATCGACTACCTGGATTTCGCATCGCCCGTATCCGGGCTGGGCGGCAAGATGGGGCTGGACGCGACCAACAAATGGCCGGGTGAAACCCAGCGCGAATGGGGCCGGCCAATCCAGATGACGCCCGCAGTCAAACAGCGTGTGGACGAAATGTGGGGGGATCTGGGGCTATAAAGATACGGCCCCCCCGCGTTGCGCAGCCCGCTGCTCCTTTCCAAAGGACGGGCCTGAGGGTGGCCCGGCGGCAAACAGGCGCCACCGCTCACTCGCCGGTGTTGCGGCCCCGGCGCCTCCCCAACCACACCAGGCCCGCAATCAGCGCCGTCTTCAGTGCCATGCCGCGCCGCTGGCGGTTGGAGACCACCGAGGTCAGCACGGACAACAACACGGGATAGCGGCGCAGGATCTGAATCCCGCTGCCCAGCCAGCCCAACCCGGCCGAGCCCAGCCGGTCACGTACCTGGGCCACCAGGGATTCGGGCCGCAGTTCGTCCACCAGCTGACACGCGCTGCGCCGCACGGCCATGCGCTCGTAGCCCGCGCGCATGCGCAGCAATTCGATGCGCAGGCGGCGGTCCGCTGCGGATTCTTGCTTGGGGCGGCCAGGACGATCGCCGAGACGTGCGCTGCTCATCAATCCCCCCCGATGCCGGCATCCACGGCGCGGCCTGCAGACTGTTCCGATGCGTCTGGTTCAGGGACGCCCGCAAGGACGGCCCTGAGTCCTGCCTCGTCCTCGCGCAGCACCTCGACGGTCACGGCAAACGGATCCGGATCGCGTTTCAAGCGCCAGGCCAGCCAGCCGACCAGGCCCACGCCCAACGCGGCGTACACCAGCGCCAGCAGGCCCAGGGCCAGGAATCGGTATTCAGTCGGCCAGAACACCAGGGCCAGGGCCAGTGTGGCCACCAGCAGGGCCAGCAACAAAAAGACGGCTGCCGCCAGCAGCGCCGCCAGGCGGCACAACAGACGCTCGCCAGCGTCCCGGGCTTCCAGGCTGAACAATTCCAGGCGCGTACCGGCCAGGGCCGCCAGCTGGGCGGCCAGGCTGGAAAACGCGCGACCGATCGGTCCCATCCAGATCAGCGGCGAGACAGCAGCGCGCCCAGCAACAGGCCGGCCACCCCGGCGATCCCAACGGCCTTCCAGGGATTGGACTGGACGTATTCATCGGTGTCATGTACGACCTTACGCCCTTGTTCCACCAGGCTGGCCTGGGTTTCGGACAGGGCTTCGCGCCCCTGGTCCAGCGCTTTCAGCGCCCGGGCGCGCAGATCGGCGGCCTTTTCCCCCGTCGCGTCGGCGGCCTCGCGCAGCAGTTTTTCGGCCTGGTCCAGGCTGGACTTCAGATCCTCGATCAACGCGTCCCCTGCGGATTGCGTGGCGATTTGCTTGCGAGTGGCCATGGACAGCTCCTGTGAGAAGGAATGATGAACTTTCATCCTACCTGATCCGGGGAAACCCGATGTATCAAAACTTGAGGAATCTGACTGAAATCAAGACCAATGCGGCAGCGGTACAACCGGCCCATCCCGCCGTCAATCCGTCTTCTGCCGCGTCCCAAAGATACGATCCCCGGCATCGCCCAGGCCGGGAATGATGTAGCCGTTCTCGTTCAGATGATCGTCGATGGACGCGGTGTAGATGTGTACGTCGGGGTGGGCGCGTTCGACGGCGGCGATGCCCTCGGGCGCAGCCACCAACACCAGCGCGCGCACGACGCGGGCGCCAGCCTGCTTGAGCATGTCGATGGTGGCCACCATGGAACCGCCCGTGGCGAGCATGGGATCGACGATCAAGGCCAGGCGCTGATCCAATTGACCCACCAGCTTTTCCAGATACGGCTGGGCCTGCAGGGTTTCCTCGTTGCGGGCAATGCCGACCGCACTGACCTTGGCGCCCGGAATCAGGGTCAGCACGCCGTCGAGCATGCCGATGCCGGCACGCAGGATCGGCACCACGGTGACTTTTTTACCGGCCAGTTTCTCGACGTCGATTTCGCCCGCCCAGCCAGTGATGCGCACGGGTTCCAGCGGCAGATCCTTGGTGGCCTCGTAGGTCAGCAGGGCGCCGATTTCCTGGGCCATTTCGCGGAAATTCTTGGTGCTGAGGTCCGCGCGCCGCATCAGGCCCAGTTTGTGGCGGATCAGGGGGTGGCGGATTTCATGGATGGGCATGGCGGCTCGGTCATTCAGGACAGGGTGGCATGCAGTGTAACTCGCCGCGCCAGGGAAACGGCCAGGAACGAACCCCGCGTCCCCGGCCCGTTCAGCGCGCCGCCAGCCATTCGACGAGCGCATCGTCGAATGGCCGCACGGCGGCCGCGCCCGGGTCATTGACCAGGCTGACCAGGATGTAGCGCTTGCCGCTGGCGCCGCGCACGTAGCCGGCCAGCGCACGCGAATCACGCAGCGTGCCGGTCTTCAGGTGGGCCTGACCGCGCGTGTCCTCGGAACGCAAGCGGCGGCGCACGGTGCCGTCCACCCCCGAAATCGCCAGCGAGGAAACGAACTCAGGCATCAGAGGCGAACGCCAGGCCACGTCCAGCATCTGCGCCAGGCCACGCGCCGTGACGCGGCCCTGGCGCGACAGGCCCGAACCGTTGTCCAGCGTCCAGCCCGTGGTGTCCACCCCCTGGTTCTTCAGGATCTGGCGAACCGCCCGGCCGCCGCTGTCGGTCGTGGCGCCCGGACCGTTCAGCTCCGCGCCCAGGGTCAGCAGGGTCATGCGGGCCATGACGTTGTTGCTGTGCTTGTTGATCTGGCGAATCACATCGGCCAACGAGGGCGAGTCGTGCCAGGCCAGCGCCGTGGCCCGTGCGGGCACGCGGCCGGCGCGGATGCCGCGCGCCAGCGTGCCACCCAATTCACGCCAAAGCAGGCGGAACAGCGCTTCGAAATGATCATCCTGGCTGCCAGCCAGGCGATACACGCTGAACTCGCCACACGATCCGACGGCCTTGCCGGCAACATGAATAATGGACCTGGGCCCTTCGGGGCGCACATCGGCCGCCACCACCGGCGAGCCCTTGCACGTGCCATCCTGCCATTCGAGCCGGCCCTCGACGCGCACATTGCGGGTCGGCGGATCGAGCAGCGGCACCCACTGGCGCGATCTGGCATCAGGCAGGAACACCAGCCGGGTGGCGCCAAAATTGACCATCATCGCGTCAGGGCTGGCGTTGTAGGGGCGGTCGGGCGCATCATCGAAATCGCCCGGGTCAATGGCCACATCACCAAAGCGGCTGCGATCGACGACCACCTCGGACAGGTTCTTCACCCCGCGCAGGCGCAGTTCCCGCAGCAGGTTCCAAAGGTCTTCCTGGCGAAACCAGGGATCCCCGCCCGCCTGGACATACAGCGGGCCCTGCAGGGTGCCCTGCTCGTCCACGCGGGCGCCCGGGTCGGACAGCAGGCGGGTACGCCAGACGTAGTCCGGCCCCAGGGCCGAGAGCGCAGCCCAGGTCGTCACGGTTTTCATCACCGAAGCCGGATTGCGGGGTTGGTCGGCCTGGATGCGGGCGATGACCGGCCCACCGGCCTCGCGGATTTCCAGCGACAGCGATGACAGCGGCAACCGGGTCGCCTGCCAGGCCCTTTGCAGTTCTGGCGGCAGGGCCTGCGCACCAGCCCCCAGAGACACCCCCGCGAGCAGGCAGGCCGCCAGAACCGCCCTGAATCGATTCCACCTTGCCTGCGGTTCACACCATCCAGCCAATCGCATGCGCCCCCCAATCAGCATCAAAAAACGCCAGCATAATCCAAAGTCCAAAGCGGCCGCTCTGGTTGCCAGGCCTGGTCGCCTGAATCTCTGGGGGCCAGCGATCCCGCGCAGGAGGCGCACGCATCGGCCCCGGAGCGTAACGGACTAAAATACCCCCCGATTTCCATCCCCCAGACCCTTTCCTGCCCCGGGCGGCCTCATCGGCGCCCGGATCTCCCGTGACCGATTCCCTCGATATTGCCCAGTTCGACTACGAACTGCCCCCCGAACTGATCGCCCAGCACCCCGCCGAACGGCGCGACGCCAGCCGCCTGTTGCATCTGGATAGTGCCGGCGGCCTGCACGACCGGCAGTTCACCGATCTGCCCAGCCTGCTGCGCCCTGGCGACCTGCTGGTCTTCAACGACACCCGCGTCATCAAGGCCCGGCTGCGCGGGCGCAAGGACAGTGGCGGCCAGGTCGAAGTCCTGGTCGAACGCATCACCGACCCCCAACGCGCGCTGGCGCACGTGCGCGCCAGCAAATCGCCGCGCCCAGGCACGCGCCTGATCCTGGCCGAAGACGCCTTCCAGGTCACAGTCCTGGGCCGCCAGGACGGGCTGTTCGAACTGGACTTCCCGGCCCCCGTGCTGGAACTGCTGAAACGGCACGGCAGCGTGCCCCTGCCGCCCTACATCACGCACAGCGCCGACGGCGAAGACGAAGCGCGCTACCAGACCGTCTATGCCGACAAGCCGGGTGCCGTGGCCGCGCCGACCGCCGGCCTGCATTTTGACCAGGCCATGCTCGACCGCCTGGAGGCGCTGGGCGTGGAACGCGCATTCGTCACCCTGCACGTCGGCGCGGGCACCTTCCAGCCGGTGCGTGTCGCACGCATCAGCGAGCACGTCATGCACGCGGAACGCTATGCCGTGCCAGCCGAAACCCTGCACCACATCCGCGCAACCCGTGCACGCAGCGGCCGCGTGGTGGCCGTGGGCACCACCAGCGTGCGCTCCCTGGAAGCCGCCGCCCGCGACGGCGACGGCCAACGGGCCTGCGAAGGCGACACCCGGCTGTTCATCACGCCCGGCTACCGCTTCGAGCACGTGGATGCCCTGATCACCAATTTCCACTTGCCGCAATCGACACTGCTGATGCTGGTGTCCGCCCTGGCGGGCATGGCCCCCATCCGCCGCGCCTATGCCCACGCCGTGCAATCGCGCTATCGATTCTTCAGCTATGGTGATGCCATGTTCATCGAAGCCCCCCGGAACCTCATTTCCTCTCAGTCCTGATCGACCAACACACGCCATGACCGGACTCCGATTCGAACTGCTGCACACCGATGGCGCCGCCCGGCGCGGCCGCCTGACGCTGAACCACGGTGTCGTCCAGACCCCGATCTTCATGCCCGTAGGCACCTATGGCAGCGTCAAGGCCATGCTGCCACACGAACTGGAGGACATCGGCGCCCAGATCGTGCTGGGCAACACCTTTCACTTGTGGCTGCGTCCCGGCACCGACATCCTGGACCGCCACGGCGGCCTGCACGGCTTCATGCAATGGAACCGCCCAATCCTGACGGATTCAGGGGGATTCCAGGTCTTCAGCCTGGACAGCATGCGCAAGATCACCGAAGAAGGCGTGCGCTTCGCTTCGCCCATCGACGGCGCGCGCCTGTTCCTGACGCCCGAGGAATCGATGCGCATCCAGCGCAGCCTGAATTCGGACATCGCCATGGTGCTGGACGAATGCACGCCCTACCGCATCGGTGACCGCCCCGCCACCCACGAAGAAGCCGCCGCCTCGATGCGCATGTCGCTGCGCTGGGCGCGCCGATCCCGCCAGGCTTTCCTGGATCAGGGCAATCCAAACGCCCTGTTCGGCATCATCCAGGGCGGCATGTACGAGGATCTGCGCGATGAGTCCCTGGCCGGCCTGACCGAGATCGGCTTCGAAGGCTACGCCATCGGCGGCCTGTCAGTGGGCGAACCCAAGGAAGACATGATGCGCGTGCTGGCCCACGTGGCCCCGCGCATGCCCGCCCAGGCCCCGCGCTATCTGATGGGGGTGGGCACGCCCGAAGATCTGGTCGAAGGCGTGAGCCGGGGGGTGGACATGTTCGACTGCGTCATGCCCACCCGCAATGCGCGCAATGGCTGGCTGTTCACCCGCCATGGCGACATCAAGATCCGCAATGCCCGCTACCGCGATGACACCCGACCGCTGGATCCGGAATGCGGCTGCCATACCTGCCGGCATTTCTCGCGCGCTTACCTGCACCACCTGCAACGCGCCGGAGAAATCACCGGCGCCCGCCTGAATACCCTGCACAACCTGCACTACTACCTGCAACTGATGAGCGACATGCGCACGGCCATCGAAGAGCACCGTTTCGAGTCCTGGCGCCAGGCCTTCCACCGCGACCGGGCGCGCGGCATCGAATAGGCCACGGGCACGCGATCCGGCAGATATCCCGCTACAATCAAGAGTTAATTTCATTCATGGCCAGACATGTCTTGCACGTGTCCGGCCACAAAAACCCACCGACCCCAGGAGCCCCCATGTCTCTCGTTGACACCCTGACCCTGATCCCGGCCCAAGCCGCCCCAGAAGCGAACCCGCTGATGAGCATGCTGCCCATCATCCTGATGTTCGTCATTCTGTATTTCCTGATGATCCGGCCGCAAATGAAGCGTCAGAAAGAACACAAGAAAATGGTCGAAGCCCTGGCCAAGGGTGACGAAATCATCCTGTCGGGCGGCATGCTGGGCAAGATCAGCAAGGTCAGCGACAACTATCTGACCATCGAAATCGCCCAGTCGGGCGACAAGGCCGTGGAAACCATCGTGCAACGCAGTGCCGTGACCGCCGTGCTGCCCAAGGGAACGATCAAGTCGCTCTGATTCGCCCGGTGGGCGCTGCCCCCGGCGCCCCGCCTCTCCAGTCCCGCTTCACTCGACCGATCATGAACCGCTACCCTCTCTGGAAATACCTCATCGTTCTGGCCGCCGTCCTGATCGGCGTACTCTACACGCTGCCCAACCTCTACGGTGAATCGCCGGCGGTCCAGATCGCAGGAGCCAAGACGGCCGTCAAGATCGATCAGGACACCCTGGCCCGGGCCGAACGGGTGCTGGAACAAGCCGGGCTGAATCCGACCGCCAGTTCCTTCGAAATGAATGGCCCGGTCGGCACGGTGCGGCTGCGCTTCGATTCCACCGACACCCAGCTCAAGGCCAAGGACCAGCTCGAAAAAGCGCTCAACCCCGACCCGCAGAACCCCGATTACACGGTTGCGCTGAACCTGATGACGGCGTCTCCGACCTGGCTGACGGCCCTGGGTGCCCACCCCATGTATCTGGGCCTGGACCTGCGCGGCGGCGTGCACTTCCTGCTCCAGGTGGACATGCAAGGCGCCCTGACCAGCCGCTACGATTCCATGGCCGGCGAGGCCCGCACCACGCTGCGCGACGCCAAGATCAGGGTCGAGGACGTGGAGCGCAACCAGCAATCCGTGCGCGCAACCTTTGCGACCGAGACTGATCGCGATGCAGCCGTCGACACGCTGCGCCGTGCCATGCCGGAAATGGTCTTCACGGCCAGCCAGTCGGGCGACCAGTGGCTGGTGGACGGCACGCTCAGTCCGGCCGCCATCACCCAGGTTCAGAACCATGCCCTGAAACAGAATATCCAGACCTTGCACAACCGGATCAACGAACTCGGCGTGGCCGAACCCGTGATCCAGCAACAGGGCAGCGATCGCATCGTGGTCCAATTGCCCGGCGTCCAGGACGTCGCCAAGGCCAAGGACATTCTGGGCCGTACCGCCACCCTGGAAATCCACATGGTGGACGATTCGCCCACCGCCACGGCGGCCCTGGCTTCGGGCCGCGTGCCTTTCGGCCTGGTGCGCTACGCAGACCGCGATGGCCGCCCGCTGCTGCTGCGCCGCCAGGTGATCCTGACGGGCGAGAACCTGCAGGATGCCCAGCCCGGCCGCGACCAGCAGACCCAGCAGCCCACGGTCAACCTGACGCTGGATTCCAAGGGCGCCCGCATCTTCCGCGACGTCACGCGCGACAACATCGGCAAGCGCATGGCCATCGTGCTGTTCGAAAACGGCAAGGGCGAAGTCGTTACCGCTCCGGTCATCCGTTCCGAAATCCCCGGCGGCCAGGTGCAGATTTCCGGCAGCATGACCGCCCAGGAAGCCGCCGACGTGGCCTTGCTGCTGCGCGCAGGTTCTCTGGCTGCGCCCATGCACATCATCGAAGAACGCACCATCGGCCCCAGCCTGGGCGCCGCCAACATCAAACAGGGTTTCGACTCGACGCTGTACGGCTTTGCCGCCATCGCGATCTTCATCATCCTGTACTACCACCTGTTTGGCCTGTTCTCCACACTGGGACTCAGCTTCAACGTGTTGCTGCTGCTGGCGGTGCTGTCCATGCTGCAAGCCACGCTGACCCTGCCCGGCATCGCCGCCATCGCCCTGACGCTGGGGATGGCCATTGACGCCAACGTGCTGATCAACGAACGCATCCGCGAAGAACTGCGCGCCGGGCTGCCGCCCCAGCAGGCCATCCACCTGGGCTTCGATCGTGCCTGGGCGACCATTTTCGACTCCAACCTGACCAGCCTGATCGTGGGCGTCGCGCTGCTGGCCTTCGGCACCGGGCCGGTGCGCGGCTTTGCCGTGGTGCACTGCATCGGCATCCTGACCTCGATGTTCTCGTCCGTGGTCGGCGTGCGCGCCCTGGCCAATCTGTACTACGGCCGCAAACGCAAGCTCAAGTCGATCTCCATCGGCCAGATCTGGAAACCCAATCAGGACTAATCAGGATTCATCATGGAATTTTTCCGCATCCATCGCACCATCCCGTTCATGCGGCATGCGCTGATCCTGAACATCATCAGCCTGCTGACCTTTCTGGCCGCCGTCTTTTTCATCGCCACCCGGGGTTTCCATCTGTCGATCGAATTCACCGGCGGCACAGTCATGGAAGTCCATTACGAACAGTCCGCCCCGGTGGCTGAAATCCGCACGGCCATTGATGCGCTGGGCTACACCGATTTCCAGGTGCAGAACTTCGGCACATCCCAGGACGTGATGATCCGCCTGCCGGTTCGCCCCGACGAAGACACCGCCGCCCAGAGCCGCGCCGTGCTGTCGGCCCTGCAGGCCCAGCACCCCGACGCGCAACTGCGCCGGGTGGAATTCGTCGGGCCGCAGGTCGGTCAGGAACTGCTGCACAACGGCCTGATGGCGCTGCTGTTCGTGGTGGTCGGCATCATGGTGTACCTGGCCGTGCGTTTCGAATGGAAACTGGCGGCCTCGTGCGCCCTGGCGAACCTGCACGAC
>NZ_JAVERO010000162.1:0-4032 GCF_034007085.1 Castellaniella sp. | reverse complement strand
TCCACGCTGCGTGCTGAACTGGGGCTGCCAGAAGACGCAGTCGTAGTGGGCAGCGTGTCCGTGATGCGCGAAAAAAAAGGCCATCGTGCGCTGATCGATGCGATGGCCAGTCTGCTCACCCGCCCGGATGTGTTCCTGGTGCTGGTGGGCGACGGCTCTCCCACGTTGGAAAACCTGCAGGCCTATGTGCGCACGCTCGGGCTGGGCGACAAGATTCTGTTCACTGGCCGTCGTTCCGATATTCCCAATGTACTGGCAGGGTTCGACCTGTTTGCTCTGGCGACCGAACAGGAAGCCTCTGGTACGGTCTTCGTCGAGGCGGCTGCCGCTGGCCTGCCGGTCATCGGCACGGATGTCGGCGGGGTTTCCGAAATGCTGCAGGATGGCGAAACCGGTCTGCTCGTACCCCTGGGCGACGGGGCTGCGTTGACAGCAGCGCTGGCGGCGCTGATCGATGATCCCGATCGCCGTCGTGCCATGGGTCGGGCCGGGATGAAGGCAGTGCGCGAAGGCGAGCGGTTCACATTGGAAGGCTTGGTGCGCCGCACTGAGCAATGTTATGGACAATGGCTGGAGACACGGGTCCCATGAACAGCAATCGTACAGTTCCTGTGCTGATGTACCACCATGTCACGCCGGCTGGTGGGGCCATCAATGTCACGCCGGAACATTTCCGTGATCAGTTGGCCTGGTTGCGGGCGCATGGGTATCGTGGGTTGACCTGCGATGAATTTGCCGCGCACCTGGCCGGTCAGCCTGCGCCAGAACGTTCCGTGTTGATCACGTTCGATGATGGCTACCTGGACAACTATGTCCATGCCTGGCCGCTGTTGCGCGAATACGGCTTCCATGCCGTGGTCTTCCTGGTCACGTCCTGGGTTGGCGATGGGCCCGCACGGGCCTGCGCGGGCGAGGGCGGGGCGGCGCTGCCAGAAACGCCCGATCACGCCGAATGCATGCGCCGCGTCGCGGCCGGGGATGTTGCCGGCATTGCCCTGCGCTGGTCCGAAATCGAACGGATGCGGGCCGATGATGTGATCGAATTCCACAGCCATACCCATACCCATACCCGCTGGGACAAGCAGGAAGGCGACAAGAACGCCCGCATGGCCGACGAACTGGCACAGTCGCGTGCCTGTCTGGCGCGCCATCTGGGAGAAGTGTCCGATCATCTGTGCTGGCCACAAGGATATTTTGACCCCGACTATGTCCGGATCGCCCAGGAAGCCGGCTTCCGGCACCTGTATACGACACGGGCCTTCGGCCGCAATCGGCCCGGTTCGGATCCGGCCTCGATCTTTCGCTTTGCCGTGCGGGATACCTCGGGCGCTTCGGTCGGCCGGCGCATCCGCGTGGCGGCGCATCCGTTGATTGGGCTGGTCTTCAATGCCTGGAAACGCTGGAAGCGCGGCCAGCATTACGCGGGGTGAGGCATGAGGCTGTCGGTCATTGTCATCACCAAGAACGAGGCGGCGCATATCGGTGATTGTCTCGATTCCGTGGCGTTTGCCGACGAAATCATCGTGCTGGATTCCGGCAGTACGGACGCGACCTGCGAGATCGCCCGGGCGCGGGGCGCACGGGTCGAGGTCTCGCCGGATTGGCCGGGCTTCGGCCCGCAAAAAAACCGCGCTCTGGATCTGGCGACAGGCGACTGGGTGCTGTCCATCGATGCCGACGAACGGGTAACGCCCGAACTGGCCCAGGCGATCCAGCAGGCCATCGAAACGCCGGCCGCCGATGGCTATCGCATCGCCCGGCTGTCCAATTTCTGTGGCCGCTGGATTCGCCACAGCGGCTGGTGGCCGGACTACGTGGTGCGGCTGTTCCGCCGCGCCTGCGGGCGTTTCACCGATGCTGCCGTGCATGAGCATGTCGAAGTCCAAGGGTATACGGGCACGCTGCCCGGGCATTTTCTGCATTACCCTTATGCCAGCCTGGAAATCTTCATCGACAAGATCAACCGCTATTCCACCGAGGCCGCACGCAGTGCCTTCGAGCGGGGACGGCGGACCACGGTGCTGGGGCCATTCGGCCACGGGTTCTGGACTTTCGCCCGCCACTACCTGCTGCGGCGAGGGTTTCTCGATGGTTGGCAGGGGCTGGTGCTGGCCGGCATGGCGGCCACCGGCAGTTTCTATCGCTACGTCAAACTTTACTGGCTGGGGCGTGCATCCCGGCACACTTGAAGGCATGAGGATTCTGTATACCAACTTCCATGCGCGCAATGGGGGCGGTCACGCAGCCTATATCGTCAATCTGGCGCGGTCTTTGCAGGGCGCGCATCAAGTGACCGTGGCGACTCCTGGCACCAGCCGGCTATTCGAGCAGGTGGGCCGGATTCCGGGGGTGCGTTGCGTGGATGCGTCCTTCAGCACGCGTCCGGTGCCGATGCTGGCCGAACTTGCCCGGTTGCGGCGCTTGTTGCGTGAAGGCGACTTCGATCTGATTCATGTGAATGGTTCGGCCGACCATCGTCAGGCGATGCTGGCTCGTATCGGACTGCGTCGTCCACCGCGTATCGTGTGGACCAAGCACAACACCATGCCAGTGCGCGGTTTCGGCCATTGGCTGCGGGCGCGCCTGGGTACGGATGGGGCGATCGGGGTCAGCGAGTTCGTCACGGGTATGCTGCGGCAATCGGGTTATCGGAGATTGCCCTTGCGCGCCATTCACCATGGCGTGGATACGGAGCGTTTTCGGCCGTGGCTGCCCGCTGATGTGAGGCGCGCGCGGCGTGAGCTATTGGGTGATATGCCAGAGGGGTGTCTGGTGCTGGCCAGTGTGGGGGGGACGGATCGAGAAAAGGGCTGGCTGGTATTGCTTGAAGCACTGAACCGTCTGCCGGAGGCTTTGCGAAGGCGAGTTCGTATCCTTGTAGCTGGTGATCCTCCACGAGGGGCTCTGCGTCGTGATTTTGAGGCCCTGGATCCTGGTGCTGCGGTTGTATTCCCTGGTTTGGTCGATGACCCTGAACGTGTGCTTGCAGTTGCTGATATTGGCTTCGTTCTGTCCTTTCACGAAGCTTGCTCTTTTGCCGCTTGCGAGTCACTGTCTGTGGGTCTTCCAACTTTAGTTTCGGATGTGGGCGGTTTGCCAGAGGTCGTGCGCGATGGCATCGACGGCTGGATCGTCCCGGCCGGCGACGTGGACGCAGTCGAGGCCTGGCTGCGGGCCCGGCTGGCCAATCCGGTGCCGCCAGCGATGTCCGCTGCGGCGCGCGCCCGGGCGCAGGAACGGTTTTCCATGCCGGTCTTCGCAGAACGGACTCTGGCGTTCTATCAACAGATCTGCGCGTGATGCCGGCCTGGCCGATATAATCCGCCCATGATCCCCATCCTCATGTATCACCAGATCGGCGAACCCGGTCCGCGCGGCACGCCGTACCGGGGCCTGACCGTGCACCCACGGGATTTCCGTCGCCAGATGCTGTGGCTGCGGCGTCTGGGCTACCGGGGGCTGTCGATGGCCCGGCTGGGGCCCTATCTGCGCGGGGAAAAACACGGCAAGGTCATCGGCATCACCTTTGACGATGGTTATGCCAATGTGCTGGAAAACGCCGCGCCCGTGCTCGAGGAATGCGGCTTCGAAGCCACCAATTACTTCGTGGTTCGCCAACTGGGCGGCAGCAACGTCTGGGATGCCGACGAAGGGGTGCCCTGCGCGCCGTTGATGGATGTGGACGGCTTGCGGGCCTGGGTTGCGGCCGGTCACGAGGTCGGCTCGCATACCCTGAACCATCCCGTCCTGCCGCGGATTTCGTCCGAACTTGCCGCGAACGAAATCCGGGATTCACGCGATGCGCTGGAGCAGATTGCCGGGGTGCCGGTACGGGCCTTCTGCTATCCCTACGGCAAGTTCACCCCCGCCTTGGCGGATATCGTGCGCGAAGCGGGCTACGACAGCGCCACCACGACCGCGCGCGGCTTGGCGCGCTTGGGCGATGACCCCTACGCCTTGCCGCGTGTCGCGGTCATGCGCTCGACGCATTTGTTGCGTTTTCTGCAGAAATGCCTGACGCAACTGGAAGAC
>NZ_JAVERO010000019.1:0-26578 GCF_034007085.1 Castellaniella sp. | reverse complement strand
GCCTGCAGTGAAAAAGGACAACAATGGCTGACGCATCTGGACCCGCCACGCCGATGAACGCTCCCGCCGCCCCCCTGCGACGCAAGATGATCACAGGCGGCAGCGCGCTGCTCCTGCTGCTGCCCGTCGTGCCGCGCCTGGCGCAGGCCGCCACCATTCTGGCGGTGCGTACCTGGCCCGCAGACGAATACACGCGCGTCACCCTGGAAATGGACACCGAACTGAAGGCCGAGCACTTCATGCTCGATGGCCCGCACCGTCTGGTGGTGGATATCGATGGCCTGCGCCTGAGCCCCGCCATCAACGACCTGGTATCCAAGATCCGCCCCAACGATCCCTACATCAGCGCGGTGCGCGCGGGTCAGAACCGCCCCGACGTAGTGCGCCTGGTATTCGATCTGAAACAGGACGTCGCTCCGCAGGTCTTTACCCTGAAACCCATCGGTGAATACAAGTACCGCCTGGTACTGGATCTGTACCCCAAGGTCGCCCAGGACCCCCTGATGGCCCTGCTGAAAGACGCAGAAAACGATCCGCTGGCCGGCATCCTGGAAAGCCTCGCGCAGAACAGCCCCACCGAAGCCCCCATCCCCTCGGTAGAAGGCCAGAAACTGCCGCCGGTCGCCCGCAGCAAGCAGCCCGAAAGCACCTCGACGCCGCCCCAGCCACGCCCACCAGCGCCCGCCACCCGCCCAAACCGTCCGAATCGCCCGATTCTGATCGCCTTGGACCCCGGTCACGGCGGTGAAGATCCAGGGGCTATCGGCAAGCGCGGCACACGCGAAAAAGACGTCGCCTTGCAGATCGCACACCGGCTGAAAAAACTGATCGACGCCCAGCCCAATATGCGCGCCTACCTGACCCGGGACCGCGATTATTTCGTGCCGCTGAACGTGCGGGTGCAAAAGGCCCGCCGTGTCCAGGCCGACCTGTTCATCTCCATCCACGCCGACGCCTGGATCAAGCCATCGGCGCGAGGTTCGTCGGTCTGGGCGCTGTCGCAGAACGGCGCCACCAGTTCCGCCGCCCGTTGGCTGGCGAAAAAGGAAAACGACGCCGACCTGATCGGCGGAGTGAACCTGGGGGCGCACAACGCCCAGGTAGCCAAAGTGCTGCTGGACCTGTCCACCGGCGCCCAGATCAATGACTCCATCCGGGTCGGCACCCAGGTTCTGAACGAGATCGGCAAGATCAACAAGCTGCACAAGAACCGCATCGAACGCGCCGGATTTGCCGTACTGAAGGCGCCGGACATCCCCTCGATCCTGATCGAGACGGCCTTCATCAGCAACCCCCAGGAAGAACTGCTGCTGCGATCCCCGGCGCACCAGCAGCGCATCGCCCAGGCCGTGCTCAGCGGCATCCAGGATTATTTCTCGGCAAACCCCGCGCTGGCGCGACGCACCTGATGCATCGCTGAATCCAGCGGCTGGCTGACCGATCCCGCCGATGTCCGTGGCGCGAGGCCAGCGGCATCAGGAAGTCCCGGAACGTTCTCCTGGAACCGCCTTGCGGCTGCGCAGCAGTTTCCACAACACGCCGCCCGCCGCAGGCACGGCCGCCGCCCCCACACCGACCAGCACAATGGTGTTGAGGTGTTCCTTGATGATGGGGACATTGCCGAAAAAATATCCCAGGGTGATCAGCCCAGCGATCCAGGCAACGGCCCCCAGCGCGTTGTAGAGCTGGAACGCCAGCCAGCGCATGCCCGCGACCCCGGCGACGAAAGGCGCAAAGGTCCGGAACAGCGGCAGGAACCGCGACAGCATGATGGTCTTGCCACCGTGCTTTTCATAGAACAGATGGGTCTTGACCAGGGCCTTGCGATCCAGGAAGCGGTAATCGCGCGAAAAGACCTTGGGGCCGATAAAGCGCCCCACCTGGTAATTGACGGTATTGCCCAGGATGGCGGCCACGATCAGGATGCCCCCCAGCAGGACGGGATCCAACAGGCCGGAAGCGCCAAAGGCCCCGGCAATGAACAGCAGCGAATCCCCAGGCAGGAATGGCAGCACCACCAGCCCTGTTTCGCCGAAAATGATGAGTGCCAGGATCAGGTAGATCCAGGCCCCGTATTGCGCCACCCAGACCCCCAGATGCTGGTCGATGTGCAGGATGAGTTGGAAAAGTTCAGCCATGTGGCCGCGAGACCTCGCAAGAAAGGGACGGGAACAAGCTCTCACTATAATCGTTTTCATGATGCGAACCATTGCCGCCCTGCCCGATATCCTGATCAACCAGATCGCTGCGGGCGAAGTCATTGAACGCCCCGCCTCCGTGCTCAAAGAGCTGCTGGAAAACGCCCTGGACGCCGGCGCCCGGGCCATCGAAATCCGCCTGGATGGCGGCGGCATCCGCCGCATCCTGGTGGCCGACGACGGCCATGGCATCCCGCCCGGCCAGCTGGCGCTGGCCCTGCAGCGCCATGCAACCAGCAAGATCACGTCCCTGGCGGAACTGGAATCGGTGGCCTCGCTGGGATTCCGCGGCGAGGCCCTGGCCTCGATCGCCTCGGTCGCCCAGCTGACCCTGACCTCGCGCACCGCCGGGGACACGCAAGCCTGGCAGATCGCCGCCGGACAAACGGACCCCACCCCCGCCGCTGGGCCTGTGGGCACGCGGGTGGACGTGCGCCAGCTGTTCGACCACATCCCCGCGCGGCGCAAGTTCCTGCGCAGCGAACAGACGGAATACGCGCATTGCCTGGATGCCGTCGAACGCATTGCGCTGGCACATCCGCACGTGGCCTTGCGCGTGTTCCACAACGACAAGCCGCAGCGCAACTGGCCGGCCACCGACATCCACGGCCGCATCCGCGACGTGCTGGGCGAAGAATTCACATCCCAGAGCCTGCCCGTCTCGGCCGAACAAGGGCTGGTCGCCCTGGAAGGCTGCATCACGCGGCCGACCTTCGCCCGCAGCCGCGCCGACCGGCAATACCTGTACGTCAACGGCCGCTATGTGCGCGATCGCACGGTCTCCCATGCGGTGCGCCAGGCCTATGCCGATGTGCTGCACGGCGACCGCCAGCCGGCTTTCGTGCTGTTCCTGACGCTGGACCCGGCGGGGGTGGATGTCAACGTGCACCCGGCCAAGCACGAGGTCCGTTTTCGTGACAGCGGGGCCGTGCACCGCTACGTCGCGCAAACCCTGGGCGAGGCGCTCGCGGGACGCGGCGGCGCTGCGGCGGACAGCCCCGCCAGCGCCCCCCCCACGCCGACGGACGGCAATGGCAATGCAGCTGGCGGAACGCAGCCCGGAACGCCCGGCACGGTAACCCCCTACCCATCCCGCATCCCGGTCCAGCAACGCTTTGCGCTGAACGACCGGATCTCGGCCCAGGACTGGCGCAAGCTGTATCAGCCCCTGGATGCCGACGCCCGCACGACGGCGGCGGACCCCGAGCTGGGACACGCAGCCCCCCCGCGAGCCACAGCGGGCGATCCCCCCCGGATGCCTGGACAGGGGGCCCCGGCTGCCGCGACCACGGCCGACATCGACCTGCCCCTGGGCATGGCGCTGGGCCAATTGCACGGCATCTACATCCTGGCCCAGAACACGCGCGGCCTGGTCCTGGTGGACATGCACGCCGCGCACGAGCGCGTGGTCTACGAATCCCTGAAACAGGCCCTGGACCAGGCGCCCCTGCCCGCGCAGGAACTACTGGTGCCGGTGGTATTCACCGCCACGGAAATCCAGGTCGCCACCGCGCAAGCGCACCAGGACACGCTGGATGACCTGGGCCTGCGGATCCGCGCCACCGGCCCGGCCTCGCTGGCCGTGCGCGCCGTGCCGGCCCTGCTGGCCCGGGGCGACATCGAATCCCTGGCGCGTGGGGTGCTGGCCGACATCGAGCGCATTGGTCATTCGGCCCGGCTGCGCGAGCAGCGCAACGAACTGCTGTCGACCATGGCCTGCCACGGCGCAGTGCGCGCCAACCGGCGTTTGACGCTGGACGAGATGAATGCCCTGTTGCGCCAGATGGAACGCACTGAGCGCGCCGACCAGTGCAACCATGGCCGCCCAACCTGGTTCCAATGGAGCCTGAACGACCTGGACAAGCTGTTCATGCGGGGACAGTGATCCGATGCCGCCCACTCGTCTCCCCCACGATCCAGCAGACGGCATGCCCCCGGCCCCCGTACTGCTCTGCCTGGCCGGGCCGACCGCATCGGGCAAGTCGGCGGCATCGATGGCGCTGGCACGGCGCTGGCCGATCGAAATCATCGTCATGGATTCAGCCACCATCTACCGGGGCATGGACATCGGCACCGCCAAACCTTCGGCCGAGGAACGCGCATGCGTGCCGCACCACCTGCTGGACATCCGCGACCCGGCACAGGCCTATTCCGCCGCCGAATTCGCCCGCGACGCCGCGGCGCTGGCGCGGGACATCCGTGCGCGTGGCCGGATTCCCCTGCTGTGCGGAGGCACGATGCTGTACTACAAGGCCCTGCGCGAGGGCTTGAACGAGTTGCCCGAGGCCGACCCGGCCATCCGCCGCGAACTGGATGAAGAGGCCCAGGAACGCGGCTGGCCCGCCCTGCATGCCGAACTGGCCCGCGTGGATCCCGTCACGGCGGCCAGGCTGGCACCCAACGACAGCCAGCGCCTGCAGCGCGCGCTGGAAGTCTGGCGCAGCAGCGGCCGCCCCATGAGCGCCTGGCTGGCGCAACAACCGCCGACGCCCTTGCTGCCTGGCTGGCGTTTCGAGACGATCAGTCTGGAACCATCGGACCGGGCCGTGCTGCATGCCCGCATCGCCCAGCGCTATCACGCCATGATCGACGCCGGGCTGCTGGACGAGGTGCGCGCCCTGCATGCCCGCGCCGATCTGCACCCTGGCCTGCCATCGATCCGTTGCGTGGGCTACCGGCAGATCTGGGATCATCTGGACGGGCGCGTTTCCCTGGATCAGGCCATCGAACAGGCCATTGCGGCCACCCGCCAGTTGGCCAAGCGCCAGATCACCTGGCTGCGCGCGCTGCCGGGACGAAAGACCGTTGATTGCCTGTCGGATCGGGTGGCGGAACAAGTCGCTGCGGCCTGCGAGCCCATGCTGGCACCAGCGCTGAACGCCTGAGTCCCGATCAGACCACGAGCGTCTGAGCCCCGTCTGCCGCCTGGGGTTCGATTTCGCCCAGGACATGGACGGTTTCGCCCTGGGCACGCAGGGTGGCGGCAATGGCATCGGCCTGGGCCGCATCCACCACCAGCACCATGCCGATACCGCAATTGAACACGCGCGTCATTTCCTGATCGGCCACGCCACCCTGGGTCTGCAGCCACTGGAACAGCGCCGGCCATGACCAGGCATCCCGGTGCAGGCGGGCGCACAGGCCCGGCCTGAGGATGCGCGGCACGTTTTCCAGCAGGCCCCCGCCGGTGATGTGCGCCAGACCCTTGATCCCCGCGCCATGGGCCGCCAGGGCGGCCAGCACGGATTTGACGTAGATGCGGGTGGGTTCCATGACCACGTCGGCCAATGGGCGACCGCCCAGGTCCTGGTCGGGACGCGCACCGGCATGCTGCAGGATCTTGCGCACCAGAGAATAGCCGTTGGAATGCGCGCCACTGGAAGCCAGCCCCAGCACCGTGTCACCGGCCTGGATGCTGGCGCCGTCGATGATCGCGGATTTTTCGACGACGCCGACTGCAAAGCCCGCCAGATCGTATTCGCCGTCCGGGTACATGCCGGGCATTTCTGCAGTTTCGCCGCCGATCAGGGCGCATCCGGCCAATTCGCAACCGCGCGCAATCCCGCCCACGACACGGGCCGCCGTATCCACGGACAGTTTGCCGCAGGCGAAGTAATCCAGGAAATACAGGGGTTCGGCCCCCTGGACCAGAATGTCGTTGACGCTCATGGCGACCAGGTCGATGCCAACGGTGTCGTGGCGCTGCCATTCGAAGGCCAGGCGCAGTTTGGTGCCCACCCCATCGGTGCCGGACACCAGCACCGGTTCGCGCAGGTGGCGCGGGATCTCGAACAAGGCGCCGAAGCCGCCGATCCCCGCCATCACGCCGGGGCGCATCGTGCGGGCAGCCAGGGGCTTGATGCGATCGACCAGCGCATCGCCGGCATCGATATCGACCCCGGCATCGCGATAGGTCATGGAGGGGGAAGAGCCTTGTGTCATGAGAAAAACCGCCGAATGTGCAAGAATTGCAGGTTTGGATATTGGCCTGATTTTACGATGAAGTTCCCCCCAGCATGACGCACGACCGGACCCCGCCTTCAACACAGCCCCAGGCGCGGCAATTATTGCTCGATATCCTGCCGGGCACGATGCCGTCGCTGGATGGTTTCGTGCCCGGCGCAAACCTGGCTGCGCTGGAGGCCGTGCGGGCACTGGCCCCTGGTCGCGCCGTCTACCTGTGGGGCGGCACCGGTTCGGGGCGCAGCCATTTGCTGCGTGCCCGGGCGCAGGGCGCAGGCTGCCATTATCTGGATGCGCGCGCGCCGGCGCAGCGCCTGCACGCCCTGGCCACCGACGAGGATCAGGCCCTGTCCCTGGTGGCGGTGGACGATGTCGCCGACCTGAACCCGGCTGCCCAGGCGGCGCTGTTTGCCCTGTTCAACCGCTGGCGCACCGCCGCCGGCACGCCAGGTGCCTTCGCCCTGCTGGTGTCGGGCGACCGCGCGCCCCTGTCCATGCCCCTGCGCGAAGACCTGCGCACCCGCCTGGGCTGGGACCTGGTCTACCGCCTGGAACAACTGTCCGACGAAGACCGTGCCCAGGCTCTGCGCGACCGCGCCCAGCAACGCGGACTGCAGCTGTCCGACGAGGTTCTGCACTGGATCCTGACCCGCTGCGACCGCAACATGGGACGCCTGACGGCGTTGATCGACAGCCTGGACCAATATTCCCTGGCCCGCCACCGCCCCATCACCCTGCCCCTGTTGAAAGACCTGCTGGCCGATGCGCCAGCCATCCCGAGGACCCCATGACTGCGCCGACTCACCTGGCCCTGTTCGATCTGGACCACACCCTGCTGCCCTTTGACAGCGATTATCAATGGGCCGAATTCCTGGCGCGCACTGGCCGCGCCGGCGACCCCGAAGCCGCCCGCCGCCGCAACGACGATCTGATGCGCCGCTACAACGAGGGCACTCTGTCGGCCGAAGAGGCCGCCGATTTCATGCTGGGCCTGTTGCGCCTGGGCCGACCGGAAGAACTCGATCAATGGCACCTGGACTATATGGCCGAAGTCGTCGAACCGGGCATCCTGCCGGCTGCGCGCGAACTGATCGCGGCGCACCAGGACCGCGGCGGGCTGTGCGCCATCGTCACGGCAACCAACGCGTTCGTCACGGGCCCCATCGCCCGGGCCCTGGGCTTCGACCACCTGATCGCCACCATCCCGGAACGCGATGCGCAGGGCGGCTACACAGGCCGCATCGAAGGCACCCCCAGCTTCAAGGCCGGCAAGGTCGTGCGCGTGCGCCAATGGCTCGACGCCCAGGGCCGGCAACTGGAGGACTTCAAGGAATCCTGGTTCTACAGCGATTCCATGAACGATCTGCCCCTGCTGGAAGCCGTGACCCACCCGGTGGCCACCAACCCCAGCCCGGCGCTGCGCGAAACCGCTGCCGGCCGGGGCTGGCGCATCCTCGACCTGTTCGGCACCCTGCAAGACAGCAAATCCTGACAACGACCGGCCAGCCGCACCCGATCCCCCGTTCACAGCGACATGTCCATGACAAGGCCTTAAAATACGCGCCATGCTCAAGCAGACCATCAAGAATTTTGTCTCGCGCCTGTTCGCGACCCCGCCCAGCGGCCCGTCGCGCCTGTCGCGCGACAAGCACGGCATCGACCGGCGCCTGGTATCGCGACACGCGATCAAAGTCTGCGAGGTCCTGAACCAGCACGGGTTCGACGCCTACATCGTGGGCGGCGCGGTACGCGATCTGATCGTGGGCCTGGAACCCAAGGATTTCGACGTCGCCACCAACGCCACGCCCAACCAGGTCCGACCGCTGTTCCGGCGCGCCCGCATCATTGGCCGGCGCTTCCAGCTGGTGCATGTGGTGTTCGGCCAGGAAATCATCGAGACCTCGACCTTCCGGGCACCGTCTTCCGGCAACCAGGAAACCGATGAACACGGGCGCATCCTGCGCGACAACGAATTCGGCACCCACGAACAGGACGCCGCACGGCGCGATTTCACCATCAACGCCCTGTACTACGACCCCCTGAAAGAAGAAGTCATCGATTTTCACCAGGGGGTGGCGGACCTGAAGAACCGCGTGGTGCGCATGATCGGCGACCCCGAAACACGCTACCGCGAGGACCCGGTCCGCATGCTGCGGGCGCTGCGCTTCCAGGCCAAGCTGGGCGCGCGCATCGACCCGGCCACCGCAGCCCCGATCAGCCGGCTGTCGCCGCTCATCGAACACGTCCCGGCCTCGCGCCTGTTTGACGAAACCCTCAAGCTGCTGACCTGCGGCCACGCCATGGACTGCCTGCGCGAACTGCGCCGCTCGGGCCTGATGAAAAGCCTGATCCCGCTGATCGATCGCATCTTCGAAGAAGACGGCGGCGAGGCCTTCGTCGAAATCGCCCTGTCGCGCACCGATGCCCGCGTGCGGGCCGGCAAGCCCGTCAGCCCAAGTTTTCTGTTCGCTGCCCTGCTGTGGCGCCTGGTGCAAAAACGCTGGGCCGCCCTGGTCGCCCAGGGGGTACAGCGCCACGAGGCCCTGATCCGCGCGGCCGATTCGGTCATCGAGGCGCAGATGGACAAACTGGCCATCCAGCGCCGCCACCAGGCCGACATGCGCGAAATCTGGCTGATGCAAGCCCGTTTCGAACGCGCGACGGTGCGTTCGATCTGGCGCATGCTGGAACAACCACGCTTTCGCGCTGCCGTGGATTTTCTGCAACTGCGCGCCGAAGCGCGTGAAGTCGACAGCGTCCTGGCCCAGTGGTGGATGGACTTGGCCAACAGCAACGACGAGCGCCGTTCGCAGATGATCGACACCTGGCAGGCAGGCCACGCCAGCGCGCGCCGCGCGGGCGCGACCCGCAAACGCCGCCGTCGGCGCCGCCCGGCCACCGGCACGGACGGGCTGGCCGCCACCGCACCGGACGGCGGCGCGGCCTGAACACCGGGCGACGATCTGCCGACATGCAGCGCGGCGGATCGTCCAGCACCCCAGACACCATGCCCCCAGACACACTGTCCCTCGACACGCCAACCGTGCTGGCCTGGATCGGCCTGGGTGCCAACCTGGGCGATGCGGCCACCACATTGCGTTGCGCAGCCGCCGAACTGGCCGCAGTGGCCGGCGTGTCCTGCTTGCGGCTCTCGCCCCTGTACGCCACGGCACCGCTGGATTCCTCGGGCCCGGACTACGTCAACGCCGTGGCCAGCCTGCACACCTCGCTGCCGCCGCTGGATCTGCTGGCGGTACTACAGGCCATCGAGCAGCGACACGGGCGGGAACGCCCCTATCGCAATGCCCCGCGCACCCTGGACCTGGACCTGCTGCTGTATGGCAACTGCGCGATCGACCAGCCCACCCTGACCGTCCCCCACCCCCGGATGCACGAGCGCGCTTTCGTCCTGCGCCCCTTGGCGGACCTGGCACCCGGCCTGGTGCTGGCCCAGGGCAGCCTGGCCGATCTGCTGGCCCGTTGCGCGGACCAGCCCATCCGGCGCCTTGCGGACTAAGCCCCCGCGCAGGCGCCGCCCGGCCTGCGCGTCGTTTTGCTGTTGCTTGTGTTCCATCTTCGTCTCCTGTCTGTCGCCGCCGCCCACGCCCTGGATCTGATCGGCGAACGCTGGGCCTTGCTCATCGTGCGCGAACTGATGCTTGGCCCAAAGCGCTTCACCGATCTGCGGGCCGGCCTGGGCCGTATCAGTGCCAACGTGCTCACTCACCGGCTGGCCGAACTGGAAACCGCCGGCATCGTCATCCGCCCCCGGCTGCCTGAACCGGCCGATGCCCGAGCCAGCCGCGCACCTGGATCGTGGTTTACACTGGCGCGCATGGCTTCACAGAATCCTTCCACCATGCCGACCAGCCCTCTGATCCGCCTGGTCGTCGCCTACACCGATACCCGCGTGATTGGCCGCGACGGCGGCATGCCCTGGCATCTGCCCGCCGATCTGGCGCATTTCAAGCGCAGCACCCTGGGGCATCCCATCGTGATGGGGCGCAAGACCTGGCTGTCCCTGGGCCGCCCCCTGCCTGGCCGACGCAACCTGGTGCTGAGCCGCGACCCGGATTTCACTGCGCCTGGCGCCGAATGCCACGCCACCCTGGCCGCCGCCCTGGCCAGCTGCGAACAGGCAAGAATCGTCTGCGTCATTGGGGGCGAACAGATATTCCGCCTGGCCCTGCCACTGGCCGACGAACTGATCGCCACGGAAATCCACGCCGACCTGGACGGCGACACCTGGTTTCCGGAACTCCCCACCGGACATTGGCAGGAAATCGAACGCCTGCCCCAGCCGCCGGAAAACGGCCTGGCCTATGACTTCGTCACGTACCGGCGCATTCCGGGCACCAAGGCCGGTTGAACACAGACAGGATCAACCGCCTGCAGCCTTGGCGCGCGCCCGGATTGCCGTCACGGGTTCGCCTGCGATCCCCCAATTATCGGTATCGACTTCTTCGATGATCACGAACGTGGTCTTGGGGTTCTTGCCCAGGACATCGACCAGCAGCTGAGTGGCGCCCTGAATCAGGCGGGCTTTCTGTTCGGCGGTGGCACCCTCGCGGGTGATCTTGATGTTGACGTAGGGCATGCCGCAATCTCTGGGTCTGGTAGTCTGAAAGGCGAGGATACAAAAGCCCGGCGGACCGCGCAAGGCGGAACCCGCCGGGGGGCAGATCATTGGCCCGTGTCTTGCCAGACGCCGGGCCAGGGAGGCCATCAGGCCGAGACGGGCGTGTCCGCGTAGGATTCCACCGGCGGGCAGGCGCAGCTGAGATTGCGATCGCCCCAGGCATTATCCACCCGGGCGACCGGCGGCCAGTACTTGCGTGCTGCCATGCCGGGCAACGGGAAGGCGGCCTGTTCGCGGGTGTATGGATGCGTCCAGTCCTGGACCAGCAGCGTGGCCGCCGGATGCGGCGCGTTGACCAGCAGATTGTCGTCCGCCGGTTGTTCGCCACGTTCGACGGCGGCGATTTCCTGGCGAATGGCAATCATCGCATCGACGAAACGATCCAGTTCAGCCAGGCCTTCGGATTCCGTCGGTTCGACCATCAGGGTGCCCGCCACCGGGAAGCTCATGGTCGGTGCGTGGAAGCCATAATCCATCAAGCGCTTGGCAATGTCCTCGGCGCCGATGCCGCTGGCGTCCTTGATCGGACGGATGTCCAGAATGCATTCGTGCGCCACCCGGCCATTAGCGCCGGCATACAGGATCGGATAATGCGGCGCCAGGCGCGTGGCCAGGTAATTGGCGCTCAGGATCGCCACCTGGGTGGCGCGGCGCAGGCCTTCGGCCCCCATCATCATGATGTACAGGGTCGAAATCGGCAGGATGCTGGCCGAGCCATAGGGCGCAGCCGACACCGGGCCGGACTGGCCCGGCGGCAGACGACCATCCTCGCCCACCACACCGGGCAGGTACGGCGCCAGATGCGCACGCACCGCCACCGGGCCGACGCCCGGGCCGCCGCCCCCGTGCGGGATGCAGAACGTCTTGTGCAGGTTCAGGTGCGACACATCCGAACCGAAACGCCCCGGCCGGGCCACGCCCACCATGGCGTTCATGTTGGCACCGTCCAGGTAGACCTGGCCGCCGGCATCATGGATCAGGCCGCAGATTTCGGTCACCGTGGTCTCGAACACGCCGTGCGTGGACGGGTAGGTGATCATCAGCGCGGCCAGGCGGTCGCCGACCTGGGCTATTTTTGCCCGCAGGTCGGCCATGTCGATGTTGCCGTTGTCGTCCGAGGCCACGACCACCACGTCCATGCCCGCCAAGTGCGCCGAGGCCGGGTTGGTGCCATGCGCAGAAGCCGGGATCAGGCACACATTGCGCTGATGGTCGCCGTTGGCCTGGTGGTAGCCGCGGATCGCCAGCAGACCGGCGTATTCGCCCTGGGCACCGGAATTGGGCTGCAGGCTGACGCGGTCATAGCCCGTGATTTCGCACAGCGCGGCGCTCAGGCGTTCGATCATTTCCTGATAGCCCTGCGCCTGGCCGGCCGGAGCGAATGGGTGCATATGGCCGAATTCAGGCCAGGTCACCGGAATCATTTCGGCGGTGGCGTTGAGCTTCATGGTGCAGGAGCCCAGCGGAATCATGGTGCGGTCCAGCGCCAGATCCTTGTCGGCCAGCGCGCGCAGGTAGCGCAGCATGTCGGTCTCGGACTTGACGCGAGAGAAGGCCGGATGCGCCAGGATGGCGCCCTGGCGGCGCAGCGCAGCCGGAATGCCGTCGGCCTGCACCGAAAAATCCGGGGTCACGCGCGCCACGCCCATGCCGGCGGCCAGCACGCCCACCAGGATTTCAATGTCCTGGACGCCGACGGTCTCGTCCAGCGACAGGGCGACGTGGGTGTCGTCCACCCGGCGCAGATTCATGCCGCCATCCACCGCGGCGTCCAGCACCGCCTGGGTGCGGGCGCCGGTTTCCAGGTGCAGGGTGTCGAAGAAAGTGTCGTTGCATACCGTCAGGCCCATGGCGCGCAGGGCGCCCGCCAACTGGCCGGTGTGCGCGGCCACGCGGCGCGCGATGCGGGTGATGCCCTGAGGCCCATGCCACACCGCGTACATGGCAGCCATCACGGCCAGCAGCACCTGCGCGGTGCAGATGTTGGACGTGGCTTTTTCCCGACGGATATGCTGTTCGCGGGTCTGCAGCGCCAGGCGCAGGGCCGGTTCGCCGCGCGCATCCTGGGATACCCCGACCAGGCGGCCCGGCAGGTTGCGCTTGTAGGCATCCTTGCAGGCCATGAAGCCGGCGTGCGGGCCGCCATAACCCATGGGCACGCCAAAGCGCTGGGCCGAACCCACCGCGATGTCGGCGCCCCACTGCCCCGGCGGCGCCAGCAGCGCCAGCGCCAGCAGGTCCGTGGCCACGGCCACGATGGCGCCTGCGGCATGGGCCTGTTCGGCCAGCGCGCGATAGTCGGCCACGCCGCCCAGGCTGTGCGGATATTGCAGCAGCACGCCATAGCAATCCGGCAGGCCGTCGGCCTCGTCACCCACCACCAGTTCGATGCCCAGCCCTGCCGCGCGCGTGCGCAGGACTTCCAGGGTCTGGGGGTGAACGTGGACGGACACGAAGAAACGATCGGTCTTGGCGCGCGAGACCCGGCGCGCCAGGGTCATCGCCTCGGCGGCCGCCGTGCCCTCATCGAGCAGCGACGAGTTGGCGATGTCCAGCCCCGTGAGGTCGGCAATCATGGTCTGGAAAATCAGCAGGGCTTCGAGGCGGCCCTGGGAAATTTCCGGCTGGTACGGCGTGTAGGCGGTGTACCAGGCGGGATTTTCCAGGATGTTGCGCAGGATCACATGCGGCACGTAGGTGCCGTAGTAGCCCTGGCCGATATAGCTGCGCAGGATCTGGTTGCGGCCAGCGACGGCCTTCAGGTCCGCCAGCGCCTCGACTTCGCTGAGCGGAGCCGGCAAATCCAGGTACGGCGCTTCGGACAGGATGTTTTCCGGCACGACCTCGCGGATCAGGGCGTCCAGGCTGGGGGTGCCGATGGCCGCCAGCATGGCCCGCTGGTCGGCTTCGGACGGCCCGATGTGGCGGGCAATGAATTCGGAATGCGTGGCGGGGTCGCGCAGCATGAGTGGCTCTCCGGGGTAAGACCGAGTGAATCAGGAATCGGGGGACGCTGCGTGGATCAGGCCTGCGCCTCGTAGGCGGCGGCGTCCATCAGGCCGTCGAGATCGGCGGCATTGTCGGGCTTGATCTTGAAGATCCATTGCTCGTAGGCGCCTTCGTTGATCAAGGCGGGCTGGTCGTTCAGGGCTTCGTTGAAGGCCACGATTTCGCCGGCCACCGGCGCATAGATGTCAGAGGCGGCCTTGACGGATTCAACCACGGCTGCCGTATCGCCGGCAGCCAGATGCGCGCCGATCTGGACGTCGCCGACGAAAACCAGGTCGCCGAGCTGGTCCTGGGCGTCGTCGGTGATGCCGACCAGGAAGCAGTCGCCGTCGGCCTTGACCCACTCGTGAGAGGCCGTGTATTTGCGGTCGTTGGGAATGGACATGATGTACCCCGTTGTCAGTGGTGGAGAATGAAAGGAAAAAGGATCGTGGCTGCGGCGGATCAGACCAGCGCCTGACCATTGCGCACGAACGGCGGGCGCACGATTTCCGCAGGCAGCCATTTGCCGCGGATTTCGACCTCGACACGGTCGCCCGGTGCCGCGCCGGCCGGCACACGGGCCAGGGCAATGGAAACGCCCAGTGTGGGCGCCATGGTGCCACTGGTGAGTTCGCCTTCGCCCTGGGCGGTGCGGACCTTCATGTGGCCGCGCATGATGCCGCGTTCGAGCAGTTTCAGGCCAACCAGTTCGCGGGCCCTGGACGCGGATTCCAGGGCGGCGCGGCCGATGAAATCGCGGGACTCGTCCTTGAACGACACGGTCCAGGCCAGGCCGGATTCCAGGGGGTGGACGGTCTCGTCCATGTCCTGGCCGTAGAGATTCATGCCGGCTTCCAGGCGCAGCGTGTCGCGCGCGCCCAGGCCGCAGGGCCGTACGCCGGCCTGCGCCAGAGCGTCCCAGAAAGCCTTCACGGCGGTGGCCGACAGGACGATTTCGAAACCGTCCTCGCCGGTGTAGCCCGTGCGTGCCACCAGCGTGTTTTCGTCGATCATCGTGCCAGTGAAAGGCTTGAGGTCCTGGGTGACGGGCTTCCAGTCGGGATGCACGGACCAGACCGCTTCCCGGGCGGAAGGCCCCTGGACGGCGACCATGGCCAGATCGCGCCGCGGGGTGACGGTCACGCCATAGGCGGCGGCCTGTTCCCGCATCCAGGCCAGGTCCTTGTCCGCCGTGCCCGCATTGACGACGACACGCCAGCGTTCCGGAGCAAAGAAATAGACGATCAGGTCATCGATCACCCCGCCATCGGGGCGCAGCATGCAGGAATACAGGGCCTTGCCCGGCTGGCCCGCGATGCGCGCCACATCGTTGGCCAGCAGATGGCGCAGGTAATCCTGGGCGCGTTCGCCAGCGACATCGACATTGAGCATGTGGGACACGTCGAACATGCCAGCGGCTTTGCGCACGGCGTGGTGTTCTTCGATCTGGGACCCGTAGGCCAGAGGCATGTCCCAGCCGCCAAAGTCGACGATCTTGGCGCCCAGGGCGACGTGGGTTTCGTACAGGGGGGTTTGCGCGGGCATGGAAACTCCGGACGAGAAAAAAGGGTGGCGGAAAATGCCGACGGCGCCCTTCTGTCCTTTTGCCTGAGAGTTGCCCCGTACCGCAGGGGGTTCACCTTCGGCGCCCGCGCCCGGATGGGAGGCGGGTCTCTCCAGAATGCTGCGATGCCATGACGGCATCATGCGAATGGTACGGGGTGCCTGAGCGATTCCGGGCGAATTGCGCCTTCGGCGGCCGCCCGATACACACGGCGGCACTCTCCCACCCGCATCGGGTGACAGCAAGGGTGAAGCATACTCTGAAATGGGATGATTCAACAATCCACCCGAACCCTCAGGGAGCCTCAGATGAACCCCTGTTCCCGCCAGGCGCGCCGAGTGTCCGCGCCCACGCCCAGCCGGTCGAGCACGGCGTCGGTATCCTGGCCCAGCGCCGGGGCCGGACGATCGATGCCGCCCGGGGTAGCCGACAGTTTCGGCACGATCCCCGGCACTTGGCAGGGCGTGCCGTCGGGCAGCGGCTGGTCCAGAATCATGTCCCGGGCCCGGTAGTGCGGGTCGGCAGCGATGTCGGCGATGTCGTAGATGCGGCCAGCCGGGATGCGCGCCGCATTCAGGGCGTCCAGGACCTCGTCCTGGGTGCGCGTCGCCGCCCAGTCGCCAATGGCGCCGTCGATCTCGGTCACCCGGGCGACACGCCCGGCGTTGTGCGCCAGCGCCGGATCATCGCCCAGATCCGGCCGCCCGATGGCCTGCATCAGGCGGCGGAAGATGCTGTCGCCGTTGCCGGCGATCAGCACGTAGCCGTCGCGGCAGGCGTAGGCGTTGCTGGGCGCGATGCCCGGCAGGCTGCTGCCGGCCGGCTGGCGGACTTCGCCGAACACGGCATATTCGGGCAGCAGGCTTTCCATCATGTTGAAGACCGATTCATACAACGCCACGTCGATCATCTGGCCTTCGCCGTCGCGGTCGCGCGCGCGCAAGGCCAGCAACACGCCGATGACGCCATGCAGGGCCGACAGGGAATCGCCGATGGACACGCCCACACGCACCGGCGCGCGGCCCGGTTCGCCGCTGAGATATCGCAGCCCCCCCATGGCTTCGGCCACTACGCCGAACCCTGCCCGGTCCCGGTAAGGGCCGGTCTGGCCGTAGCCCGAGACACGCAGCATCACCAGGCGCGGATTGACGGCGCGCAGGTCATCCCAGCCCAGGCCCCAGGATTCCAGCGTGCCGGGTTTGAAGTTTTCCACCACCACATCGCATTCGGCCACCAGGCGGCGCACGACGGCCTGGATTTCCGGCTGGCGCAGGTCCAGCGTGACGGACTGCTTGTTGCGCGACTGCACCTGCCACCAGACCGAAGTGCCCGCGTGCAGCAGCCGCCAGTTGCGCAGGGGGTCGCCCTGGCCGGGAGGTTCGATCTTGATGACCTCGGCGCCGAATTCGCCCAGCATTTTCGCGGCAAACGGCCCCGCAATGAGCTGGCCCATTTCCAGCACACGGATGCCGTCCAGGGGTTTGCGCATGTCCATCCTCCAATCACCATGAATACCGGTCGATTCTATCGTCACCCGGAAGACGCCGCCTGCCCGCAGGCGACAGGCGGCATTCAGGCTCAGCCTGCCGCTGCCAGCGCCCGCCCGCAGGCCACGCCGGAAGACCAGGCCCACTGGAAGTTGTAGCCGCCCAGCCAGCCGGTGACGTCCACCGCCTCGCCGATCACGTGCAAGCCGGGGCAGCGGCGCGATTCCAGGCTGCGCTGGTCGAGCTCGTCGGTGTCCACGCCGCCGCTCATGACCTCGGCCTTTTTGTAGCCGGCGGTACCCGTGGGGCACAGCATCCAGCCATGGATGTGTTCGGCCAGGGCGCGCAGGCGGCGATCGGGCGCGTCGGCCAGGCGCAAGCCACCCAGTCCTCGCAGATCGTCCGCAACACTGCCGCCCGGATTCGCCAGATCGTCCGCCCTTGCCCCCTTGCAGGCGGCGCCTGCGGCCCCCAGCCAGGCCTCGGCCAGGCGACGGGGCCAGACCTGGGCCAGGGCGGCTGCCACGGTCTGGCGGTTGCCCGGCTTGGCGGTCACCAGCACCTCGGCCATATCGCGCCCGGGCGACAGATCGATGCGAATCGGATCGCCCGCACGCCAATAACTGGAAAGCTGCAGGATGCCCGGCCCCGACAGGCCACGATGGGTGAACAGCAGGTCTTCCAGGAATTCGGCGCGGGCCGGCCGGCGGGACCGTTTGCCGCCGCCGTCGATCACGGCGGCCTCGTGCGACAAGCGCACTTCCAGGGACACGCCGGCCAGCGCACCATAGGGGCGCCACTGGTCCGCATCGAAGATCAGCGGCACCAGCGCCGGGCGCGGTTCGACGATCTTCAGGCCGAACTGGCGCGCGATCCGCAGGCTGAAATCGGTAGCGCCCAGTTGCGGAATCGCCATGCCGCCCGTCGCCAGCACCAGCCGGGCGGCATGGATCGGACCGGCATCGGTGTCCAGCCGGAAGCCGTCCGCTTCCCGGCCCACGGCCCGGACCGCGCAGGGCATGCGCCAGCGCACCCCGCCGGCCTCGCACTCGCGGCGCAGGACCTGGATGATCGATTCGCTGGAATCATCGCAGAACAGCTGGCCCCGATGCTTTTCGTGCCAGGACACGCGATGCGCGCGCAGCAGGTCCAGGAAATCCCCCGGCCCGTAGGCCCGCAGGGCGGAACGGCAGAAGTCGGGATTGCGCGACAGGAACTGCGCGGGGCTGGCGCCCAGATTGGTGAAGTTGCAGCGTCCGCCGCCGGAGATGCGGATCTTTTCCGCCAGTCGTGCGGCATGGTCGATCAGGACCACCCGCAGGCCGCGCTGCGCCGCGACGGCAGCGGCCATCATGCCGGCCGCGCCAGCGCCGACCACGGCCACATCGAAACGGTCGCCGCTCACGCAGCCGCCCCGCCGCTCATGACGGCACCTGCCTTGTGCTGGCAGCGGCGCAACAGGCCATCAGGCGCCTTCGCGGATGCAGTCCACGTAATAGTGGCGCCGGCCCTGTTCGTCGAGTTCGTAGGCCAGGCCATGGACATCGGTCTCGAATCCTGGGAACTGCTGGTTGAATTCCTGGGTGAACTTCAAGTAATCGACAATATCGCGGTTGAAGCGTTCGCCCGGAATCAGCAGCGGGATGCCCGGTGGATAGGGAGTCAGCAGGACCCCGGTGACGCGGCCTTCGAGTTGTTCTACCGGCACGCGCTCGACCTCGCGGTGCGCCATGCGCGCATAGGCATCGGCCGGCCGCATGGCCGGCACCATGTCGCTGAGATACACCCGCGTGGTCAGGCGGGCGAAATCATAGTGCCGATAGGCCTCGTGGATTTTCTGGCACAGATCGCGCAGCCCCATGCGCTCGTAGCGCTTGTGCGTGCGGCTGAATTCCGGCAGCACCCGCCACAGGGGCTGGTTGCGGTCGTAGTCGTCCTTGAACTGCTGCAGGGCGGTCAGCAAGGTGTTCCAGCGGCCCTTGGTGATGCCGATGGTGAACAGGATGAAAAAGGAATACAGGCCGGTCTTTTCCACCACCACGCCGTGCTCGACCAGATAGCGCGAGACCAGCGCCGCCGGAATGCCGGAATCGGCAAACGTGCCCGAAATATCCAGTCCCGGCGTCACCACCGTGGCCTTGATCGGATCGAGCATGTTGAAGCCTTCGGCCAGGTCGCCAAAACCGTGCCATTCATCGCCCGAGCCCAGGATCCAGTCTTCGCGGTTGCCGATGCCCTCGGCCACCAGGCGGTTGGGGCCCCAGACCTTGAACCACCAGTCGTTCTTGCCGAATTCGGATTCGACCTTGCGCATGGCGCGGCGGAAATCCAGGGCCTCGCGGATGGATTCCTCGACCAGGGCCGTGCCGCCCGGGGGTTCCATCATGGCCGCCGCCACGTCGCAGGACGCGATGATCGCGTATTGCGGCGACGTGGACGTATGCATCAGGAACGCCTCGTTGAAGATGTTGCGGTCGAGCTGGCGCGATTCGCAATCCTGCACCACGATCTGCGAAGCCTGCGACAGGCCCGCCAGCAGTTTGTGCGTGGAATGCGTCGCGTAGATCATCGTGTCCTTGCTGCGCGGCCGGTCCGGACCGATGGCATGCATGTCCTCGTAGAATTCGTGGAAGGCGGCATGCGGCAGCCAGGCCTCGTCAAAGTGCAGGGTGTCGATTTCCGAGCCGAGCTTTTCCTTGATCATCTCGACGTTGTAGATCACGCCGTCGTAGGTGCTCTGGGTCAGCGTCAGGATGCGCGGGCGCTGGTTGGCCGCCTCGCGCGCGAAGGGGTTGGCCTCGATCTTCTTGCGGATGTTCTCGGGGTCGAACTCTTCCAGTGGAATCGGACCGATGATGCCCAGGTGATTGCGCGTGGGGCGCAGGAACACCGGAATGGCGCCGGTCATGGTAATGGCATGCAGGATCGACTTGTGGCAGTTGCGATCCACCACCACCACGTCGCCTGCGGCGACGTTGGCGTGCCAGACGATCTTGTTGGACGTGGACGTGCCGTTGGTGACGAAAAAGCAGTGGTCGGCGTGGAAGATACGCGCTGCATTGCGTTCGGATTCGGCCACCGGGCCGGTGTGGTCCAGCAGCTGACCCAGTTCGTCGACCGCATTGCAGACATCGGCACGCAGCATGTTTTCGCCGAAGAACTGGTGGAACATCTGCCCCACGGGGCTTTTCAGGAAAGCCACCCCGCCCGAATGCCCGGGACAGTGCCAGGAATAGGATCCGTCGGACGCGTATTCCAGCAGTTCGCGGAAAAACGGCGGCGGCAGGCTGTCCAGATAGGCGCGGGCCTCGCGAATGATGTGGCGCGCGACGAATTCCGGCGTGTCCTCGAACATGTGGATGAAGCCGTGCAGTTCGCGCAGGATGTCGTTGGGGATGTGCTGCGAGGTGCGCGTTTCCCCGTACAGGTAAATGGGAATGTCTTCGTTGCGGAAACGCAGTTCGCCGATGAAGGCGCGCAGGTTCTTGATCGCGTTGGCCACGTCTTCCGGGGAATCCTCGTCGAATTCCTCGTCATCGATCGACAGAATGAAGGCGCTGGCGCGGCTCTGCTGCTGGGCAAAGGAACTGAGGTCGCCATAGCTGGTGACCCCCAGGACCTCGACGCCTTCAGCCTCGATGGCGGCAGCCAGTGCGCGGATGCCGAAGCCCGAGGCGTTCTCGGAACGATAGTCTTCGTCGATGATGACGATGGGGAAACGAAATTTCATGGCATTCACCGTATCGGGCCCGGGATCCCGGAAGAACCCCGGCCCTGGACGCGCGCCCAGGGCCGGAACAGCCAGCATGGCTGGACGTGCGCTATGTGCGTGGCAACGTGACCCCTTGCTGCCCCTGGTATTTGCCGCCCCGGTCGGCGTAGGAAGTCTCGCAGACCTCGTCGCTTTCGAAGAACAGCATCTGGGCGCAGCCCTCGCCCGCGTAGATCTTTGCCGGCAGGGGGGTGGTGTTGGAAAATTCCAGCGTCACGTGGCCTTCCCATTCGGGTTCCAGCGGCGTGACGTTGACGATGATGCCGCAGCGGGCATAGGTGCTTTTCCCCAGGCACACGGTCAGCACGGAGCGCGGGATGCGGAAATATTCGACCGTGCGGGCCAGCGCGAAGGAATTGGGCGGGATGATGCAGACATCGCCCTGGAAATCCACGAAGGACTTTTCATCGAAGGCCTTGGGGTCGACGATGGTGGAGTTGATGTTCGTGAAGATCTTGAATTCATTGGCGCAGCGCACGTCATAGCCGTAGCTGCTGGTGCCGTAGCTGACGATCCGCTGGCCGTCGACCGAGCGCACCTGACCCGGCTCGAAGGGGTCGATCATGCCGGCCTGCGCAGCGCGCCGGATCCAGCGGTCATTTTTGATGCTCATGAGCGCCCTCTGTTCAAAGTTGCGGTATTTTAAGACACATCGGGGCGCACGGCGCACCGATCAGTCCATCGAGAACCAGCGATAGACCAAGGCCAGGCCGCTGACCGTCCCTGTCGTCACCTCGGCCTGCAGGCCACGCATCAGCCGATAGCTCAGCCGCGCCACCGTGCCGGTCTGCGCCAGAGCCTGCTCCAGGCTCAATCGCAATTCGTCGGTCAGGCGCTTGCCGGCCAGGACGAAACGCTGCTCGATAGGGCTGGCGCCGGCATCCAGGCTGCTGACGACACTCTCGGCCGGCAGGATGCTGCCCGTACTGCCCAGTTCGCCTGAGCGCATGCTCAGTTCGTCCAGACCAAAGCGCTTGTAGAACGGCTCGCCGCCCGACAGGAAGGAACTGCCCACGGAAAACAGCAGCGACATGTCCGCGCCGCCCTGATCCGGCCCATGGCCCAGCAGCAGCCAGGACAGTTTCTCGGTCTCGCTGACTTCGGGAATCGACATCAGGTCGATGCGCGGCCGCCGGGCAGTCCCAGCCACTTGGACCCCGGCCTGGACCGCCACGCCGGTGCGCAGTGCCTGGATATCGAGCACGGGATTGGCCACATCGCCCTGGAAAGTGATGGTGCCGCGCCGCAGTTGCAGATGCTGGCCGTAGGTGTCGATGGCGCCGCCCCGGGTGCGCAGCTGCCCCAGCGCCGTGATCTTGCCTTCTGCCAGGTGCAGGTCCATGCTGCCGACCAGCCCCGAATTCAGGCCGAAGCCGGTCAGGTAGAAACGCGGCCCCAGATCGATGGTCAGGTCGGCCCGCAGGTCCAGGGGCGGCGATGCGCCCGGGCATGGGTCGGCATCCGTTCGCTGCACCGATGGGTCCTGGCAGTCCAGCGCGGCTGGCTGCTGGCCTGGCGCCAGAACCACCACATCGCCGTCCAGGGACGGGATCGCGTTGAGCATGTCCAGATCAAACCAGCCGGCGTCGGCCGTGATCTTGCCACCGATGCGGATTTCCGGCAGGGTGGCCCGGACCTGGAGATCACCGCTGACCATGGCGTAGCGGTCGGAACGCTGCAGGATCGGATACCGCCGGAAGGCCAGGTCCGCCTGCCCCTGGCTTGCGCTCAGATCCCAGACGCCTGACAGGACCAGATCGCCGTTCTGGGCGTCCGGATTTTCCGCAATCCAGGTGGCGGTACGCCATTCCTTGGGCACGACCCGGCGCACTGCCGGGAAACGCAACTGATCCAGCAGCAGCCGGGATCCATCGAAATGGGCCCGCAAGGTACCATCCAGCAGCCGTACGCCCTGATCGGCAATCAACAGTCGCAGGCCATCGCCGCTGAGCGGGCCTGACAGCGTCCAGCGCCCATCGGGACGGCTGCTGCCCTGGATGTCGGCATCCAGAGTACCGCCGATTTCCATTTCCCCGTCCAGCAGCAGATTGGCCCAGGACAGATCCCTGGAACGGGTCTCGAAACGCAGGTGACGCTCGTCCTGCGGCCGCAAGGCCAGCCCGCCCCCCGGGGTCGCATGGATCGGGGTATCGACACGCAAGCGCATGCTGCCCATGTCGCGTGTCTGGACCTGAAAGTCGGCATCGGCACGACTCAGGCCTGCGCCGATGCGCCGGATGGCGATATCCAGGCCGGCGGCCTCCAGGCCAAGCTGGATCGGCATGTCGCCGGGCACCGTCAGATCGCCGGCCCGACGGGCCAGGTGGATATTGCCGCTCAGGGCATCGTCAAATTTCAGATTCCATTCCAGGCGCGCGTCCAGGCGGCTGCGTTGCGCCTGTTCGGACAATTCGGTGCGCACACCACCCTGCCGCGCCCCGGCACGCATCAGCCAGGACTGGATCCGGGTGATCCTGACCGGGGTGATGGTCAGCGGATCGATGCGGCCACGGGTTTCCCAATGCCCCTGGCGGCCAGCCGACGCCTGATGATCCAGGCTGAGCAGGGATTCACCATCCAGCGCCAGCCCCAGGATCGCCTGGCCGACCCGCCATCCGCCTTCCGGATCAAGCGCCAGCGGCACCGCAGCCCGGTTGTCCAGGACCAGGCCGGCGTGCTCGGCTCGCAGCGTGGTCAATTGTCCACGCCAGCCCCCGGCCTGCGTCCAGCGCCCTCCAAGATCCAGTGCCAGGCTCAGAGGCGCTCGCCCGGGCACGTCCGCCTGGGCGTCCGGCGGCCTATAGCTGGCCTTCAGGCGGCCTCGATGATCGGCCAGCGGACCGGACACGTCCAGATCCAGTTCCGCACCGCCCGTCAGGCCGGGCCACAGCGCCGCCAGGGCCGGCAGGCGAGCCTGCAGCACCAGACGGCTGGCGTGTGCCGAAGCATTCCCGCTGGCCTGGACCCGGTCCGGCCCCAAAGCCAGATCCACATCCAGACCAGAGGCCTGGAGCCCCAGGACATCCACGGGCGCCGCCGCCTGCGCGTCAAACAGTACGCCCCTCAGTCGCGACAGACGATTCAGGCGGATCCGGCCTGACAGGGGCTGGCCATTCCAACGGTTCGGTCCATCGAACACCAGACTCAGGCCCAGATCCTGCAATCGCTGTCCAGCATCCAGGCGGGCCTGCAACTCGCCCTTCAGATTGAGCAGCGAAGCCCCCAATTCTGCAGGCAGCCAAGGGTCCGGGCGCAACTGCTGCACGGACCAGCGGACCTGGACCGGGCGCAAGCCATCCGTCCCCGGTACCCCCGGTTGGGCATCGAGTGTCACACGGGCATCATCCGGCAGATGCAGATCCACTTGCGCGGCCCCCAGGGGAAAGGACTCGCCCGGGTGAATATCGGCGCTCGCCTGCAGTGTCATGCCCTCACCCCGGCCGCTGGCCTGCAGGTGCAGCGCCTGCAGCGTCCCTGTCAGGCGCAGGTCCAGGTCGATACGGCATGCGCCTTCGGGCGCGGCGCTGGCAAGCTGCCGGCTGCCGGCCGCCATCAACCGCCGCAGGCAGACCGGCGACTGTTCGCTGCGATCCTGGGCGGTGCCGTGCAGGTTGAGTTCGAAGGGCCAGGGTGCCGCCAGCCCACGCAGGGCCAGATCACCTTCCAGCCTGAACAGGGTGTTCTGATACGCCGCCTGCAAATGATCCAGCTTGACGGTCGCCGTCTGAGCATCCAGCGTCAAGGCCGTCGAAACCGACAGCAGATCGACCGGCAAGGGCTCCCCATCGATGCGCAGACCCAGCCCCCCCAGCGCCAGCCGATCGACCCTCAGCCCCAGCGGCAAGGCCGGCACCTGGAAAGGCTGGTCGTCATCGACGGCGGGCGCGGTGCCCGGCGCGGTGCGCAGGTCCACGTCCACCTGCGCCGCCGACAGATCGTTGACATGCAGACGGCGATCCAGCAGTTCCGGCCAGAGCGTCTTGAGATGCAGGCCGGCCACGCGCACATCCACGTCAGGCAGGGCGACCGTCAGGCCTTCCACGTACAGCCCCCGGATCAGGGTGCCGCGCACCCCATGGACCTCGCCATCCAGCTGGCTGGCGACCGTGCGCAGCAACCAACGGGTGCCCGTCTCGCTGGAGACGCACCAGGCGGCAAAGCCGATGGCCAGCAGCAGTGCCAGCACGACAGGCGGCAGCCCCCAGAGTCCGAAGGCCCGCAGGCCACGCCAGATGCGCGCCATCAAAATGCGATCCCCAGGGAAAATTGCAGCCGCAGACGGCGGTCCTTCTGCGCCCAGGCCAGATCGACATAGAACGGCCCAGCCGGCGTGCGCACCGCCAGGCCGGCCCCATAACCCAGGTGCCAGTCGAACTGGCCGAAGGATTCGGCGGCGTCCCCCGCATCAACGAACAGATTGGCTCCCAGGATATCGGTGAAATAGTGCGTGTATTCGACACTGGCCACGCCCAGCACGGGCGCACCGACAACGGCATTGCCACGCTGCAGGCCGATGCTCTGGTAGCGATAGCCCCGGATGCTGCGCGACCCGCCGGTGCGCCAGTAGAAATCCTGCGGCAACCGATCCGTGTGTGCCCAGACCTTGCCAATCTCGCCGCGCACGGTCAGGACATCGCGTTCACCGATCGGCCACCATCGCTGGGCACGCAGGCTGCTGCGGTAAAAGGATTTGCCATCATCCAGGGTCGTGCCCACGCCCAGGCCGAACTCGACCAGATTGCCTTCGCGGGGATCGTATTTCGAATCCACGTCACGACGCAGCCACTGCCAGGTGGCCGCCCAGCTGGGGACCTCGTAGCGCGAATCGCCGGAAATGCGGGTCTTGTCGTAGGCGACCAGCCCCCCCCAGCGGACCTCGTATTCGACACGGCTGTCACCCGCCGCCTTGCGCGTCTGGCTGCGTTTCCAGCCCAGGCCGGCACGGCTGGTCTCCAGGCCCTCGATATCCGAATGGTCGTACAGCAAACCGAAACTGTCCTTGCTGCCGTCCATGCCGGGCGGCAGATGCACGTCGAAAAAGACACGCTGCCGTTTTGTATCGACCCCGGCGCCGGTTTCGATCCAGACCGGCAGGCCATGGACCACATTTTGCCGATACAACCCCTCGACCCGCACGCCATGGTCACTGTCGGCACCCAGCGAACCACTGGCATAGCGGGCCGGGCCTTCGGTTACCTGGACGCGCACCGGCAGCGTGACAGGATCGGTACCCCGAAGGCGGGCAGATGGCTGCGGGGCACCAGCCTGCCCGCCCTCCGCCCCCGATGCCGGACCATCGGCCAGGGTGACGAAAGCACCACGAAAGAACGTGGTGGACTGCAAGGCCTGCTGCCAGTCTTCCAGGCGCGTCTGGTCATAGGCATCGCCCGGATCGTAGCGCACATAGCGCCGGATCAGGGATTCGGGCACCCGCTTCAGGCCGATGATCTGGAGTTCGCCCAACCGCACCGGCGGCCCGCTGTCAAGCGCGACATCCAGATCGGCCTTGGCCGCCTCGGGATCGACCACCGCCCGAGTCTGCGCGTAACGGGCGTAATAGAAATCCCGGCGCGACGCGGCATCCAGCAATTCGGTCTTGGCCCGGCTCCAGTCATCATTGATGAACGGCATGCCTTGCTTGAGCAGCCACAGATCGCGCAGCGACTGGCGCCGGGCGGCGTAGGCATCCCCGGCAAGCGCGCCTGCGAAGCGCAGGCCCAGTTGACGCACCCGGGCGCGTTCGCCGGTGTCGATCGTGATATCCCAGAATTCGCCCCCGTTCGCCGCGCCCGGCGAAACGTCCAGCATGACGGTCGCGCCAAAATAACCCTGGGTCCGCAAGGCGGCCTGGGCGGCTTCCCAGGCACGCCGCCGCAGGCGCGAGACCTCGCGCACGTCCTGGTCCTCGGCCAGTCGCGTAATGGCGTCCACCGCATTTGTAATGGATTGCAACACCTTGGGTGG
>NZ_JAVERO010000161.1:0-4053 GCF_034007085.1 Castellaniella sp. | reverse complement strand
CCCTAGGCGGTTTTTCTTTGGCTGCGTGACTTTTGCGCAAGGTTTCATGCGATGGCCCGCGACAACACCGCCAGATCCGGTATACGGGTGGCCAGCGCAGCAACCGAGGCCACATCGACCCGCTCCAGCGGCGGAATTTCCGCAATCACCGGCACCTGCCCAAAACGCTCCAGGGCTTCGCGGTTGCCTGACGAGAGCGGACCGTTCATCACCACCCCCAGTACCGGCAGCCTCCGCGCCCGCAAGGCACTCAGGCTGAGCAGCGTGTGATTGATCGTGCCCAGTGTGCTGCGTGCCACCAGCACGACCGGCAGGGCCAGGCGAGCGGCCAGGTCGATCATCATATGGCGATCATCCACCGGCACATACAGCCCGCCGGCCCCCTCCACCACCAGCGGCGCGACCGTCTGCGGCGGACGCAGCGCAGACATGTCCAGCACGACCCCTTCGGCCAGCGCCGCCGCCCATGGAGACAGCGGCGCCCGCAACACGCAGGCGGGCGGATGCAGCACATGACCGCCGCCCAAGCCAAGCAGTGCCGCTACGGTTTCGGTATCGCCAGACGCGGATTCGACACCGGTCTGGTACGGTTTCCAATAGTCGGCGCCCCAGGCCTTGACCAGGATCGCAGCAACCAGGGTTTTGCCCACATCGGTGTCCGTCCCCGTGACGAACGCCCCGTGACAGGGCTGCTCATTCAGGATCTGTGGTGTCATGCGAACGCCCTTGTGCTGATCGGCACATCATCCCGGCGCCACAGGCCGAACGCGATCCAATAGGAACAACGGGCACCAGCACGATCGAATTCGGCGCAGACCCGGCGCAGCAGCGACGCGGACAGCGGGCGGGTTCTTGGCCGGGACGCCGTCGCGCCGATCGCTTTCAGGCTTCGCAGAAAGGCCATGGCGCCACCGCATTCATCCACGATGCATTCGACATCCACCTGGCCTGTCAGGTCGTTTTCCCGCAGACACAACGCTCCTGGCCGGGGAAAGCAGATCATGCGCGGACGCAGCCCCAGCACATCATGCGCCCGGCGCCATTCAGCAAACGTGCCATGTACGGGCAATGCAACAACCAGATGCCCCCCTGGCGCAAGCAAGCCTGCCAGCCGCGCCAGCCCACGCGCAGGGTCCTCGAACCACTGCAGGGCCATGCTGGAACAGATCAAGTCGAAGGATGTCTGGCCGTCATCCAGCAACGGATGTTCTCCATCCATCACCCGATAACGGACGACTCCCCCCAAGCGCAGCCGGTCACGCGCATGCGCCACCATATCCGGCGACAGGTCCGTGATCGTCCAGTCCGCCTCGGAGAAATGCTCACCCAGCATGCGGGTGAGCAGGCCCGTGCCGCAGCCGACTTCAAGAATGCGGGGCCGATCCGGCAGTGCCAGCCGAGTGATCCGCGCCACCAGTCTGGACGCAATCTGGCGCTGCACGCCAGCATGGCGATCGTAGCGGCCGGCTGCCGCACCAAAGCGCGTGCTCACATCATCAGGCCGCGCCGAGGTACGCACACCCCCGGGATCAGTCGGACGGTCTGCATGCCCTCTCGCCTGCGACGATGGTGCCAGACCATGATGTTCCAGGAATTCCACGATACGTGCGGCACACCAGTCCGGCGCCTGCAGCGGCAGCACATGCCCACCACCAGGCAGCCAGATGATGCCACCAGGCAACGCATCTACCGCCATCCCCGCCGGCACCACGGGATCGTCTGCCCCAGCCAGCAACAACAAGGGCGCACCCAGATCACGCACCTGAGTGCGCAGATCAAGTTCCTGCATGATCCGCAGATCGTGGGCCAGCAGCCGCAGGCAAGGCGTGCCCCCGGCAGGGTCTGCGCCGCAGCGGCGGCGGAACGCATCGACCACAGTCTCTGGATCGACCTGCAAGCGGCTGGCCATGCGCCGCAGCACGCGCGGATCCACCCCACGAGGAAAATCGTCCCCGGCGCAAAAGCGGGCAAAGCCATTGATTCCTACCCAGGCACACGGCTGATGATTCACCTGCGGCGCCAGCCGGGCGAGCATGCGCATGAAACCGAACGAATGGCCGACCACCACCAACGGCCCATCGGGCAGCGCCAACGGCCCATCGGGCAGCGCATCCTCTGCGGACGAATCAGAAAAATAGCCACGATCCAGCACCTGCTGCGGCCAGGCATCCAGCCGCATCCGCAATGCGTTCCAGACACGGGCGTCAAACCCCCAGCCATGCACGAACACAAGGGTCGGCAATGTGCTCAGGGGCCCGCCCGGCTGCTGTGCCGTGCTCATGTCCCGGTGTCCAGTGCTTCGGAAAGCGCACAGGCCAGAGCTTCGATGTCTGCGCATGAATGCGCTGCGCTGAGCGCGATGCGCAGGCGACTGGTACCACGTGGCACCGTGGGCGGGCGGATGGCGGCCACCAGCACACTGCGCGCATCCAGGGCGCGGCTCAAGGCCAGCGCCCGGTGTTCATCACCGACCAGGACAGGAATGATCTGGGTGTTGGAAGCGCCCGTATCCAGCCCCATGGACTGCAGCATGGTGCGCAAGCCATCGGCCCTGTCCGCCAGGGCCTCGCGCTCGTCGTGCATCCCAGGCACGAGATCCAGCGCGGCATCGATGGCACCCAGCACGGCAGGCGGCAATGCCGTCGTATGGACGAAACCGGAACAGGCGTTGGCCAGATAATCACACAGTGCCCGCGAACCGGCAACGTAAGCGCCAAAGCCGCCCAAGGCCTTGCTGAATGTGCCCATCGCCAGATCGACCCGCCCACCGCCCAGGCTGGACAGACCCATCCCGTCTGGCCCCAGCACGCCCGTGGCATGGGCCTCATCCAGATACAGGAACGCTTCATGACGTTGCGTCAGATCGGTGAGCGCCGCCACATCGCACCGGTCGCCATCCATGCTGAAGACGCTTTCTGTCACGACGATGCGGCGCCCCGGCCTGCCGGCCCGGGCGCGCAACAGGGATTCGAGATGATCCAGGTCGTTGTGACGAAAACGGATCTCGCGGATACCCGCCGCCCGGCAACCCAGGTGGATGCTGGCATGCGCCAGCCGATCAACATAGACTTGGGCATCACGGCCCAATACCCGCAACAGGGCGGGCAGGATCGCCACATTCGCCTGCCATCCCGAAGACAGCAAGAGCGCGGCCTGCGTGCCCTTGGCACGCGCGATCCTGGCCTCGATCGCAGTACAAGACGGACTGGTGCCACAGACCAGCCGTGAGGCCGTTGCGCCCGTCCCGGCACGCCGGGCATACGCACAAGCCCGGGCGACGAGCTGCGGATGCCGGGCCAGGCCCAGGTAATCATTGCTGCAGAAATTCAGGATTTCACGCCCTTCGTGAACGACCCGCCCCGGCGCCACATGCTCGAACACGCGCATCGAGCGGCGCAACCGGTGCCGTTGCGCGTCCTGCAAGCACTGTTCGAACAGCCCATCGAATCGATCCGACGTCACGCCGAAACCCCCTGGTTGAAAGCCAACAGCGGGGCGATAATATCAAAATGAACGAAATAAACTGCTTTTTGACATATTTAGAAAGAAGATAGCGATATTTGAAGTTGCGTGATTTTCTCTTGAATTGCCACCAAACAGGCACCATCCGGCCCCCATTCCCACGCGTCTCCCTTCCAGATCTCATTTGAAACAAATCATGAAAACACCCCTTCCAGACTGGCTGGTCAACGGCCATCGCCACGTATGGCTGCCCTACACCCAGATGAAAACGACCCCCCTGCCGACGCCGGTGGCCCGCACGCAGGGCTGCCACATCGAACTGGCCGACGGCCGCACCCTGCTCGATGGCATCGCTTCATGGTGGACGGCCTGCCACGGCTACAACCATCCGCATATCGCCCAGGCCATCCAGGCCCAGCTGGCGCGCATGCCCCACATCATGTTCGGCGGGCTCGCACACGAACCGGCGCTGACCCTGGCCCGCCGCCTGTGCGCTCTGCTCGGGCCCGGCCTGGATCGCGTGTTCTTCACCGAGTCCGGGTCCGTCTCGGTCGAGGTGGCCATGAAAATGGCCATGCAATACTGGTTCAA
>NZ_JAVERO010000160.1:0-4054 GCF_034007085.1 Castellaniella sp. | reverse complement strand
TGGTTTTTGTGGCCAGCGAGGGTGGCACGACCTGGGGTTTCGCCATGGCGCTGCATGATGCCCTGGTGCGCAACGGCCATGCGGTCCACACTGCGCCGCTGGAACGATTCCAGGTTCCCGAGTCGACCCGGCAGATATTCGTTCTGGCCGCCACGTATGGGGATGGCCAGGCCCCGGCACATGCTGCCCGGGCATTGGATCGGATCGCCAGCCTGAAAGGCGGGACCGTGCCGGTGACGGTGTTGGGTTTTGGTGACCGCCAGTTCCCGGCCTTCTGTGGCTATGCAGAGGCATTGGACCAGGCCCTGCGCGCGGCTGGCTGGCCGCAGGCGTTGCCGCTGGAATGCATTCACCAGCAGTCGGCGCAGCAGTTCGACCGCTGGGGGCAGGCGCTGTCCGAAGCCCTGGGCGAGGCGCTGGTGTTGAAGTACGCGCCGCGCGTTCCACCGACTGTATCCCTGGCACTGATCGAGCGGCAGGATTATGCGGGGGGCGGCGCGGACCCGGCTGTCATCCTGCGCCTGCGCTGGCAGCATGTCGGTCCGCTGGCGCGGTTGCTGGGCCGGGGCATGCCGCGTTTCAAGGCGGGCGATCTGGTGGGCATCGTGCCGCCCGGCAGTCCGGTGCCGCGCTATTATTCCCTGGCCTCCGGGTTTGCCGATGGTTTTCTGGAAATCTGCGTGCGGCGGATGCCGGGCGGGGTCTGCTCCGGTTTTCTGTATGACCTGAAACCCGGCGATCGCATCCAGGCGTTCATCAAGTCCAACCCAGGCTTCACGCTGGGGGCCTCGCGCCGCCCTGTCGTATTGATTGGCGCGGGCACCGGCGTCGCCCCGCTGGCGGGCTTCATTCGCGGCAATGTCCGCAAGACCCCCATGTACCTGTATTTCGGCGCGCGCAATCCGGACGCTGATTTCTATTTCGGCCCGGCCATCCGTGACTGGCTGGATGAAGGGCGTCTGTCTGGCCTGCGCACGGCGTTCTCCAGGGTCAAGGATGGGGGTGGCTACGTCCAGGACGCGTTGCGCCGCGATGCGGATCGCGTGCGGGCGTTGGTTGCCAAGGGGGCGGTATTGCGGGTCTGCGGCAGCCGGCCCATGGCCGCCGGGGTTGCCAGTGCGCTGGACGAGATCCTGCGTCCGCTTGGCCTGGACGTGCATCGGCTGCGGGAAGGGGGGCGTTATGCCGAAGACGTATTCTGATCCAGCCGCCGTGCTGCCTGCCGTTCCTGGCGCATGGGCTGATGCCACCCTGAGCGGGCCGACCATGGGCACGCGCTGGTCGGCCCGGTACCAGGCGGCACCGGATTTTGATCATGATGCGTTGTCGCATGATTTGGCCCGGGCGGTGGAATCGGTGGATGCGCAGATGTCACCCTGGAAGCCGGACAGCGACCTGATGCGCCTGAACCGGGCCGAGCCAGGGGCCTGGGTGGCGCTGCCGGCATCCATGATCGATGTGCTGTCCCGGGCGCGGGACATCGGCATCCTGAGTGGTGGTGCCTATGACGCAGCCGTTGGCGGTCTGGTCAATGCCTGGGGATTCGGTGCGGTATCGGACGCCCCTGATCCGCTGGCCATCCGGCATGCCGCTGCCGGACATCGTCCGGCCCATCTCTGGCTGGATGTGGATCGGGAGCGGGGCTGTGCGCGCAAGCGGGCCCCCCTGACCCTGGATCTGTGCGGGATTGCCAAAGGCTACGCGGTGGACCAGATGGCCCGCGTCATGCAGCAGCATGGCATCGGCCATGCTCTGGTGGGCCTGGACGGCGAGTTGCGGGCCTGTGGCGCCCGGGCCGATGGTCGGCCCTGGGCCGTGGCGCTGGAAAGCCCGCAGGAAGGCTGCCGGACGGCGCATGGGGTAATCGAACTGGCCGATCTGTCGGTGGCGACATCGGGCGATTACCGCCACTGGGTTCAGGTCGGGGAAGCTCGCCTGACACATACCATGGACGGCCGCCGAGCGGCGCCGGTGCGCAATGCCGTGGCTTCGGTGACGGTGCTGGCAGTCGATTGCATGGACGCCGATGCCTGGGCCACGGCGCTGCTGGTGGCGGGAGCGGACGAGGGGCCTGCCCTGGCCCGGCGCCTGGGCCTGGATGCCTTGTTCATCTTGCGGCGCAACGACCGGCTGATCGAATTTGGGGTGGGCCGTTTTGCGTTTCAGCGCGAATGATCGTGCGACGTCTCGGATCCAGCCGGGCTTGCCAGATCGAGCCCTATCCGAAGACGTCGATCGCCTTGCGGATGGTGACGAACAGGGCGACCAGGAAACCGGTGCCCAGCAGGATGATGCCAGGGTTGCGGTCGCGGAAGCCGAAGCCGATGAACATCGCGATGATGCCCAGGATGAACAGGACCAGCAGCAGATTGTTGTGCAAGAACATGGTGGCGCGCTCGATGCGAGGTGATACCAAGATCATAGCCAGTCTGGCGCATGCCTGTGTTGAGACAGGGCAATGACCGTCATTCAAAGGGTCGGCCCTCGCCGGCTTCCTCGTGCGTGGCCCCGTCGCGGATGCGATAGATCCGCTTGAAGGTCGGGATGATCTTTTCGTCGTGCGTCACCACGATGATGGCGGTCCGGTATTGTCGTGCCATTTGGTTCAGGATGCGCACGACGGACATGGCGCGTTCGCTGTCCAGGGGGGCCGTCGGTTCGTCGGCCAGAATGACCGGCGGACGGTTGATCAGCCCGCGCGCGATGGCGACCCGCTGCTGTTCGCCACCGGACAGTTGCGGGGGCATGGCCTGCGCGCGATGTTCGACGTCCAGCGAGGCCAGCACGTCCAGCGCACGGGCGCGCGCCTCGCGCTTGCCGACGCCTGCCAGCATCGGCAGCAAGGCCACATTGTCGGTGACGTCCAGAAAGGGGATCAGGTAGGGCGCCTGGAAGATGAAGCCGATCCGGTCGCGGCGCAGCGCCCGCAGGTCCTTGACCCGCCAGCCGTCATCGTAGATGCATTCATTGCCCAGCGTCATGCGTCCGCCCGTCGGGTCGATCACGGCCCCCAGGCATTTCAGCAGGGTGCTTTTGCCTGAACCCGATGGGCCGATCAGGCCGACGACCTCGCCGGGGGCGACCGACAGGTTGACGTCGCGCAGGGCCAGTACGGCCGTATCGCCCTGGCCGTAGCGTTTGCTCAGGCCTTCGATCTGGATGCCCGTATGCGTCGTGTTCATGAAGTTCATCCGATGGCGTTGGCGGGATCGACCCGCAGGGCGATGCGGATGGCCACCAGGCTGGCCAAGGCGCAGATCAGCAGGATGGCGGCCAGGCCCGCAAAGGAATCGGCCGGCATCAGCAGCACGTATTTGGGGAAGAGGGGAGCAGAAAACGTCGCTGTGATCTTGCCCGTCATGAAGCCGATCAGCCCCAGGGCCAGGGCCTGTTGCAGAATCATTCCGGCGATGGTGCGGTTGCGGGTGCCGATCAGCTTGAGCACGGCGATTTCGCGGATCTTGTCCATGGTCAGGGTGTAGATGATGAAAGCCACGATGGCTGCGCTGACCAGCGCCAGGATGACCAGGAACATGCCGATCTGGCGTGCCGACGAGGCGACCAGCTTGTCCACCAGGATGGTTTCCATCTGGGCCCGGGTATGGACGGACAGGCGCGTCCAGCGCTGGATGCGGGCGGCGACTTCGGTGGCGTTCGCGCCCGGGGCCAGCGTCACCAGGACGGCATTGACGAAGGGGTTGGCTGCCTGGCTGTCGAGCACGGCTTGCAGCGCCACATCGTTGCCAGGCCGGCCCAGAACTGGATTGGCCGCCGTGCGCCGGCGACTTTGCCAGATGGCATCGTTGTCCTTCTGGAATTGCGCCTGCTGCGCGTCTTTCAGGGGGATGAAGACCATCGGGTCTCCGCTGGAGGACACCGTGCGTCGGGTCTGGCCGACGATGGTGTATGCATGGCGGCGGATGGTGATCCGGTCGCCCAGGGCAAAGCCGGTGGCCACGTCTGCCACGGCTTCGTAATGACCCAGGACGATCTGGCGGCCGGCGACCAGGCTGGGGGGCCAGCCCGGCGTGGCACCTGGCGTGCCCGGCGCTAC
>NZ_JAVERO010000018.1:0-27040 GCF_034007085.1 Castellaniella sp. | reverse complement strand
CGCCCAGGGCGATATCCAGCCCCAGCGAGCCGGTGGACACGACCTGGATGTCGTGTTCGACCTGATTGTCGCCGTAGCGCATGATGGAGCCCTTGCCGAACTGCTTTTCGATCTGAGACAGCGCGGCGGCCAGCGCCTTGGCACGTTCGGGGTTGGCCTTGCCGGAGCGATCATCCATGAGCGAATTCCTATCGTGATTGACAAGCCGCCGGGGCTGCAGCCAGAGAGCGGCCGTGCCCGCTTGCGGCGGGGTTCTGGAAATTATGGCATTAAATTATACTGTATGGAAATACAGATGTGCCAATCTGCTCACAGTCCAAGCACCGATGCAGGCCAGTGCCCGCCCGCACACCGCCCATCGTTTACCCTAAATGACCCCCCAGCACTGGGCATGTCACAATGAGCCCGACCCGGGCCGACAGCGCCCGCCTTCCCTGGATGTCATTCCCGCCATGCGTATCCTGATTGCCGAGGACGACAGCATTCTCGCGGACGGGCTATCCCGATCGCTGCGCTACGAAGGCTATGCCGTGGATGTCGTCAACGACGGCTCCAGCGCCGATTCGGCCATACAGCTCCAGGCCTTCGACCTGCTGATCCTGGACCTGGGCCTGCCGCGCCTGGACGGCCTGTCCGTGCTGCGCAAACTGCGCCAGCGCGGCGCCCCGCTGCCCGTCCTGATCCTGACGGCGGCCGACTCCGTCGAACAGCGCGTAGAAGGCCTGGACCTGGGCGCCGACGACTACATGTCCAAGCCCTTCGCCCTCAGCGAACTGGAGGCCCGGGTGCGCGCCCTGATCCGCCGCCACGGCGGCACGCGTGCGTCCATCCTGCGTCACGGGCGGCTTTCCTTTGACCTGAACGGGCGCGTGGCCACCATCGACGACGCGGTCGTCGAACTGTCTGCCCGCGAGACCAGCCTGCTGGAAATCTTCCTGTCGCGCAGCGGCCGCATGATCAGCAAGCATCAACTGGTGGATCTGCTGTGCGAATGGGGCGAAGAAGTCACCACCAACGCCATCGAAGTCTACATCCACCGGCTGCGCAAAAAAATCGAGCCGGCCGGTGTCCACATCCTGACTGTGCGCGGCCTGGGGTACTGCCTGGAACCCGACAGCCGCGCCATACCGGCGGACGCAACCGCCATCGGCTGACGGCGCATCTCCCGCCATGTTCGCAGCCCCGGTATCGCGCAGCCCCCGCCGCCGACATGCGACCCTGCTGGGCCGCATTCTGCTGTGGATGATTGTCCCGCTGTTCGTCCTGTGGTCGATCGGCATCGTCATCACCTACTTCATTTCCCTGAACATCGCCAATTCGCCCTACGACCGGACGCTGTCGAGTCATCTGCGCCTGCTGCGCCACGAAGTCGAGCAGCAGCGCCTGGCCCAGGGCGTGACCTTGTCGGAATCGGCCCGTACGGTGCTGGCCGGAGGCACGGACGAAGCCGCCACCAGCTGGCAGATCCTGGATGCCAACGGCCACCTGCTGGCGGGCGACCCCGCCATTCCCACCCCGGAAAACTGGGACTACGACATCGACCAGATCCGCTTTCGCAACGCATCCCGGGATCACCAATCCATCCGCCTGGCCTACGTCTGGGGTGGACGCGACCGCGACGGCACCGGCTTCCTGACCGTGGTGGCCGAGTCCGCCGAGGCGCGCGCCACGTTGCAGCAGGAAATCCTGACCGGCATGCTGACGCCCCAGCTCATCATCCTGCCCCTGGCCGCCATGCTGGCCGGGCTGGGCCTGACCCAGGGTCTGGAACCCCTGAGCCTGCTGCAGGAACTGATGCAGCGGCGCAAACCCAGCGACCTGTCCCCCATCCGCGATGACCTGGCGCCAGCGGAAATCGTGCCGCTGATTGCCGCGATGAACAGTGTGCTGCTGCGCCTGTCGGATTCCATCGAATCTCAACGTCGATTCGTCGCCAACGCGGCCCATCAGCTGAAAACCCCACTGGCCGGTATCCGTACCCAGTGCGAACTGGCCCTGCGCGAACAGGAACCCGCACGCATGCGCGCCAGCCTGCAGCAACTGATCGCCGGATCCCAGCGCGCCACCCGGCTGGTGAACCAATTGCTGCTGCTGGCGCGGGCAGAATCCATCGACCCCACCCAGACACGGCACACCGAACGGCTGGATCTGCAGTCCCTGGCCGAGGCCTGCACCCTGGAATGGGTCGAGACCGCCCTGCAGCGCCACATCGACCTGGGATTCGAATCGCCCGGCACACCCCTGCCGATCTTCGGCAATGCGGTGATGATTCGCGAACTGCTGAACAACTTGATCGACAACGCCCTGCTCTACACACCCCGGGGCGGCAAAGTCACGGTGCGCGCCCTGCCCGAAGGCGACCGGGTCTGCCTGGAAGTCCAGGACTCCGGCCCCGGCATCCCGCCCGAAGAGCAATCCCGGGTCTTCGACCGCTTCTACCGGATTCTGGGCCATGGCGCCGAAGGCAGCGGCCTGGGCCTGGCGATCGTGCGCGAGGTCGCCGAACATCACCACGCCACCATCGCCTTCCTGCCGCCTGGCAACCGCCACGATCCGGTCAGTGCCGGCACCCGGCTGCGCGTTTCCTTTCCCCGCGACGACATGCCCAGGACCCGCACATGATCCGAGCCCGCCCCATGCCGCACGACGCGCTGGACGATGCCCATCGCCCCATGACCCACGAAGAACGCCGCGTCATCCTGGCGTCCTCGATGGGCACCGTCTTCGAATGGTATGACTTCTATGTCTACGGTTCCCTGGCGGCCGTGATCGCCCAGCACTTTTTTTCCGGCCTGAATTCCACGGCGGGCTTCATTTTTGCCCTGCTGACCTTCGCAGCCGGTTTCGCCGTGCGGCCCTTTGGTGCGCTGGTGTTCGGCCGGCTGGGCGACATGGTCGGGCGCAAGTACGCCTTTGTGATCTCGATCCTGATCATGGGCATGTCCACCTTTCTGGTCGGCGTGCTGCCTTCGTCGGCCTCGATCGGCACGGCCGCCCCCACGATCCTGCTGCTGCTGCGCCTGCTGCAGGGGCTGGCCCTGGGCGGAGAATACGGCGGCGCGGCCGTCTACGTGGCCGAACACGCGCCCCAAGGCCGACGCGGTTTCTTCACCAGCTGGATCCAGACCACGGCCAGCACCGGCATGTTCCTGTCGCTGGTCGTGGTCCTAGGCACTCGGGCCACGCTGGGGCAGGAAGCCTTCGACGCCTGGGGCTGGCGGGTGCCGTTCCTGATTTCCGTGCTGCTGCTGGTGATTTCGGTCTGGATCCGGCTGCGCCTGCACGAATCACCCGCCTTCACCCGCATGAAAAGCGAAGGCCTGGTCTCGCGCGCGCCCATCAAAGAAGCCTTCGGGCGCTGGCGCAACCTGCGCCTGATCCTGCTGGCCCTGATCGGCCTGACCGCCGGCCAGGCCGTGGTCTGGTATACCGGCCAGTTCTACGCTTTGTATTTTCTGACCGAAACCCTGGGCGTAGAAGCCAACATCGCCAATATCCTGGTGGCCCTGGCCCTGCTGCTGGCCTGTCCGTTCTTTCTGATATTCGGCGCTCTGTCAGACCGGATCGGACGCAAACCCATCATCATGGCAGGCTGCCTGATTGCCGCCCTGAGCTATTTCCCCGTCTTCAAGGGCCTGACCCATTACGCCAACCCTGCCCTGGAACGCGCCCAGAAGCAGGCCCCGGTATACATCGTCGCCAATCCAAAGGATTGCTCATTGCAATTCAATCCGGTGGGCATCGCGTCCTTTACCAGCGCCTGCGACCTGCTCAAGACGTTCATGGCCAGCCATTCGGTGCACTACATCAACCAGCCCGCCCCGGAAGGCGCCACGGCCTACGCCCTGGTGGGCGACCAGCGCATCGACGCATTCGATGGCACCGCGCTGCCACGCGCCGAATTCGCACGCCGCAACGCCGCGCTGCAGGACACCCTGCGCCAGGCTGTACGCAGCCATGGCTATCCCGCCTACGCCGATCCATCCCAGATCAATTTCACCATGGTGCTGCTGCTGCTGTTTTTCCTGGTGCTGCAGGTCACCATGGTCTACGGGCCGATCGCCGCCATGCTGGTGGAGATGTTCCCCACGCGCATCCGCTATACCTCCATGAGCGTGCCCTATCACATCGGCAACGGCTGGTTCGGCGGCTTCCTGCCCCCGGTGGCCTTCGCCACGGTAGCCACCACCGGCAATATCTACGACGGCCTGTGGTATCCGATCGCGGTGTGCGCGATGACGCTGGTCGTGGGCCTGCTGTTCGTCAAGGAAACCCGGCACAATGACCTGGATGCGCCCTAGTCAGATTTAAAGAGCTGCCAAGCGCCCGGTCCCGATTTATCCGAGACGTAAGAGAAATGCAGGGAGAGTCAGCCGGCGGATGTCAGAACAGTTTATTCAACAATTCAGGCTCGGACGATTTAAGCCGTTCCAGCATGCTGTTCACGTAAAACATATCTGGCGAGGCATTCACCGGAAGCACGATAACCGTGTAATCCGGCTGATTCTTATCCAATACGAAAGTCACCAGGCCAACGCCATGAATGCTGCACAACGACTTCAGACGGCTCATATCATCACTGCCCGTCGAGTCCGGAACCACGATATAGCTTCGATGTGAAAAAAGGCGATAGGCAACAGCCTGTCCAAAAGCCACCACAGGCTGGTTAGGCACTGCTTTGATTTCTGCTGAAACGATCTGCGGCTCGAACTTGAAGATGTCCTGTGCTCGGGGTTTCAAGATTCCAAGTACATCAGGAGTTCCCCACTTCCCCCCCAGAACACTGCCGCCAAGAGGTGCCGCCACTGTAGCATCATCGTTTTCTTCCAGCCAATCCGCGAAGCTTTGGTAGAAATCCTGTTCGGTCAGAGTTTCTGATGACGGCAAACCGGCCTGAAACAGGGCTATATCCACCTTATGTTCCTCGGCACTGGCCTGAGCATCATCTGCATCGACAAATTTGACGAGCCGATACGTTCCACGAGCGACCTTCATCACTTTGAGGGTCTCCTTCTTCAGAAAAGCATGAACAGCACCACGAATACTGTTGCGCGGCGTGCCGGGCGCCTCCTTTTCAACCTCTCTGACCAGATCAGCCCATCGTATCCCCTGCGGGTTTGCCTCAAGCACTTGCATGGCCTGTTCATAGATCTGTTGGCGACCAAGCTTCATGTCTTCCTCATTTCAATTTCACACGAACTCAAAGAGCCATAACCAGAATTCTAATACTCCCCCACTCTGGCCTTATTCTCCAGCCACGCCTGGAACATCAGCACGCCCCAAAGCGGGTATTGCGCATTGCGGCGCCCCGACAGGTGCTCCGCCCAGACGCGCCGGATCGGCGCCGGATCAAAATACCCCTCGTGCCGCAGACGCGATTCGTCCAGCAGGCTTTCCGCCCAGTCGCGCAACGGGCCCCGCAGCCAATCCCCGATCGGCACACTGAAGCCTTTCTTGGGCCGTTCGATCAAGGCACGCGGCACATGCCGGTACAGCACCTGCCGCAGAATCCATTTGGATGTGCCATCGCGCAGTTTCATGGATTGCGGAATCCGCCAGGCAAATTCCACCACCCGGTGATCCAGGAACGGCACGCGACTTTCCAGGGACACGCCCATGGCAGCGCGATCGACCTTGACCAGGATGTCGTCGGGCAGATAGGTGATGGCATCCAGCGCCATCAGGCGCTGTACGTCATCCAGGCCATTCAGCGGCAACGGCCTGCCATGCAGGCAGGTCGCGGGTTCGCGCCCGTCCACCACCAGACCAGCCGGTTCCCAGCGCGAGATCGACTGCAGGTACAGATCGTCGATGCGCTCGGCAGACAGCTTGCGGGCGCTCTGATGCAGTTTGTCGCCAGGCGCGGTGCGCAGCGAACCAGGCAACACGGACCGCAGCGGTCCAAGCACAGCATCCCAGGCCCCGGACGGCAGCACACGGATGCCGCCTGCCAGCAGTCGCCGCAGGCCGCGCGGCAGGTGTGATATCCGCCCCCAGTGCCGGCTGTTGCGCGCATAGCGGCCATAGCCGGCAAACAACTCATCACCCGCATCGCCCGACAGCGAAACCGTGACGTGGCGACGCGCCAGCTGCGACACCAGGAAAGTCGGGATCTGCGAGGCATCGGCAAAGGGTTCGCAATACAGGTCCGGCAAACGGGGGATGACGTCTCGCGCCTGATCTGCGGTGACATACAGTTCCGTGTGATCGGTGCCCAGGTGCCGGGCGACCGCCAGGGCGTGTTCAGCCTCGTTGTAGCCCGGCTCGTGAAAGCCGATGGCAAAGGTCCTGACCGGGCGCGAGGACTGGGCCTGCATCAGCGCCACCACCGTGGACGAGTCGATCCCCCCCGACAGAAAGGCCCCCAGCGGCACGTCGGCCAGCATCTGCTGGCGCACGGCGGATTTCAGCACGTCCTCCAGTGCATCGATGGCATCCCGGTCCGACCCGGAAAACGGTGCGCGGTTGCCGGACACGGCAACGTCCGCCAGCGACCAATAGGTTTCCACCTGCGGCTCGCGCCGGTCGAGCGACACGGTCAGCAGGCAGCCTGCCGGCAACTTGAAAATGCCTCGATAGATGGAATGCGGCGCCGGAATATAGTTGTGCCGCATCAGCAGACACAAGGCATCGCGATCGACTTCCGCCGCGCAGCGCGGATGCGCCCGCAACGCCTTGAGCTCGGAGCCGAACAGGAAGCAGGCATCGTTCCCGGCGCCCTGCCAGCCGTAATACAGCGGCTTTTCGCCCAGGCGGTCCCGCCCCAGGGTCAGGACACGCGCCTGAACATCCCAGACGGCAAAGGCGAACATGCCGATGCAGCGTTCCACCGTGGCGCGGATGCCCCAGGCCGCGAACCCCGCCAGCAGGGTCTCGGTATCCGAATGGCCGCGCCAGCCGGGCGCCAAGCCGGATTGCTCCAGTTCCCGGCGCAGGTCCAGATGGTTGTAGATTTCGCCGTTGAAGACGATCACGTGCCGCCCCGAAGGGCCGGCCATGGGTTGGTGGCCCGCCGCCGACAGATCCAGGATGGACAGGCGCCGATGGGCCAGCCCGACACCGGCCCCATCGGTCCAGACGCCGGTATCGTCCGGCCCGCGCGCCACGATGGTGCCAGCCATGCGTTCGAGCATGGCCGCAGCCCCGCGTGCGTCGTGTCCATGGCCGCTTTCCAGAAACCCCACCAGACCGCACATTGCGCTTTTCCCTTCGATCATCGTTTGGCCACCGGTCAGTCCGGCACGCATGGTACATTTTACGGTCTTCACCCCTTGCCCACCCTGCCCTGGCGAACGATCGCGCCGGGTTTCGCCATGGATGCACAGTCCCTCCCGGAAGAATCCGACTCCAGTTCATTCGAAAGCCACTTTCGCGACCCCGCGCTGGCGGCCGAGGCGCCGCTTGCCTGGCTGCTGGGGCAACGCCTGGACATTCTGGATGCCCTGCGCGGCCTGCTGTCGGGTGGGCAAGCGACAGCGCGGTTGCGCCTGTGGGTATTCCTGGAACTGGCTGCGCAGCCCCAGGGCCGCCTGCAACGAGAAGACCTGAACCAACTGTTCTTCAGCCTCAGGCCCGAAGCACTGGACGCAACGCTCAAACGGCTGCGCGATCTGGACTTGCTGGTCTGGGACGCCACTGATCAGGATTACCATCTGTCCGCACTCGCCCAGCAGCTTCAAAGCCTGCTGGCACCCTTGGCGCGCAGTGCCAGCGAAGACGATGAAATGGCGGCCCTGCTTGCCCAGGTGGCCGGTGCCCAGGCGCTGGGCCTGTCCGACGCGGGACAGATCCAGCATCTGCACGCCCAGTTGGCACGGCGCCACGACGAATTCGCAGACGTGATCGCCAGCGGATCGGAAGCCCGCCTGCGCGAGGCCCAGCCACGCTTCGAACGCGCCCTGCAACTGGTCGAACGGGCCGGCGAGGCCCTGACGGCGCTGATTCGCGGCGACCATGACGACCCTCGCCTGGAACGCGAGGCACGCGCCCTGGGGCGCGGACAGGCGCGCCTGCTGTCGATGGCCAGCCAGTTCACCCGCGCACTGCAGCAGGCCGACCGCCGACGCATCACGCTGGGCAGCACCGGCATCACCAGTTCCGACGTCCGCCAATGGCTGCAGACACGCGGCGAACTGTACGAATTGCTGGGTGACGCCCTGTCGTCCAGCCCCCACCCGGTGTTCATCAGCGGTCACGAACTGGTCGATGTCGCCGAAGCGGAATTCGACCGCGACCGCCCCGACCCGCATCGCGTCCAGGGCCTGCCCCCCGCCGCGCGGGCCGAATCCGGCACGCTGGAAGCCCTGCGCATGCCCGAAGAACTGGAAACCCTGATCGGGCAGTTGGCGCAATGGACTGCATCCGCGCCGCCCGGCACGCGGCCTTGCAGCCATCCCATCACGGATGCCGTGCTGGGCGGCCGCTACGCCCAGTCGGCCTATCGGATGCAATTGCTGCCGCTGCTGGGCGACGAACAGGCGCGCGCCTTGCAAGGACTGACGGGCGATCTGGCGCGTTCCCCCTGGCATGCCACGCTGCAGCCGGAACTGCTGGCGACACAGGACCCCTATGTTGCCTTCGTCAGCGCCGGCACCCTGGAACCCGATTTCCCGGACGACTCTCATGCATGAAACCCTTGATGACGCCGCCCTGCTGATCGCAGAACTGCTGGCCAGCCGCTGGCTGCCCCGGCGGCATCCCCGCGTGCGCCAGGCACTGATCGACGCCGATCTGTGGCAGACGGTGCAGGATCGCCTGGCCTTGTCGGGCCTGCGCCTGATCGACAACATTCACGCCGATCACGTCTGTGTCGCCCTGCTGCGCGGCGCCGAAACCACGGTCTTCGGCGAAACTGGCCTGAATGCCAACAATAATGTCCGCCTGCCGCGCGACGCAGTCTCGCTGCTGGTGCTGCTGTGGTCGCTGATCGTGCTGCCCAAGCGCGAACGCCAGGCCGCCCGCGCCGCCACCGCAGAAACCGACGGCCAGGCAGAAATGTTTACCGCCGAACGCCCGATCCCCAGCGCGGCCAGCGTCAGCCCCGTGGTGTCGTACAAGGCGCTGCTGGCCGACTTCGGCCCCCAGCTGGGGCGCAAGACCCGCATGGACGGCAATCTGAAACGCCTGGAGGCCCAGGGGTTCATCCTGCGCAAGGGCGATGACATCAGCGAAGGACCGCTGCTGGATCTGTTGCTGGACTATGATGCGCTGGCGCCGCGCATCCTGGAAGGCGCGCTCAGCGACGTGCTGGCGCGCGCGCGCCAGCAGGCGGAAAGCGATGCGTCCACAACCGGCACCGACCCGCACACGGAGGGCGAGCACTGATGTTTCACCTGCAATCCCTGGAACTGCTGCAATGGGACTACTGCCAGCGCCTGACGTTGCCGCTGGACGGCGCCATCATCACCGTGGCCGGGCCCAACGGCTCGGGCAAGACGACGCTGCTCGATGCCATGCGCACCCTGCTGGGCCTGGACTGCTCGGGCGGGCGCAACTACAAGACCTACGCACGCCACGCCAACGCCGACATGACCTGGCTGCGCGCCGTCGTGGACAATCGGCCACAGGGTCGTCAGACATCCAGCCGGCCATTCGCGCGCAACCTGCTGTACGCCGACCAGGTGACCCTGGCCTGCCGCATCGACCGCAACGGCGGCGACTGGCAGCGCCGCTACCTGATGACCGACGGCGACGTGCCCATCGAAACCCTGATCCAGACACCCGACAAGGATTGGCTCGGCATCGAACACTGGCGCAAACGCCTGGAAGGCGCCGGGCTGTCGCGCGCCATCGCCCGCGTGCTGGCGCTGGAACAGGGCCAGACCGACCGGCTGTGCGAATATTCCCCCAAAGAACTGCTGCGCCTGGTCTTTGACGTGTTCGGCGACCAGGAAGTCCTGGATCGCTACGAAGAAGCCCGCCGCCACCTGCTCGAACAGGAAGCCGAAGTCGAAACCGCCGAACGCGAACTGGCGCATGGCCGCGCGCAGCTGGCTGAACTCGAAGCCCGCGTCACACAATTCCGCCAATACCAGATGCGGCTGCGCGAACGCGAGGAACTGGCCACCGAAGTCGTGCCGGTGCTGGAATGGCACGAAGACCGGCACGATGCCGCCACCCGCCTGCACGATTTGCGCCGCCAGCGCCAGCACCAGGCGACGCAGCGACGCCTGCGGACCGAAGACCAGGCCAAACTGCTGCAATGGCTGGCAGCCCGCCAGGCCGCCCAGGACCATGTCCAGACCGTCGAACATCAAAAAGCAGACGCGCAATCCGCGCTGCAACAGGCCCGCGAGGCCGAAAAGCCGGTGGAAGAACTGGTCCGGCAGGCCGACGAACTGCAGGGCCTGGCTGCCATCGAAGGCGACGCAGCCCAATTGGCCGAACGTGTGCGCGATCTGGAAGCACAAAAATCGGATCTGGATCGCCGCTGGCATGACGCCAGCACCCGCCGCGCACAAGTCCGTGCCGCGCTGGATGATCTCAGAGGCCAGCGCCAGGCGCCCCCACCGCCCGAAGTCCAGCGCTTTCAGCGCACCCTGCGCCAGCAGGGCATCGGCCACCACCTGATGGCCGATGTGATTGAAATCACGGACGACGCCTGGCGCAACGCTGCCGAAGGCGTGTTGCGGGCCGCGCGCTGGGTGGTGGTGCTGGATGACCCCGGCGACGAGGGCCGCGCCATGGCCCTGGCAGAACAAGAACGCTATCGCCACTACCTGGTGGGGGATGCCGAGCAGGCCCCATCCAGTCCGCCTCCCGACAGCCTGCTGGCAGTCCTGCGCTTTGCCGATACCGCGCCAGGCTGGCTGCTGCAGCAACTGGCCCAGATCCGCCGGGTGGCCGACACCCAGGCTGGCGCCCGGGCGGGCGGTGAATGGATCACGCCCCAAGCCTACTGGCGCGACCGCCGCGGCGGTCGCAGCGTCTGGATCGACCCATCCGAACACCAGTTCGGTGTCGCCGCCCTGACTGCGCGCACCGAGGCGCTGGATCGGCAACTGGCGCAGCTGGACCGGCAATTGGCGGATCTGGCGCAGCAAGAACAGGGCTTGCGTCGCCAGCTGGATGCCGCCCGAAAAGCGGGCGAAGGGCATCGTGCCGCCGAAACCCTGATCCAGCGCAGCGAGGTCTTCGAACGCGCACGCCAGCAGTGGCCGGCCCTGAAGCAGGCCCGCACCGAGGCCGGAGAACGCTGGCAGGCCCTGGAAGAAGCGCACAAACAGGCCATCATCGACTACAAGGATGCGGACAACCGCTATCAGGGGCTGCAAAAACGCCTCACCGAAAGCGCCCGCGAAGCCGAGCAGGCCGAACGCAGATGGCGTGAGACCCGCACAGAACTGGGCGACCGGATTGCCGCGTCCCGCGTGCTGAAACAGCGTTTTCCTGCGCACTGGATCACCCGCGAAAAACGGCAGGCGCTGCTGCAACGCTACCAGAATGCGACACAGGCAAAACTGCGTGCCGACAACCTTGAGCGCGAACTGGCAGAAGGCCACTGGGAAACCGACGAAACCGTCGAGGAAAAGCAATTCCTGATGCAGGCCACGGTCGGCGACCAGACGGCCCGCCTGGAAACATGCAAGGCACGGAATGCGGCAGCAGCCACAGCCGTGTCCAATGCCCGCGAACGCTACATCGACGTACTGCGCGCCACAGTGCGCCGCTACCGCAAGAACATCACCGATCTGGGCGCCCTGGCCGGTGTCGAGGTCGTCGCCGAACTGCCGCACCTGGACAACGACGACACCGTACTGCGTCAGGCCGAACTGAAGGTCAGCTTCAATTTTGACGGCAAGGGCCGCATCGGACTGAATGATGGCGAGGCCTCGGGCGGCCAGCAGGTGATCAAGTCCCTGATCCTGCTGGTCGGCCTGCTCAAGGACGACGACATGTCCGGCGGCTTCGTGTTCATCGACGAGCCCTTCGCACACCTGGACGTGCGCAACATCCAGTTGGTCGGCCATTTCCTGAAGTCCACCCGTGCCCAGTACGTGCTGACCACGCCGATCACGCACAATGTCGAGGTGTTCGAACCCGCCGACATCACCCTGATCACCTCCAAGAAACCGCGTGACGCGCGCTGGGCGCCGCCCATCGGTGTCCTGCAGCGACGGGCGGAAGCCACGATCTGAGCGGCGCATCATGGGGACGGTTGACTGGATCGACGAGACCCGGGGCAGGAACCGGCGCGAACGCCGCGCAGGCATTCCGGTCCCCGAAGCCCTGCCGGCCCTGATCGCCGAGGACCGGAAAACACTGTTGCGCCGTTGGGTCCGCAACGACGCAACCCGGCGCCAACGCAGCACCCTGATCCAGGATGCAGGCACCACCGGAATCGAACTAGCCGACGCCCTGTGCGCATGGCTGCTCCTCGAAGGCTGGATCATCCGGTGCGAACGACTGTCAGGCGGCGCATGGCAATGGGACGCGCTGATCTGGCGCGACTTGCCGCGCCTGCAAGCCCTGCTGGGGGTCGTGGGGCCAGGGCGCCGTGCTGAAACACGCCAGGCGCTGATCATGCAGACACGAGACTGGCTGCAAACCTGGCGCACCACAGCAATGGCCCCGGACCCGGACCTGCTCGACGAACTGGAACAAGCCTTGGAACAGCTGGCCGAAGAACGGTCTCTGCCACCGGAACGGCTGGCTCGGCGCCTGGATCTGCTGCGCGCACTCGCGGCCTGGCACGACGAAGGGGCCTGTGGCACACGACGCGATTTCGCCCTGCATGCAGGTGACGGCACCAAGGCACTGTCCGGCGCAGACTGGCGCTGGCTGGAATCCGGTTTCGATCTGGAACGCCTGCGCATCACGCGCTTCGCATCGATGGCCTGGCTTGCTGGCGACATCACCCTGGGCTGGCCTGAAGCGCAGACCATGCCGCTGGGCCATCTGCATTGCATCGGCCTGCCGCTGACCGACCTGGACCGGATCACCTGCGCCACGACGCCGCAGCGCTGGTGGCTGATTGAAAACCGCGCCAGTTTCGAACGCCAGGCCCATATCCTGGAATCCGGCACGGCCCTGCTCTGGATGCCTGGCCGGCCATCGACCGACTGGCTGGTCACCATCGAACGCCTGCTGCGCCTGGCGCCGGCGCCTGCCTGGATCAGCGCTGATGCCGATCCTTCAGGCGTGGATATCGCCTGCACCGTCGGCGCGCTCTGGGAATCCCGGGGTCTGGCCTGGACACCGCACCGCATGGGGGTGGACGAATGGCACACCACTCCCCAGCGCTGGCCACTGAACACGCATGACCACCAGATGCTGGAACGCCTGCTGGCCCGCCCCCGGCTGCCGGACGAACTGCGCGTCCTGTGCCTGGCCATGCAGGCCGAAGGCCGCAAGGCCGAGCAGGAAGCCTGGCTCTGAACCGCTGACGCCTGCTGCTGCACCAGCCGATCAACACGGTCCACCCGAAAACCGCCGCCAGATCCCCGCATCGCCGCGCACCGATCCCCGCTACACTGGCAGCTGGTCCAGATCCTTCCAGGCATTCCATGAAAGGCATCATTCTCGCCGGCGGCTCCGGCACCCGGCTGCACCCCATCACCCGCGGCGTGTCCAAGCAACTGCTGCCCATCTACGACAAGCCGATGATCTACTATCCGCTGTCCGTGCTGATGCTGGCCGGCATCCGCGATGTGCTGGTGATTTCCACCCCCGACGACCTGCCCGGGTTCCAGCGCCTGCTGGGTGACGGATCGGATTTTGGCATCGCCCTGTCCTATGCCGAACAGCCCTCGCCCGACGGCCTGGCCCAGGCCTTCCTGATCGGCGCGGACTTCATCGCCGGCGACCGGGTCTGCCTGGTGCTCGGGGACAACATTTTCTATGGCTACGGGTTCAGCGGCATGCTGCGCGAAGCCGCCCAGCGGACCTCGGGAGCGACTCTTTTCGGCTACCGGGTCGCGGACCCTCAACGTTTTGGCGTGGTCGAATTCAATGCCGCCGGGCAGGCCGTGTCGATCGAGGAAAAACCCGCGCAGCCGAAATCCCCCTACGCCGTCACCGGCCTGTACTTCTATGACCAGGATGTCGTGGACATCGCCCGCCAGGTGCGGCCCTCGGCGCGAGGCGAACTGGAAATCACCGATGTGAACAATGCCTACCTGCGGCGGGGTGACCTGCACGTCACGCGCCTGGGGCGGGGCTTTGCCTGGCTGGATACCGGCACGCACGAAAGCCTGCTGGACGCAGGCACCTACGTGCAGACCATCGAGCGCCGCCAGGGGCAGAAAGTCGCCTGCCTGGAAGAAATCGCCTTCAACAACGGCTGGCTGGATCGTGCCGGACTGGAAGAACGCGGCGCGCGGCTGGCCAAGACCGACTACGGCCAATACCTGCTGGCCCTGGCACACGAGGCCAGTGGACCATGAAAGTCATCGACACGGCACTGCCCGGCGTACGCATCATCGAACCCCAGGTCTTCGGTGACGAGCGCGGCTGGTTCCTGGAATCATTCAGCGCCCGCCGCTACCGGGACACAGCAGGCATCGACCTGGTCTTCGTCCAGGACAATGTCTCGCGCTCCACTCGCGGCGTGCTGCGTGGCCTGCATTTTCAGCGGACCCGCCCACAGGGCAAGCTGATCCAGGTGACCGAGGGCGCCGTCTTCGACGTCGCCGTGGACATCGATCCCCGGTCCGCCACATTCGGCCAGCACGTCGCCATCGAACTGTCGGCCGACAATCACCGGCAGATCTGGATTCCTCCGGGCTATGCACATGGCTTCTGCGTCATCAGCGAGACCGCCACCTTCCAGTACAAATGCACGGACTACTACGATCCGGACGACGAAGGGGGGCTGGCCTGGAATTGCCCGGACCTGGCGATTCCCTGGCCGGAACGGCACCCCGTCCTGTCGGCCAAGGATCAGCGACACCCGGGATTGCAGGCCTGGGCACGCACGTTGCCGCGCTGAACCAGCCGACCGTTTCCAAGCGCGTACAATCGAGGCTCCTCGACGCTTCGTCCTGCCCGAAGCTTCCCCAATCCTGTTTTCACTCCCTCCATCGGCTCGCCCGACAAGACCATGTGGTTCAAGAATCTCAAACTCTACCGCCTTGCTCCCAACGTTTCCCTGACCGCCGCCGACCTTGAAACTGCCCTGGAACCGCTCGCCTTCCAGCCAGGCGGCAGCCAGGACAGCCAGGTGTCGGGCTGGTTGCCGCCGCGCGCGGACAGCGGCCTGGCCTATGCCCAGCATGGCCAGATCCTGCTGCGCCTGCAGACAGAAAAGAAACTGCTGCCGGCCACGGTCGTCAATCAGGCCAGCCGCGCCCGCGCCCTGCAGATAGAAGAACAGCAAGGCTACAAGCCTGGCCGCAAGCAGATGAAGGAAATCAAGGAGCAGATGACGATGGAACTGCTGCCACGCGCCTTCGTCATCGCCCACGACACGCACGTCTGGATCGATACCGTCAATCGCTGGGTAGCCATTGATGCAGCCGCCACCGCGCGCAGTGACGAAGTCCTGGGCCTGCTGGCCAAAACGCTGACGCCCTTCCCCATCGTGCCGCTGCACGTGGACATGTCGCCAGGTGCCGCCATGACGCTGTGGTTGTCCGAAGACGAGGCGCCAGCCGGCTTCACGATCGACCAGGACACGGAACTGCGCTCCACTGGCGAATCGCGCGCCACCGTGCGCTATGTGCGCCAATCGGTCGAACTGGACGAAGTCCGCCGCCATATCCAATCGGGCAAGCAATGCACGCGCCTGGCCATGACCTGGAATGACCGCGTGTCCTTCGTGCTGACCGAAAACCTGGATATCAAGCGTGTGGCGCCCCTGGATGTGCTCAAAGAACACCAGGACGCCCAGGCTGCCAACGAAGCCGAGCAGTTCGAGGCCGACTTTGCCCTGATGACGGGCGAACTGGCGCGCATGCTGGACGATCTGGTGGCGGCCCTGGGCGGAGAACGGCACAGCGACAAATAAGTTCATCGGCCGCCAGGCGCGTTTCTTTGATCGGCTGTCTCAAGAATGGCTTTGCCCGCTTGGGACAGCCCAGCGACAAATGATGGTCTCTCAAATATAATGAAACATCAATTTGATAATCATTATCATTAACCAGAAGCATAGAGAGGCTTTCCATGCGCAACACCCATCGTCCGCCGTCGTTGCGGCACACCACGGCCATCCTGGCTGCCGCCCTGGCCCTCTGCCTGTCAGGCGTGGCCTGGAGCGCAGCGCCGCCAGCATCGACCAAGGACCGGCTCTGGATGAGCACCAACTATCTGGAACACCCCGAGGAAGGCCTGTACGAACTGCAATACCACGCCCCCACCGGCCTGGTGTTCGCCTCGGTCATGGACCGCGTGCGCCGGGATGACAACCTGGGCTACCTGTACGCTTTCGATGGCAGGACGCTGGACATCAAGGGCCGCTATGCGATGCCGTACCGCGCATTCTCGCTGACACAGGACGCCAAGGGGCAATGGCTGTACGTCGGCCACACCCAGGCTGCGTCGCTGCGCATCAGCAAAGTCGATCCAAGGACCGGCAAGGTGATGCGGACCAGCGAACGGCTGCATGTCGATCCCAGCGAACCGCAGCACGAACACCTGCGTCACATCGTCCACAGCGCGCAGACTGGCGAACTGTTTACCGCCTACATCGGCAGCGTCAAGGAAAACGACAAATACCGTTCGTTCTACAAGCTGCTGATCCTGGATGGTGAGACCCTGCACATCAAGGGCGAAATCGAGAACGCATTCCCCTCGGTCGGCTATGCGCTGCATCTGGATCGAGGCACCGGCCATCTCTTTACCGCCGGATCCGACTACATCAATGAAATCGATCCCGTCACCCGCAAGATCGTTCACACCATCCGCCTGGACGACTCGATCAAGCCGCGCGTGAACAATCTGGTGGGCCTGGCCGTCGATGCCCAGGGTCACCGCATCTTTGCATCCCAGTTCATCCACCAGCCCCGCCCCGGGGACGAGGATGAACAGGACGGCCTGTACGTGTTCGACCAGAAAAGCGGCCAGCAACTGGCTTTCGTGCCGACCGGGAAAGGGGGCGTCACACTGGCCTACAGCCCGAAACACGACGAAATCTACGTCAGCAATTTCAACAGCGGCACCATCAGCGTCGTGAACGGCAAAACCTACGAAATAACCCAGCAGATCCCGGCCCATGTATTTCCCAACATGATGGCGCTGGCCGCTGACGAAAGCGCCCTGTACGTCGGCCTGAAGCAAGGATTCAACAAAATGTGGAATCCGGATGAATTCGTGGAAGGCGCCAAGGAACAGATCCTGCGCGTCACGCTGGACAAGGACGCAGCAAAAGGCTGACGACGCTGCGCGGGTGGGACGGATCGTGCCCGGCGGTGGCCGCCTGGCACGGCGGCCCGCGCCACCCAATCAATCAAGCCCGTGGAACACGCAGTCGTCGGGCCCGATGTGGGACGGTGGCGCCCAGGTCACATCGCGCAACGAATGCTGCACCAGGCTTTCGACCCCCATCAGCACGGCAAAGATCGCCATGCGCACTGGAATGCCGTTGTCCGTCTGGCGAAAGATCGCCAGGCGCGGATCGTGATTCAGGTCTGTGCTGAGGTCATTGGCGCCATCGCGGCTGTCGCGCGGCAAAGGGTGCATGACGATCGTGTCCGGGCCGCAGCAAGCATCCACGATTGCCTTGTTGACCTGGAAATCCGCCGAATAGCCTTCCAGATTCTCGCCCGAAAACCGCTCTTTCTGTACCCGGGTGGCGTAGACCACATCCGCCCCTTTCAAGCCAGCGGCCAGGTCGTGGGTCTGTTCGATCACATGGCCGTTACGGCCAGCCTGATCCAGCAGATGTTCCGGCATTTCCAGGCCCGGCGGGGATACCAGGGTGAATTTCATGCCGCGATACAGGGCCAGCAGCTTGATCAGAGAATGCACTGTCCGGCCATATTTCAAGTCCCCCGCCATGACGATGTGCGCACCATCCAGCAACTTGCCCAGGCGTGAGAATTCCGTGAGGATGGTGTAGAGATCCAGCAATGCCTGGCTGGGGTGTTCGCCCGCGCCATCGCCACCGTTGACCACGGGGATGTTGGTCGCAGCAGCGAATTCGGCCACGGAGCCTTTTTCCGGATGGCGGATCACCATGGCATCCACATAGCCACTCATCACACGACTGGTGTCATAGATGGATTCCCCCTTGGCCATGGACGAGAACGTGAATCCCGTGGTGTCGCAGACCGAGCCGCCCAGCCGGCAAAAAGCCGCACCGAAACTGACCCGCGTGCGCGTGCTGGCCTCGAAGAACAGATTGCCCAGCACAGCGCCTTCGAGCACGCGGGACACTTTCTGCCGCCGCGCAATCGGCTGCATCAGATCGGCCACCCGGAACAGTTCTTCGACCGATTCACGCGTGAACTGATCCACGGACAACAACTGATGCTTGTTATTGACCGCGATCCGGTCGCGCAAAGGGCCTGACTGTGCGCTTTGCGCATATTTTTCCAGCAGCGCGCCATTTTCCACGATCTCGGTGACAAAGCGTGCGACGACTTCCGGCATGGAGCGGGCTTCCTGGGAGCCTTCCGGCAGTAACCAGGTATCCAGGGCACGACGTTTGACGCCAATACGGGCCGCGAACACGTCGCGGGTCAGGTTCAGGCGGCGCATCGCGTCGCGCAAAAAGACTTGCTGGGAAATCGCCACGGCCGGCTCCTGTATACGCAATGCGTAGATTTTTACCGATCGCTCGACAGACGCGCAAGCAAAATCTCCGGCACCACGCCATCCGCATCAAAAAAACAACGCGCCATGCGCGAATCCCCTGGCGGCCTGAGCCCCTGTTTCAGAACCCGTCCGCAGCGGGTGCGGCCTCGACCCCGGCGACCGAGCGTGCGGCCAGTTCGGCATTGCGCGCCGAGCCTACTCCAAAGGCCAGTTGCTGCTGGGTGATCGGTGCGGCATAGCTCGGCGCGGCCAGCATGGTATGCCCCACGACCAGCGCCAGGCGCAGCCCTGGATTGGCCGCAGTCGCCTCGCGCAGTTTGCGCAAGCCATCGTCGCTCAGGACCAGCACCAGGACGCCATCGCCCTTCTGGTCGGTGGCCGACTGGATACCAATCAGATCGGCACGGTTGATGAGCGCCTCAGGCCGCACATACAACATGCCGGATGGTTTCAGGGGGACCGGCATCCAGCCGGGGCGCGACCGGATGTCGGCCAGAAACACCCGCAAGTCCAGCGCCTGCCGGTTTTCGGTGATGACCGGCTGCGGCCCGACCGCCTGCGGCACAGCCACTGGCGCCGCCGGAGCATCCGGCGTGCTGCGCGATCCGGGCGGTGTCTGGCAACCCGCCAGCACCGTCAAGGCGACACCGGCCAGCGTCTTCATCCATGGTTTGCATCCGTGCATACCCAATCTCCTTTCAGTCTCAAGCATCAGACTCGTCGTAGTGCGCCAGCGGAATCACTGCCGTTCCTGCGGGCCAGGCAGGGATCGCACATCCAGGCTGGCAGCAGAACCGCCCCTCTGGCCAGGACCCGCTGCGCCAACCGCGAAGCGCCCGCCTCGAACGATCACCCTGGCCCGATCCAGCAACACGCCGCGCGCGTCCCGCAGTTCGAATACATGCGTGCCCGACCGAGGCGCCCAGTCCGGCGCGGGTTCCTCGCCATAGGGCTTGCCATCCAGGAACCAGCGGGCGCCGGGCACAGGGCGTCCGCCTGCATCCACAGCCCGCAGGCGCAGGCGCTGCCGATCCCAGGGGATATCGGGGTCCAGCGCCAGAAGGGTACCATCCACAGGTTCGGCAATGCGCGGCCGGCCATGATGACCGCGTCCGTCTGGTGGCGCAAACCGGGCCTGAGCAGTGTCCCCCAGAAAATATTCGGTCCGCGCGGGCTCCAGCCCCCCGCCGAAGACGATCGTGCGCGCTTCGACCCCTGGCGGTCTGGGCGGCGATGCAGGGACACGGTTCCGGTAGAGCTGGTCAAACATGTCGTGCCAGATGGGGCAGGCGCCGCTGACCCCCGACACACCGCGCATGCTGGCGCCGGCGCTGTTGCCCACCCAGACACCGACCGTGTAGTCCACCGACCACCCGGCGCACCAGTTGTCGCGCATATCGCGGCTGGTGCCGGTCTTCACTGCGGTCCAGAACCGTGTGGTCAATGGACTGTCCAGTCCAAAAGTCCGGGCGCGCGCAGTGCGGTCGGCCAGCATGTCGCCCACGATCCAGGCGGCTTCGGGAGAATACAGCCGGACTCCCGTCTGCGCCCCGGCGCCGGGCCGTGCCCGGAAATTCACCGGTGCATAGTCGCCTCCGCGCGCCAATGCCCGGTAGGCGTTGGTCAGGGACAGCAGCGTCACGTCCGCAGAGCCCAACGCCAGGCTGTAGCCGTAATAGTCCCCACCCTGGGTCAGCGGCAGACCCAGGGCAACCAGGCGATTGGCCAGTGTTTCGGGACCGACCTGCATCAGCACACGCACGGCCGGTATGTTCAGGGAAGATGCCAGCGCCGTGCGAGCACTGACCCAGCCGCTGAACCGATGGTCGTAATTGTCCGGCATATAAAGCCCGCTGCCGCCGTCCAGGCCCACCGGGCTGTCATCGAGCAAGGAAGCGGCTGTCAGGCGCCCCTGATCCAGCGCCAGCCCATACAGAAACGGCTTCAGGGTGGAACCGGCCTGGCGGATGGCGCGCGCGTGGTCCACCGCAGCCGCCTCGGACAGCGCGCCCGACGAGCCCACATAGGCCAGCACGGCACCGCTGCGGTTGTCCAGCACCACCACGGCCGCATCGGTCACCCCGGTGCCGCGCAACTCATCCAGGTGCTGACGCACGGCGCGCACCGCCGCCACCTGCAAATCATGATCCAGCGTCGAGCGGATCTCGCCACGCCCGTCGGCCTGCCCAGCATCCCATGACAAGCGGGCCCAGTGCGGCGCCCAGGCCGGCGCATCGAAACGCGTTTCACGCACACGCGACAAGGCCGTCAGCATGAACGTCCGCAAGCCCCGGCATTCTTCGGGCCGGCCCAGTTCACGCAACAGGCTGCAGCCGCGCTGCACCAAGGTCGGCAATGGCGCATTCGGGCCGCGCAGCAGCACCGCTGCCAACGCGGCTTCGCGCAGCGTCAGGCCCGAGGCGTGTTTCTGGAACATCACGCGCGACAGCGCATCGACCCCGACCAGTTCACCACGCCAGGCAGCCAGATTCAGATAAGCCTCCAGAATGTCGGCTTTCGACCAGCGGGATTCAAGCACCCTGGCTGCCCGCATCTGATCGATCTTCTGCAGCACGCTTCTGCCGCCCTGCCCACGCCGCAAAGCAGGATCCAGCAGTGCCACCAACTGCATGCTCAGGGTCGAAGCGCCCCTTCGCACGCCGTCACCCCAGGCGGACGACCAGGCCGCCGCAGCGCTCGCCAGCCAGTCCACCCCGCCATGCTCGTAGAAGCGGCGATCTTCGGATACCACCACGGCCCGCTGCAGGGCAGACGAGATTTCAGCCAGAGGCACCCAGTCGCCACGCCGGCTGGAAAAATCCGTGCGCAGGCGCTGCAGTTCCCGCCCATCCGCAGCCAGCAGCCGCACATCCGAAGCGCGCCAGTCCGCCCGGACTGCGGCATAGTCCGGCGGAGCGCCGTCCGTCCACGCCCAGGCCCGCGCCTGAAGCGGCGAAATCTGCGCCAGAATCAGGATCAGCCCTGGCAACCAGGCGGCAACCCGCCTGGCCCCATAGCGCGACCGACCCGTCCGACGCGCTCGCGCCATCAGGGCTGGGACTCCACCCGCAAGGGCGCATTGGGGGCTTCGCCGAAGACATCCGGCTGGTACAAAGCCTCGGCGTGCGTGGGTGGCAATTGATAATCCCCGGGCACGTTCAGCCGCACGGTGTATTCCAGCGTGCGCTCACCGGCTTCCATGACCTCGTAGTAGGCCCGGAACACCCCAGCATCGCGCTCCACGAAACTGGGCTGGTCCCACCCGTGATCCTGGCGTTCACCCGCAACCGCCAGGCTGGAATCCCGCCCCAGCCCACCGCCCAGAATGGAAGCCCCCGCCGGCACCGGGTCACTGATCACGGCCCAGACCAATGGTTCCTGAGCCCGGACGCGCAGGCGCACGCGGTAGACATCGCCCACCGACCAGCGCTCGGGATATGCCCGAGACACCGGGATGACGGTGCGCTCGATCTTCAGGCCGGCATCCACAGCCTGTGTCAAGGGTACAGCCGCACGCGCCACAACCGTGGCCCAACCAATCCCCTGCCCTTGCTGCGTGATATCCAGCGTGCCCTTGCCGTCAGGCGGCCAAGGCAGATCCAGGGACTGACGGCGCACACCGTCGGCATGAGGCATATCACCCCAGGGCAGCACGACGGGCTCTGAGGGAGGCAGCGCCAGGCGCACCGATCCCTTGCCCACATCGGTTTCCACGGCGCGTGCGAACTGCCCCACGGCCAGAGAACCCAGCACATTGGCCGTGGTCGTGGACCAGGCCCCCTTGCGCTGCAGCGACAGCAAACCGTTCAACAGCAGCGGTACATCCGCCCGCCAGCCGGGGCGATCCAGCACGCTCATCAGCAAACGGGCCTGGACCGTGGCAGGATTGCTCATCAACCACCAGCCCGCATCCACCGTCTCGTCCGCCAGCACCAGCCCGGCCCCATGGCGCGACAGCCGCGCACGCAATACGGCCTCGGCCCGTGCCAACAGCGCCTCGCGACCTGACAGGTCCGGCACATGCCGCAGAATCGACAGCCAGGTCACCACCGCCGGGGTTGGCCAGTCGTCCACCTCCAGCGCAACACTGTCCAACATGCCGGGCTGCCAGGCGCCAGCCAGCGCCAGCGCATCCACGGCAATCAGCTTGCGCCAGAATGCATCCCGCGCAGGCGCCCAGCCATCCTCTTTCAGGCGCCCGAACACATAGTCCTGCAAGGCAGCCAGCATGCCCTCGCGGATCTCGCCGGGCAGGCCATAGGCACTGTCCGCAGCCCGCGTGACGATCTCCAGCAGATACGCCGTCAGGACCACACTGCCGCGGCCACCCGGGAAATACGACAACAGGCCGGACTCGGTCTGGTAGTCAGGCAAGCGCTTGATCAACGCCGCCCAGGCCGCCGGATCGCGCCGCCCCAGCGCCTTGGCGCCCAACTGTTCGACGCAGGTATAGGGATAGGCATCCAGCCAGGCGCGCACACCCGGCAGGGAACCCGCCAGGCTGGATTGCAGGCTGACCTGGATACCGCCGCGCGGCAGGCCAGCCGCATCGCGCAGTGCCCGCTCTGGCGCGCCTACCTCGATCTGCTGCGGCGCAGCATCCACGATCTTCAGCAGCATGGCCTGGCGCACCGCCAGCGGCACCGCCGGCAGCAGTGTCTGCGCCACCTCGATCCGGTCTGATGCCGCCTCGCCCTCGGTCGTGCGTGCTTCGAAGCGCCAGCCCAGCATCCCGCTTTCCGACTGGCCAGACAAGCGCGGCGCCGTGACCGGCCAGGCCACGGTCTGCGCTGCGCCCGGTTCAAGCCGCACCGTCTGCCCAGGCAAGGTCTGCCCGGCCCCGTCGGCCTGCGCCACGCTTGCCGACAGCGCAAGCGCCATCACCCGATCCGTGCGATTGCGCACCGTCGCGCGCGCCTCGTAGTGGTCACCTTCACGCGCCACCTGGGGCAACCCCGACACCACTTGCAGATCCTGGGTGCTGACGATGTCGGTATGCCCCGTCCCGAACAGTCCTGAACCCTGGTCAACGATCGCCACCAGACGAAAGCGCGTCAAGGCATCGTTCAAGGGCACATCCAGCGTGGCCTGCCCCTGCGCATCCAGCGTCAGGTCGCCGCGCCACAGCAGACGCGTGTCGAACAGTTCCCGCGTGGCGTTGAAGCCACCACCGCCACCGGCCGCCACTGCCTTGCGGCCATAGTGACGACGCCCAACGACCTGTCCCTGCCCTGTGGCCGTCTCCACGCCATAGTCACGCTCCACGCGCATCGCCTGCAGCAAATCCCAGCTGGCGTTGGCGCGCAATTCCAGCAAGGCCTCGTCCACCGCGACAAAGGCCACGCCAGCGCCGGCGGCGGGTTTGCCGTCCGGGCGGTTTGCCTGGATGCGGACTTTGGCATGCTGGCGTACCTGATAGGTATCCCGATCAGCTTCCACCTTGACCTGCAGGCGGTCGGCCTCGCTCTGGACCCGGATGCTTGCCAAGCCAAAGCGGAATGCCGGTTTGGCAAGATCGATCAGACCCGTGGGTTCGGGCGCATCACCCACCTGACCGGAACGGGCCTCCATCCAGTCCAGCGGATGACGCCAGCCCCAATCGAAAAACGATGTCCAGGGCACTTGGCGGATGCGGCCGCGCACAGCCAGCACGGAGACATAGACATTTGGCCCCCAGTCTGCCCGCACAGGCAGACGTACGATGGGCTCGTCACCGTCCAGATCGACCACATGCGTTTCCAGCACGCCCTCGCGCTCCAGGGCCACCAGCGCACGCGCCTGACGAAACGGCATGCGTACAGTGAATTCAGCGGTCTCGCCAGGCTTGTAGTCGGCCTTGGCTGGAATCACGTCGATCCGATCGTCATTCCCATCGCCAAACCAGGCTTCGCCCCCCCACACCCAGATCGAATCCGAAGCACGCGACACACGCGACTGCGCATCCTGGGCCTGGGCAAACAACTCGACCCGTCCGGTCCGGTCCAGTTTGAGCACACATTCCAACTGGCCTTGCGCATCCGTCCTGCCCTGGCACAACGTGCCCAGGGAAGCCAGCTGTTCATGGGAATCATAGGCATAGAACCCGCCCACCAAGCGCTTGCGGGTGCTGTAGGTCGTGCGAGCCCGGCCATCCAGCTGAACCGGCACGCCGGCCTGTGGCCGCCCGGCCGTATCCAGCGCCAACAGCGTGACACGGGCCTGTTCCCCTTGCGACACCCAGCGCCCTGCCCGCAGGCCCACCACCACCGCCGCAGGCCAGACCTGCGCCGTCTGGGCCAGCGTCTGGATCTCGCCGGCAGGATCGGTGAAGGCTGCCTCGAACAGCCAGGACTGGGGTTCGGATGGGCGCGGCAGATCCGTCAAATCGATCCGCGCGCCCCCCTGCCCGTCCAGGCGCAACGCACGCCGATCCAGGATCAGGCGTCGCAGGTCGGAGGCAGCCGCGTCTGCGGATTCAGCCGCGCTGGCGTCCATATCCTCTGCGTCATCAGTCTGCTGCAAACCAAAGCTGAAATCCTCGTAGCCGGAAAAACTGGGGATCAGGGGCTGCGCCATGGCCGACAACGTCGCAGGCACATCGCGCGCCGGCCCACCTGAAATCCAGGACAGTTGCAGATCGGCGCGCACTGACTGCGGCGCCACCAACGGCCCAGCCCCCTGCGCAGCGTCTCCGGCGATCTTCAGCGATCCTGTCAGCAAGGGCAGCTTGAACGATTCAACCCGGAAATCGCCGGCATGCAGCCAGGGGGTCCAGTCATCGGCCGACTGGCCCGCTGACGGCTGCAATTCGATCGAATACGTGCCCAGATGGGCAGTACGGGGGATCGTGTAGTCCAGCAGCGCATACTGCCCGCCGCTGGGGGTGGTCTGCCAGTCCAGTGCCAGCATCTGGGCATCGCCCGAACCGTCGTGCACCAGCCGCGCCTGAGCCGGCAGCCGATCAACCGGCAAATTGTCCACCCCGTCGCGGTTCAGGCGGCGCAAAAACAGTTTCATGGAGACGGTTTCGCCCGCCCGCAACAGGGTGCGATCCAGCACCGCATGGGCCACCAGGTCAGGGTCCCGGGAACGGTTCACCGGCACATTGAAACGCCAGGGTTCGATACCCCGATCCCAGCTGGACCAGGCAAAAGAAAAGTCTGCCTGGCCATGCGCCTGGGGATGGTCGGCGGCAAGGCGTGCCGTGACAAATACCCCCGACTGCCCCGTGCCTTCGCAATACCTGTCCGTCGGCACGGGCGTATCCACATGCCACAGACCTTGCGCATTGGTTTGTCCATCCAGCAAGCGCCGTCCCTCGCAATCGAGCACGGCCACCCGTGCGCCTGCGACCGGCTGGCCCCGATCCAGCGAGGTCACCCAGACCAGGGTGTCATCCCGCCCGGCCTTCACGTGAACAGCCAGATTCGTCACCAACAGCGCCGAACGCACATGCATGACCGGATCATCCGGCGCCGCGTCCGGGCGATCCAGCAAGGCGGATCCCAGCCGAGGAGACGCGACCTCCAGCACATGCAGGCCCGGCTTGGTCAGGGGAATGCCGACCAGTTCGATGTCCTTGCCCTCGGCATCCTGGACACCCGGCAGCGTCAACGTCTCGACGGCATCCCGGGGGCCGAACACTGAGCGCGACCGCACGTCGATGAACGGCTCTCCTGCGCGCGCGTCCCGCAGTGGGCGCAGCGCCAACCGGTCGGCAAACTGGCCTGCCGTCAGCCGGCCATCCTGGAGATTCGCCACTCGGGCATACCATTGCAGCGCCTGGACGTCGTCCGTGATCACCTGATCGCTGAGCTGGCCTGCGGACAGAACGAGATCCCGGGTCTGCAACTGCGGCCCCACCCGGCGCAAGGCCAGCGGCGCCAGCACGGGCCGATCCTGGCCGGGCGCCCCTTCGGCAAAACGTTCGACAATACCAAATTCGCCGGATGCGAATTTCACCAGCGGCGGCATGGCATCCATCTGGATGGCCAGGGGAAAACGATCGGCATTGCTCAGGGTCAATCCCAGTTCGTCGCGCAGCCCATCCGGCACGGACAGCGTGAGCGTGGACAGCTCTTCGAACGGAGGATCGAACTGCAGCGTCTCGATCGCCTCATCCGCTGGGTCCGCTCCCCCAGGAGCAAACTGCTGCGCCGGGTGCGGCCCCTGCAGGCCCTGCAACGTGATCCGCGCGGCCTGGTCCCGGGGCACGGGCCTGGAAAAATCCACGACGATGGGGAATAACGGTGAACAGGGCGCCTGCGCGTTGGTGCGCGTGCATTTCATGGTGGCGCTGAACGCAGCGCGGACCTGGAAATCCTCTGCAAAACCCGCCACGGATGGCACCCCCGGGCGGCCACCCTGC
>NZ_JAVERO010000158.1:0-4129 GCF_034007085.1 Castellaniella sp. | reverse complement strand
ATCCCTGCACACCCTGAAAACCCAGGCCCTGGCCGTAGGGGTGTTCCAGGACGGCGTCCTGAGCCCCGCAGCCGACACCCTGGACCAGGCGTCCAACGGCGCGATCCGGACCGTCATCAAGGCGGAATTCGATGCCGCCCCCGGCACCATCCTGACGCTGCACGCGCCTGCGGGCATCGCTGCGGAACGCGTCATTTTACTCGGCCTGGGCGCTCAGGACCGCCTCTCGGCAGCCACGCTGGCGCGTGCCCATGAAACCCTGGCGGCCTACTGCGTGCGCGCCGGGCTGGGCCACGTGGTCTCCACCCTGTGCGCCCTGCCCTGCAAGGACGCCGACATCACCGATTGCGCCCGCACGGCCGCCCGGCTGGTCAGCGCGGCCACCTACCACTACGACACCACGCTCAGCAAACCCAAGCCCGCCGCCAAGCTGCGCGCCTTCGTCCTGCACCTGAACCGGGCCCAGGCCGCACGGGCCCGCACGGGCCTGGACCAGGGGGCCGCCATCGGCGCAGGCATGAACCTGACCCGTCTGCTGGGCGACCTGCCCCCCAATATCTGCACGCCCACCTACCTGGGCAAGACGGCCCGCAGCCTGGCCAAACAATTCAAGACCCTCAAGGCCGAGGTCCTGGACCAGAAAAAAATCGAGGCCCTGAAAATGGGCTCGTTCCTGTCGGTCGCCCGCGGCTCGGCCGAACCGCCCGCTTTCATCGTCCTGCGCCATACACCGGCCGGGGCCGCTGCCCGCAAGGCGGCCCCCATCGTGCTGGTGGGCAAAGGCATCACCTTCGACGCCGGTGGCATTTCCCTCAAACCCGGCCCTGGCATGGATGAAATGAAGTTCGACATGTGCGGCGCCGCCAGCGTGCTGGGCACGATGCGCGCCGTGGCCGAACTGAATCTGCCCCGCGAAATCATCGGCATCATCCCCAGCTGCGAAAACCTGCCCAGCGGCACCGCCAACAAACCCGGGGACATCGTCACCAGCATGTCGGGCCGGACCATCGAAATCCTCAACACCGATGCCGAAGGCCGCCTGATCCTGTGCGACGCGCTGACCTACGCCGAACGCTTCAAGCCTGCCGCCGTGATCGACATTGCCACCTTGACCGGCGCCTGCGTCATCGCCCTGGGCCACGTCAACAGCGGCCTGTTCACCCAGGATGAAACCCTGGCGACCGATCTGCTTGCCGCTGGCCGCCAGGCACTGGACCCGGCCTGGCGTCTGCCCCTGGAAGACGCCTACCAGGACCAGCTGAAATCCAATTTCGCCGACATGGCCAATATCGGCGGGCGGCCCGCCGGGTCGGTCACGGCCGCCTGCTTCCTGTCGCGCTTCACCGGCAAATACCCCTGGGCGCACCTGGATGTCGCCGGCACGGCCTGGCTCGAAGGCAAACAGAAAGGCGCCACCGGCCGCCCCGTGCCCTTGCTGATGAACTATCTGCTGGGACAATGCCAGGCATGAGCCAGCCGGAAACCGCGCAATGAGCCGAGTGGATTTCGCCTACGGCGCGGTCCACCGGCTGCGCATGGCTTGCGGCACGGCGGCGCGCCACGTCGCCGCAGGCCGCAGGCTGCTGGTGTACTGCACCGACGAACGCCGCCTGCAGCGCTTCGATGCGCTGCTCTGGGAATTCGACCCGACCAGCTTCATCCCGCACGCCCTAGCCGACGATCCCCTGGCGGATCAAGCTGATGTGATCCTGGTGCCAGACGCAGCCAGTCTGGACCGCATACCGTCCCTGCACTGGCTGCTCAATCTGGATCTGGACTGCCCCCCCGGAGCCGAACGCTTCGAACGCATCCTGGAAATCGTCTCCGGCCACGAGGCCGATATCCAGGCCGCCCGCAGGCGCTGGACCCAGTACCAGCAGGCCGGCCATGACGTGCGCGGCCATCGCCTGCCCGCCGATCATCCCGCCGCAGGGAACCATCGCCGCACCTGAATGTCCAAAGGCTTGAACCGCCCTGTCGTGGCCCTCACCGCCATGACGCCAGCCGATGCTGTTTTGCATGGACTTCGTGATTCAGCTTGTTGTAAGATTCAAGTGATTCTGGCCGGTGCATGCATCGGCCCCACGTACTACAGGAAACCGCCATGTCCGACTTCCGCCATACACTGCCCGACACCGGCGCCTATGCCGCGCCGGCAGCCGTCCGCAACCGCGTCCTGCGCAACACCTACTGGCTGCTTGCGCTGTCGCTGATTCCCACGGTCCTGGGGGCCGCCGTCGGCCTGGCCTTCGGCATGAACCAGGCCATGGCCACCAGCCCCGGCGTCAGCACGATCATCTTCCTGGTCGGCGCCATCGGCCTGATGTTCGCGATCGAACGCAACAAGAATTCCTCGCTGGGCGTCGCCCTGCTGCTGGGCTTCACGTTCTTCATGGGCATCATGCTGTCGCGGCTGCTGGGCCACGTTCTGGGCCTGGGCAACGGCGCCCAGCTGATCATGCTGGCCTTTGGCGGCACGGCGGCGGTCTTCGGCGTCATGGCCACCGTCGCCACCACGACCAAGCGCGATTTCACCCACCTGCAGAAATTCCTGTTCGTGGGCGTGGTGCTGCTGCTGATCGCCATGCTGGCCAATATCTTCCTGCAGATCCCGGCGCTGATGCTGACGCTGTCGGTACTGGCCATCGGCATCTTCTCGGCCTTCCTGCTGGTCGATCTGCAACGCATCGTCCAGGGCGGCGAAACCAACTACGTGTCCGCCACCCTAGCGGTCTACCTGGACCTGTACAACATCTTCTCCAACCTGCTGATGCTGCTGGGCATCTTTGGCGGGGATCGCGACTGATCGCCGGGATCCAGGTCAAAAACGGCGGGCAGCGGCCCGCCGTTTTTTGTTTCACGATGGCTCCAGTACCGTACATTGGCCATGCCAGCGCGAAATCAATCACTGCGCCTGCCACCCGTTGACACTGCCCTCCCCCTCAGGTTCCGCGCCCCTTCCGCCGCCACCAGCCCCACCGCGATCCAGATCGGGATGTAGGTCAGCCACTGCGCCGGCGTGACCGGTTCGCCCATCAGCAGGAACGCCACCCAGAACAGCAGCATGGGTTCCACATAGCTCAGCAGCCCGAACAGGGTCAGGGGCAGGATCCGGCTGGCGGCCAGATACATGGCCAGCGATACCGCACTCAGCAGGCCCAGCACAGGCACTTGCAGAATCAGGCGCGGATGCTGCGCGAACAGGCGCACGACGTCAGCCCCCTGGGACTGCAACACCAGGACGGCCGCCGGCAGCAGGAAGAACATGTCGAACCACAAGCTGGTCAGCGCATCGACCCGCAAACGGCGGCGCAACATGAAATACGGCGGGTAGCCCAGGGCCACCAGCAGCGTGGTCCAGGACACGGCACCCAGCCGCCACCACTCATGCCCGACCCCCAGCGCGGCAAACGCCACCGCCCAGGTCTGCCAGGCACTGAGCCGCTCGCGGTAGAACAGCCGCCCGACCAGCACCATCACCAGCGGCAGCAGGAAATAGCCCATGGACACGTTCAGTGCGTGGCCGTGCAGCGGCGCCCACACGAACAGCCACAGCTGCACCCCCAGCAGCAGCGAGCATGCAATCATGGCCGCCAGAAAGCGGCCCCGCGAAAAATCCCGCGCCGTCTGGCGCACGGCCCCCCAGCCACGGGCACGCTGCACCACCAGCGCCAGCATCGGCAGCCCCATCAGGATCCGCCAGGCAAACACGATATCGCCATCAAAAGGCTGCATCAGCGTCGCGTAATAGTACATGGTGGCGAACAACGCCGAAGACGCCACCGACAGCAGGATGCCCTTTTTCACTGTGTCATCGCACTCAGTAGCGCTGCAGGTCCATCAGCACCTGGCGCGTGCGCAGGGGTGCGTCCAGCAGCTGATCCAGGCGTGCCCGCAGCGCCTGGCGCAGCAGCGGTTCGGCACCCGCCTGGTCGAAATCGGGCATCGGTGCATCCAGGCCGTAGCCGGCCTGATCCAGCAGCCGCCATTCAAAGCGGCGCAGCACGGCGGCATGGGGACGGCCGCGCATCTCGGCCAGCACGTCCAGTGCGTTCTCGTAGGCATCGAACACCCCTGGATGCGGATCCTCGCGCGCCAGCAGGCGCAGGATCAGCTCGTTCATGTACCA
>NZ_JAVERO010000157.1:0-4235 GCF_034007085.1 Castellaniella sp. | reverse complement strand
CGCTGGCGGGACCTGGCGTACCAGGTGTAGCCGATCTCCAGCCGGGCGATCGACGGCACGATATCGTGGTAACGCGTGGTGCCCAGCACTGCGCCATCGCCGGCGTCAAGGACGGCGAAGGGCAGCATGTGGCCATCGTCCTGGCCTTGCAGGGCCTGGTCGATGTAGGCCCCGGTCTGGTCTGGTTCGGGCACCGAGGTGACGCGCAGGTTCCAGAGTTCGCCGTCTGCGGCGGCAGCCCGCAGGCCGGTGGCGTGTTCGGGGGACAGCGGGACCAGGCGCACGCCATGGCCTTCCAGGGTGGTGGGGCGGGGCGCTTGTGTGAAGACGGGTGCGTTCATGGTTTGATCCGTTTTGGGAAAAAGCGGTCGCGTCGCCAAGCGCTCAGCGGATGCCGCGCTGTGCCAGGGTGGCCAGCCGCTGCAGCAGGTTCAGGTCCTGTTCGTTTTTCAGCAGGGCTCCGGCCAGTGGCGGCATGTCGCCGCGCGCCAGACTGTCAGGAGGCACGGATTCGGCCAGCAGCAGGTGCAGCCAGTCCAGGAATTCAGAGGTCGAGGGGCGTTTTTTCAGCCCCGGGACATCGCGCAGGCGGAAAAACGCGTCCAGCGCCGCGCCCAGGACGTCGGCGCGCAGATCGGGGAAATGGACGGCGACGATGTCGCTCAGGGTTTCGCGGTCGGGGAATTCGATGTAGTGAAAGAAGCAGCGCCGCAGGAACGCGTCGGGCAGGTCTTTTTCATTGTTCGACGTGATGATGATCAGGGGCTTGTGGCGCGCCTGGATGGTCTGGCGAGTTTCATAGACGTGGAATTCCATCCGATCCAGTTCGCGCAGCAGGTCGTTGGGGAATTCGATGTCGGCCTTGTCGATTTCGTCGATCAGCACCACGCTGGGCTGTTCCGATTCGAATGCCTGCCATAGCACACCACGCACAATGTAGTTGCGGATGTCGTGCACGGCGGCCTCGCCCAGCTGGGAATCACGCAGGCGCGAGACGGCATCGTATTCGTACAGGCCCTGCTGCGCCTTGGTCGTGGATTTGATGTGCCATTGCAGCAGGGGGCGATCCAGCGCGCGTGCGACCTCTTCGGCCAGCAGGGTCTTGCCGGTGCCTGGTTCCCCCTTGACCAGCAATGGGCGCTGCAGCGTCAGGGCGGCATTGACGGCGGCCTTCAGGGATTCAGTGGCGACATAACGGTCAGTACCGTCGAAACGGTCGTGCGATGCGGAAACAGGCGTGCGGGTCATGGATTCAAGAGTGGAGTACGGGGATCAAATGCTATAGGTTTAAAATTTTGATGTCTGTTTGTATCGGGGCAATTATCGTACAATCGACTTGCCTCATCGGCCTGGCAGGAGGCTGGCCGATGCCGACACAATCAATATAAATCAGAGAGACAAGAGGCCATATGAAGTCGCGAGCAATGCTTGATCGTGGTTTGGGCGCCGTCGTGCTGACGATGTCCTGTCTGCTGGCCGGGCCGGCACTGGCGGCCGATCCTCCTGCCGTCCAGGGCGATGCCCAGGCCGGTGCCCAGAAGGTGTCCATGTGCATCGGTTGCCATGGAATCCCGGGCTACAAGGCAGCCTATCCGGAGTTGTACCACGTCCCCATGATCGCCGGTCAGGGCGCGCCCTACATTGTTGCCGCGCTGAAGGAATACGCCAACGGGGCGCGTTCCTTTCCGACCATGGACGCCATTGCCCGGTCCTTGTCCGAACAGGACATGGCCGATGTCGCAGCCTATTACTCCAGTCTCAAATGATCCGGGGGAAGACCATCATGCGTACATTGTGGATTGCCTTGCTGGGTCTTGGGCTGACAGCCACCGGCGCACATGCCGCCGACCTGCAGGCTGGCAAGGCCGCCTTTGAAAAATATACCTGCGCGTCCTGCCACGGGGCCGATGCCAAGACCCCGTTGCAGCCTGACTATCCGATTCTGGCCGGCCAGCATCAGGACTACCTGGCTCATGCCCTGACTGCCTATCAGCGTGGTCAGGCAGGGGCGCCGGCCTCGGCCAATGTGCGCAAGAACGCCATCATGGGCGCGATGGCGGCGCAGCTGTCCGCAGCCGACATCGAGAACATCGCTGCCTGGCTGGCCGTTCAGCCTTCGTCGCTGGCCGTGCGCAAATAGCGCGCTCGGCTCATCGGGGAAGCGCCCGCTCGGCCTCGTCCGGCGGGCGTTTTGCTGTTCGTTGGGGGCGTGGCGTCCGGCGCATGCGCCGGGGCGATATCAGTGGCCGCCGGTCAGCGGTCGTGCGTGGCGTGCCGCCGGATCAGATCCAGATAGTGCTCGTTGTCCAGCGGCTTGCCCAGCCGCTGGGCTTCCCAGACGACCTCGCCCAGTGCTTCCATGATGATGTGGGCGGCTTCGTGCTCGTCACGGACCTGCTGCAGCAATGCGTTCCAGGCCGCACGGATGCCGGGGGGGTGGTCGATCGACAGTTGTTCCTGGATCGCCAGGTGCATCGACAGGTGCAGAAAAGGGTTGGTGCGGCCGGCTTCGACGGTGTAGTCGCGTTCGGCAGCGTCCGGCGCCTGCAGGTCGTCGTGGTATTCGGGGTGGCGCTCGACCAGGTCGGCGGCCATGGTTTCCAGTGGCGTCAGCACGCCGCCTTCACGGCGTTTGCGCCAGGCGTCGGTGAAGAACGCGCGAACCTGTGCTTTGGAGGGGTTGAACATGCGGGGATGGGAAGACGGGCCAGGAACGCTATTTTACCCGGGCGGTTCGGGTATTTCCGGGATATGTCCCGTTAGAATAGGGATGCCATACTGCCTGCTGAAGGCCAGTTTACGCTAAACTCTTATATAAGACTGCTTCCCTTTCTCTTGCACAACAAACACAGCAACACTGGAGCACCCATGTCCTATCAGCATATCAAGGTCCCGGCCGGCGGGCAGAAGATCACGGTCAACGCCGATTTTTCCCTGAACATCCCTGACGAGCCCATCGTCCCCTATATCGAAGGAGACGGCACGGGCCAGGACATCACTCCGGTGATGCTGAAGGTCGTGGACGCCGCAGTCGCCAAAGCCTATGGCGGCAAGCGCAAGATCCACTGGATGGAAGTCTACGCCGGCGAAAAATCCACCAAGATCTACGGCCCGGACGTCTGGCTGCCCGAAGAAACCCTGGAAGCCGTGCGCGACTACGTCGTGTCCATCAAGGGGCCGCTGACCACCCCGGTGGGCGGTGGCATCCGTTCCCTGAATGTGGCCTTGCGCCAGGAACTGGACCTGTACGTTTGCCTGCGCCCGGTGCGCTACTTCAAGGGCGTGCCTTCGCCCGTGCGCGAACCGGAAAAGACCGACATGGTCATCTTCCGCGAAAACTCCGAAGACATCTACGCCGGCATCGAATTCGAAGCCGAGTCCGACAAGGCCCGTCAGCTGATCGAATTTCTGCAGGACAAGCTGGGCGTCACGAAAATCCGCTTCCCGGGCACGTCCGGCATCGGCGTCAAGCCCGTATCGCGCGAGGGCACGGAACGCCTGGTCCGCAAGGCCATCCAGTACGCCATCGACAATGACCGCGCGAGCGTCACGCTGGTGCACAAGGGCAACATCATGAAATTCACCGAAGGCGGCTTCCGCGACTGGGGCTATGCCCTGGCCCAGAAGGAATTCGGCGCCCAGCTGGTGGACGGCGGTCCGTGGTGCAAGTTCAAGAACCCCAAGACCGGCCGCGACATCGTGGTCAAGGACGTCATCGCCGACGCCTTCCTGCAGCAGATCCTGCTGCGCCCGGCCGAATACGACGTCATCGCCACGCTGAACCTGAATGGCGATTACATTTCCGACGCTCTGGCGGCCCAGGTTGGTGGGATCGGCATCGCCCCGGGTGCCAATCTGTCGGATTCCGTGGCCATGTTCGAGGCCACCCACGGCACCGCGCCAAAATACGCGGGCAAGGACTACGTCAATCCGGGTTCGGAAATCCTGTCCGCCGAAATGATGCTGCGTCACATGGGCTGGACCGAGGCCGCCGACCTGATCATCAGCAGCATGGAAAAATCCATCCTGTCCAAGAAGGTCACCTATGACTTCGCCCGCCTGCTGGAAGGCGCGACCCAAGTGTCGTGCTCAGGCTTCGGCCAGGTGATGATCGACAATATGTAATCGGTTTTCGACTGATTCATTCAGGTCCGGCAAGGCCCCGTTTCTTTCGAGAGGCGGGGCCTTGCCGTCTTGTGTCGAGATGCGGTATCCCGGGATCAGGATGATCCAGG
>NZ_JAVERO010000156.1:0-4260 GCF_034007085.1 Castellaniella sp. | reverse complement strand
ACGCCAGGTCCCGCCAGCGCACCCACGTCAACACGGCCTGCAAGCTGCTGCTGCTCGAACACGCCTTCGATACCCTGGGTGCCGCCGTGGTGGGCTGGCGCACCGACAACGACAACCACGCCTCCCAGCGCGCCATCGAGCGCCTGGGCGCGCGACGTGATGGCGTGATCCGGCATCACGCCCTGCGGCGCGACGGCACCGTGCGCGACACGGTCATGTACAGCCTGATGGCAGACGAATGGCCCGAGGTCCGCGCCCACTTGCTCTACCAGTTGCAGCGCCCTCGCGCCTGAACCCGTATCCCTACAGGCCATGCTGACCGAATTCTTCACCCAATTGCGCGCCGCCGGCATCCCGGTCTCGATCCGGGAATACCTGAGCCTGCTGGAACTGCTGCTCAGCCCCGCAGCGCCCACCAGCACGGAACAGTTCTATCATCTGGCGCGCTTGGCGCTGGTCAAGGACGAAACCCGCTACGACCGCTACGACCGGGTCTTCGCCGCATTCATCGGCCAGATCCAGGCCCGCACCGGCGGCCCGGACATCCCGCCGGACTGGCTCGTCCAAACCTTTCGCAAACAGCTCAGCGACGAAGAAAAGGCTGCGCTGGAAAAACACGGCTGGGATCGGCTGATGGAGATGTTCCGCGAACGCCAGGCCGAACAGAAGGAACGCCACGCAGGCGGCAGCAAATGGATCGGCACCGGGGGCTCCTCGCCCTTCGGACACGGCGGCTATCACCCCGAAGGCATCCGCATCGGCGGCCCATCAGCCGGCAACCGCACCGCCATCAAGGTCTGGGAACGGCGCGACTACCGCGACTACGACGATCAGCAGACCCTGGGCACGCGCAATTTCAAGATGGCGCTGCGGCGCCTGCGGCGCTTTGCCCGCCAGGGTGCCGCGATGGAACTGGACATGCCCGGCACCATCCGCAGCACCGCCCAGCAGGCCGGCATGCTGGACCTGCGCTGGGTGCCCGAGCGCCACAATGCGGTCAAGGTCCTGATGCTGCTGGATGTCGGCGGCAGCATGGACGATCACATCGCCCGCATCGAAGCCCTGTTTTCTGCCGCGCGCAGCGAATTCCGTCACCTGGAAGTCTATTACTTCCACAACTGTCCCTACGAATCCGTCTGGCGCCACAACAGCCGCCGCCACAGCGAACGCATCGAGACCTGGGATCTGCTGCGCAGCTACGGCGAGGACTGGCGCCTGATCCTGGTGGGCGATGCTTCCATGAGCCCCTACGAACTGCTGTACCCCGGCGGTTCGGTCGAGCACCACAACGAGGAAACCGGCGCCGCCTGGCTGCAGCGCATTCTGGGCCACTGGCCGCGCGCCGTCTGGCTGAATCCTGAACCGTCCGGGTCCTGGCCCTACCGCCAGTCCATCGCCATCGTGCGCGAACTGATGCACGAGCGCATGTTCGGCATGACGATGGACGGCCTGGAACAGGCGATGCGGCTGCTGTCGAAATGACCTGCCCGGGAATCGACAGGCCCTAGTCCACGGCATCCAGCACCTTGGCCAGGGTGTCGAAAATCTGCTCGATCTGGGCTTCGTCGATGATGAGCGGCGGCGAAATGGCGATGATGTCGCCGGTGTAGCGCACCAGCACGCCTTGATCGAAGCACTGGCCGAACACTTCGGCCGCCCGGGCACCAGGCGCCCCAGGGCGCGGCTCAAGCTCGATGCCCGCCACCAGGCCGAGGTTGCGGATATCGATCACATGGCGCCGCCCCCTGAGCGCATGCGCGGCGTCTTCGAAAGCAGGCGACAAGGCCCGCGCCCGTTCGAACAGCCCCTCGTCGCGATAAATGCCCAGGGTGGCGCGAATGGCGGCCGTCGCCAGCGGGTGGGCGGAATAGGTATAGCCGTGGAAGAACTCGATGCCGGCTGCGCTGGCCTCGATGATGGTGTCGTGCACGCTGCGGCGCACGGCGACCGCGCCGGCCGGCACCGCCGCGTTACTGATCCCCTTGGCCAGGGTCATCAGGTCAGGCGTCACGCCAAAGAATGCGCTGCCGGTGGCTGCGCCCAGGCGGCCAAAACCGGTGATGACTTCATCGAAGATCAGCAGAATGCCATGCTTTTCGGTGATGGCCCGCAGCCGTTCCAGATAGCCCTTGGGCGGCAGCAACACGCCGGTGGAACCGGCCAGCGGCTCGACGATGACCGCCGCGATCGTCGATGCATCGTGCAGCGCGATAATGCGTTCGAGCGCATCCGCGTACGCTTCGCCGCCCCAGGCCGGCTGCCCCCGCGAAAAGGCGTTGTGCGCCAGATCATGCGTGTGCGGCAGATGGTCCACCCCCGGCAACAGCACCCCGGAAAATGCCTTGCGGTTGGGCGAGATGCCACCCACCGAAATCCCGCCAAAGCCGACGCCATGATAGCCGCGCTCGCGGCCGATCAGGCGGGTGCGCTGGCCCTCGCCGCGCGCCCGGTGATAGGCCAGCACGATCTTGAGCGCCGTATCGACCGATTCGGAACCCGAGTTGGTGAAGAACACCCGGTCCAAGCCAGCGGGCATCAGGGCGGCCACGTCGGACGCCGCCTGAAAGGCGTCTTCGTGACCAATCTGGAAGCTGGGCGCATAGTCCAGGTGCGCGGCCTGCCGGCGGATCGCGTCGATGATGGGCTGACGGCCATGCCCTGCATTGACGCACCAAAGCCCTGCGGTGCCATCCAGCACCGGGTGGCCGTCTGCTGCGGTGTAGTACATGCCCTGGGCGCTCGCCAGCAGGCGGGGATGCGCCTTGAACTGCCGATTCGCCGTGAACGGCATCCACAGGTTGGACAAATCAGGTGCAGATGGGGTTCGGGTGTGCATGGCAAGCCCTCAAATCCAGGATTTCGACAACGGAGACGAACGACTTCATTCTGGTCCGCTTCCCGTACGAAGACCATAGACGGTGACAGAATGCCTGGATAACTGTATTGTGCGGATAGAGACCACTGTATTGCCAAAGTCATCGCTTCAAGGACAGCCATGATCCTGTTCGAACCGGATCGCAGACGGAAATCGGCCCCGTCCCTGGTAGACCAGGCCGTCATGGCGCTGGAGACCGCCATCCGCACCCACACCCTGCGTCCGGGCATGGCCCTGCCGTCGATCAGGCAATTCGCACAAGACCACGGGTTGAGCACATTCACTGTCATGGCCGCCTACAACCGTCTGGTTGCCCGCGGCCTGCTGCAATCACGCCCAGGGGTCGGTTTTCGCGTCAGCCGCCAGAAACAGACTGCGCCCGCCAAGGTGCCGGAATGGGTGGCACCACGCATCGGCGCATCCTGGCTGCTGGCCGACGTGTTCGCCGACCATTCGATCTCGATCAAGGCTGGCTGCGGCTGGCTACCCCCGGACTGGCATGAACAGGCCGGCTTGCCACATGCCCTGCGCCAGCTCAGCCGTGTTCCGGTCGGTCAGATTGCATCCTACGGCCACCCGCTCGGCTACCACCCCTTGCGCGAACACATTGCGCACCGCCTGCTGGAGCACGGGCTTGACATCTCCCCCGATCAAGTGCTGCTGACCCATGGCGCCACACAGGCGCTGGACATCGTCATCCGCACCCTGCTGCGCCCCGGGGACCATGTGGCCGTCGAGTCGCCCTGCTATGCCAATCTGTTGCAGATCCTGGCCCTGAACCGCATCACGGCGCACGCAGTCCCCAGAACGGCAGAAGGCATCTGCGAAGCCACGCTCCAGGCGCTGGTCCGGCAACACCCGATCCGCGTCCTGTTCGTCACGACCGTGCTACAGAACCCGACCGGCGCCAGTTTCACGATGGCCGGGGCATTCCGCCTGTTGCAACTGGCCGAACACCACGACTTCCTGGTCGTGGAAGACGATGTCTCGCGTGATCTCCTGCCCGAACCCGCTCCCCTGCTCGCTGCGCTGGCAGGCCCCAGCCGGGTGCTCTATGTGTCCGGCTTTTCTAAAAGCGTGATGCCTTCCACCCGCGTGGGTTATCTGGCCTGTACCAAGCCGCTGGTGGATGAATGCGCACGCACCAAGATGTCGCTGGGCCTGACCTCGACCGAAATCATGGAACGTGCCGTCTACCACGTCCTGCGAGACGGCCGCCACAACACCTACCTGCGCAGTGTCCGCGAACGCCTGCGACAGGCGCATGATCAGGTCACCGCCGCCATGCACGGGCACGGTTTCGAGGTCTGGGAAGAACCTGGTGCCGGGCTGTTCCTGTGGGGCAGGCCACCGGCGCCCTGCCCCACGGGCAAAAACATGATCCG
>NZ_JAVERO010000155.1:0-4294 GCF_034007085.1 Castellaniella sp. | reverse complement strand
TTCTGGCCTGATGGTTTGTGTTCCGATCACCAGCCAGGTCAAAGGCTATCCCTTCGAGGTCCCGCTGAGTGGCGGCGGCGCCCTGGGGGTTGCTCTGGCCGATCAAATCAAGAGCCTGGACTGGAAATCACGTCAGGCTGAACGCAAGGGCCAGGCCACGGCCGCCGAACTCGCGGACATCAAGGCCCGGATCAAGGCATTGCTGCAGCTTCCCTGATCTCGTCGGACCGCATGGCCCCCTTCCGGGCGCGCTGTTCGAGCCCGCCAGGCGGAAGGCCGTCAGCGGGGAGGCAAGCGAGCCACTGTTCGAGCAAGACGGGAGCGCTCAGTCCGGGGGACTGAGCGCCTTGCGAGTTTGGCGAGCGCCCCGATGATGGCCTGGAGCCTGGGCAGTTCCGGCGCAGCCGGAACCGGGTGAGCGGCGCGTCCGGAAGGGGGCCGCGCGGTCGAGGTGCCGCACAAGAACCCACCGGAAATTACAGCAAAAACACCGTCGCCAGTCCCAGGAACAGGAAGAATCCCAGCGAATCCGTGGCGAAGGTCAGCAGCACCGACGAGCCCATGGCGGGGTCCTTGCCGAAGCGGTCGCGCAGCAGCGGGATCAGCACCCCCAGCGCCGCGCCGATCAGCATGTTGCCGACCATGGCCGCCATCATCACCCCGGCGACGGCGTAGGAATCCGAGATCACCCAGGCGAAGGTCGCTGCCACCAGGCTGCCGCAGGAACCCACCAGGAATGTGACCTGCAGTTCGCGCTTGACCAGTTGCGTGATGTTCGCGCCGGTGACGCGGCCCGTGGCCATGGCGCGGATGATCATGGTCATGGTCTGGTTGCCGGAATTGCCGCCGATCCCGGCCACGATGGACATCAAAAAGGCCAGGATCACGATGTGGCTGACCGTGTCCTCGAAGCGTGATGCCACCAGCGATGCGATGGATGCCGTGCACAGGTTGATCAGCAGCCAGGGCGCGCGGTTGCGCAGGGCAGCCAGGACGGGCGCGAAGATGTCTTCTTCCTGCAGGCCGGCGCGTGACAGTTCCTGTTCCTGGGAGTCTTCCTGCAGCACGTCCACGACCTCGTCGATGGTGACGCGACCGATCAGCCGGCCTTGTTCGTCCACCACCGGGGCCGACACCAGGTCGTAGCGTTCGAAGGCATTGGCGGCGTCCGTATCGGGATCCATGGGATTCAGGCTGAGGACGTCGGGCTCCATGACCGCATTGACCAGGGTTTCGGGTTCGCTCAGCAGCAGGCGCGACAGCGACAGGGTGCCGCGCAACTGGTCGGCGCGGTCCACGACGAAGATCTGGTCAGTGTGGTCGGGCAGTTCGTGCAGCCGGCGCAGGTAGCGCAGCACGACCTCCAGGGTCACGTCCTCACGCACCCGCACCATGTCGAAATCCATGATGGCGCCTACGGTGTCTTCTGGATAGCCCATGGCGGCGACCAGTTGCGCGCGTTCGGCATCGGTCAGGCCTTTCTGGACCTCGGCGATGACATCGGGGGGCAGATCGGGCGCAAGATCGGCGATCTCGTCGGCGTCCATGGTGCCCGTGGCCGCGATCAGATCGTCGTGGTCCATGGACTCGATCAGCGATTCGCGGACCCAGTCCTCGACTTCCAGCAGCACGTCGGCGTCGTGTTCCTGGCTGACCAGCTGCCATACGGCCTGGCGCTGCTGCACCGGCAGGGATTCCAGGATGAAGGCAATGTCGGCCGGGTGCAGCGCGTTGACGATCTGGCGGATTTCGTCCTCGTGCTGGCGTTGCAGCATGCCTTCCAGCAGGTTCGACCCGTCCTCGTCTTCATGCTGCCGCTGGGCGAGCGCGTCCACGACCTCCTGGCGTTTCAGGATGGCCTGGAGTTCTTGCAGGGCGAGCTGGGCGTCTTCGGGATCCAGGCGGCGCGGGATGACGACCGGGGTCGCGGTCTCTGCGGTGGCGGGCTGATCGGCCATCGGCATGGGCTCCTCAGATCGGGGGCAGGGGGCGGCTGTGACGGTTTTCGTCGGTGGCGACGTAGGTCAGGGTAGCCTCGGTGACCTTGACGACCTCGGCTTCCAGGCGCTGGCGTTCGGCATAGACCTCGACCGACACGGTGATGGATGTCCGGCCTGTATGCGTGATCCGGGCGTAAAAACTGAGCAGGTCGCCGACGAAGACGGGCTGCTTGAAAGTGAAGGCGTTGACGGCCACGGTGGCGACCCGCCCGCCTGCTCGCCGCGTGGCCGGGATGGACCCGGCGATATCGACCTGGGCCATGATCCAGCCCCCGAAGACGTCGCCGTGGATGTTGGCGTCGGCGGGCATGGGCATGACCCGCAGGACGACAGGATGTTCGGAAGAGGGCAGGGTTGTGGTCATGGCAACCTCGGAGTGAACGCCGGACGTCATGATTTTGGGGGCGCGTATTCCGGCAAAGCGCGTATTTTAACCATTCGGCATGAAGGGCACGTGACGCCGGAGTGCCTGCTTGCCGGTCCGGCTCAGGCAGCGGCACAGTCCGATGGCAGCGGGGTCAGGTGGCGGCTGCGAGAAAGCGGTAGGACAGCAGCACCCAGTAGGCGGCACCCAGCGGGATGATCGTGTCGTTGAAATCGTAGCTGCCGTTGTGCAGGGTGCAGGGGCCCAGGCCGTGGCCCGGTGTGCGGTGATCGCCCGTGCCGTTGCCGATCCAGACGTAGCAGCCGGGTCGAGCCTGCAGCATGAAGGCGAAGTCTTCCGCGCCCATGGACGGCCGCACCTGGGTATCGATCCGGTCGGCGCCGACCAGTTCGGTCAGGACCTGGGTGCAGAGCGCAGTCTGATCGGGATGGTTGATGGTGGCTGGATATTCCCGGTGGAAGTGGAAATCCGCCTCGCAGCGCAGCGCCTGGGCCAGCGGGCCGGTCAGATCCCGCATGCGGGTCTCGATCAGATCCAGCGTGTCCTGTGACAGCGTGCGCACCGTGCCGCGCATCACCGCCTGGTCGGGGATGACGTTGTCTGCCGAGCCGGCGTGGATCTGGGTCACGCTGATGACGCCGGATTCCAGCGGGTCCAGGTCGCGGGTCAGGATGGTTTGGAACGCCAGGGTAAGCTGGGCTGCCGCCACCACAGGGTCCACGCCCAGGTGGGGCATGGCGCCATGGGCGCCCCGGCCCCGCAGGGTGATTTCGAAGGTGCTGCTGGAGGCCATGATGGGACCGTCGGTCAGGCCGAATACGCCTGCCGGCAGGCTGGGCCAGTTGTGCATGCCGAATACCGCATCCATGGGGAACTGTTCGAACAGGCCATCTTCGATCATGCGGCGCGCACCGCCGCCGGCCTCCTCAGCCGGTTGAAAGATCACGTGGATGACGCCGTCGAAGTCGCGGTGTCCGGCCAGGTAGCGGGCGGCGGCCAGCAGCATGGCGGTATGGCCATCGTGGCCACAGGCGTGCATGACGCCTGGATTGCGGCTGGCATGTGGAAAGGTATTGGCCTCTGGCATGGGCAGCGCATCCATGTCGGCCCGCAGACCGATGGATCGGCCCGGTCCGCGGCCGGTGATGCGGCCCACGATGCCGGTTTCGCCCAGGCCCCGATGCGCCTCGATGCCCCAGGATTCCAGCAGGCGCGCGACTGTGTCGGCCGTGCGGATTTCCTGGAAGGCCAGTTCGGGCCAGGCGTGGATTGCGCGGCGGATATCGGTCAGTTCGGGCAACCAGCCGTCCAGCGTGTCGAGGATCTGTCGTGTCATGTCATGTGTGCCGATGGATCAGGTCGTCCAGCGCGGTGGCGATGTGTGGATTGGCGGCGTAGACGTACCCGCCTCTGGGCCAGGGTTCCTGGTGGTTGATGTCCTCGCACACCCCCCCTGCGGCGCGGACCAGCGCGGCGCCGGCGGCGACGTCCCAGGGTGCCAGGCCCATTTCCCAGTAGCCATCGTAGCGCCCGCAGGCTGTCCAGGCCAGGTCCAGGGCCGCTGAACCCAGGCGGCGGATACCCCGGGTGACATGGATGGCATCATGCAGGGTCGGCATGTAGCGGGATTCGAAGGAAAAGTCCCGGAAGGGCAGGCCGGTGGCCAGCACGGCCTGATCCAGCGTCGCCGTGGACGAGCATTGGATCCTGCGGCCATTGAGCCAGGCGCCCAGGCCGTGCAGCGAAGTAAACAGTTCCTCGCGGTTCGGGTCGTAGACCACCCCGATCAGCGGCGTATCCTGGGGCAGCGGGTCGCGGCCGTTTGCGCGGCAACCGGTGTGGCCGATCAGGGCGATGGACACGGCATAGTGCGGGATGCCGCTGATGAAATTGGTGGTGCCGTCCAGGG
>NZ_JAVERO010000069.1:0-10886 GCF_034007085.1 Castellaniella sp. | reverse complement strand
GTCGCTACCCGCGCGAGCCCTTTCCCAGCCTGAGCCAGATCGGCGAGGCGGTTGGCCGGTCGCTGTGGGGCATGGGGTTGCCTGTGCTGCTGCTGGGCGGCATCTACACCGGACTGTTCACGCCCACGGAATCTGCCGCTGCGGCGTGTCTATATGGCTGGTTCGTAGGCGCCGTGGTCTATCGTTCGATTTCCTGGCGGGCGACCCTGACCATCCTGCGCAATACTGGCGTGCTGTCGGGCACTTTGTTGCTGATTACGGCAGGCGCGTCGGCATTTTCCTGGATCCTGGCCAGTACCGGTACACCGTCCAAGCTGGCAGCTGAAGTCTTGGCCGGAACAGATTCACCGGTCGTGATCCTGATGCTGTTCAATCTGATCATGCTGGTCGCAGGCATGTTCCTGGACAGCGCCTCGGCCATCATCGTGCTGGCGCCTCTGATGCAGCCGATCGCGGCCCAGGTCGGCGTGGATGCCATTCATTTTGGCGTCATCACGCTGGTGAACCTGTCGGTCGGTATGTTGACGCCGCCGGTCGGGTTGAATCTGTTCGTGGCCATGTCGATTTCGGGGATGACCCTGTTCCAGGTCTTCCGGGCCGCATTGCCGACCATTCTGCTGATGATCGTTGCGCTGATCATCATTACCTACGTGCCCTGGTTCAGCACGGTGCTGCCCAACCTGCTGTATTGAGCGTGATGCGCGCCGTGTCAGGCGCGCATCGACAGGAGAACTTCCCTTGATTGCAAAGATAGAAATCCGTGTTGCGGATTGCGCTCGTGACCCATTCTGCGGCGTGGCGTGGCATGCGGGGCGCAGCGGAGTTCTGCCAGAGGGTGACGCATGAAGCGCGTCGTTGTGTTGTCCACCGGCGGGACCATCGCCAGTCGCCCAGGCCCGGAAGGCCGCAACATCGCCGGCGCGCTGCCGGGCGCTGATCTGGTGCGTCGGGTGCCTGGCATCGAGGACATCCAGGTCGAGGTGCGTTCCTTGTTCCAGAAGGCCAGCAACGCCCTGTCGCCAGCAGATCTCCAGGTGCTGTGTGTCGAGTGCCAGCGTTTGATCGACGCGGGTGAAGCCGATGGCATTGTCGTCACCCATGGCACCGATACGCTGGAGGACACTGCGTATTTCCTGGAATGCAGCGTGCGTACGCGCGATGTCGTTCTGGTCGTCACGGGGTCGCAGCGCGTGCCGCATGCATCGGGCACTGATGCCTACACGAATCTGCGCGATGCCATTCGGGCCGCTGCTTCGTCTGCGTGCCGAGGGCTGGGGGTGCTGGTGGTCTTCAACGAAACCGTCCATGCCGCCGCCTTCGTGCGCAAGACCAGTAGTTTTCAGCTCAATGGCTTCGAGTCTCCGGGTCTGGGCTGCCTGGGTTTCGTCGATGGCAAGGATGTGCGGATCTATCAACAGCCCCGGCGTCAGCCGCTGTTGCAGCCGCCGGGCGGCGTCTTGCCTCAGGTCGAGATCGCAACCGCCAGCCTGGGCGCTGGCCCGCAGGTGCTGCGTGCTCTGGTCGATGCGCAGGTCGCGGGGATCGTGCTGGAAGGCGTTGGGCGCGGCCAGGTGCCGCCCTCCTGGGTGCCCGAGGTAGCGCTGGCCACGCAGGCCGGCATTGCAGTGCTGGTGTGCAGCGTGGCGCTGCATGGAGCGGTCCTGCCCTGCTACGAATACCCTGGTTCGCTGCACAACTTGCAGGAATCGGGCGCCTTGGGCGTCAGTGGCCTGTCCGCACGCAAGGTGCGCATGCGCCTGATGCTGGCGCTGGCCTGCCTGGGGGGCCAAGGTGATCGTGAGACCTTGCGGCTCCTGTTCGACTGGGGCGCCTGCCGCGACGCCTGAACGAGGCGGTGGCCGCCGCCTGAAGACAATCTGAGACTCATACGACATCATGCACACATTCAACATCGCCGTGATTCCCGGGGACGGGATCGGCAAGGAAGTCATGCCCGAAGCGCTGCGCGCACTGGACGCCCTGGAACGCCGCCACGGCCTGGGCTTGCGCTTCGAGCATCTGGATTGGGCCTGCGCCGACTATTGGCAGCGGCACGGCACCATGCTGCCGACCGACTGGTTCGACCATCTGAGAGGCTTCGATGCGATTCTGTTCGGCGCGGTCGGCTGGCCCGATGTGGTGCCCGACCATGTGTCCCTGTGGGGTTCGCTGCTGCAGTTTCGCCGAGGGTTCGACCAGTACATCAACCTGCGGCCCGTGCGGCAGATGCCCGGCGTGCCGGCACCTCTGGCAGGCCGCCAGCCCGGCGAAATCGATTTCCTGGTGGTGCGTGAGAACACCGAGGGTGAATACACCAACCTGGGAGGACGGATGTATGCGGGCACCGAGCGCGAAATCGTGATCCAGGAATCGGTGTTTTCCCGCCACGGGATCGATCGAGTCCTGAAATATGCGTTTGACCTGGCCCAGCGGCGGCCCCGGCATGTGCTGACTTCGGCGACGAAGTCCAATGGCGTGGCCATCAGCATGCCGTATTGGGACGAACGGCTTCAGGCCATGGCTGCGCAGTACCCGGACGTGACCTGGGACAAGCATCACATCGACATTCTGTGCGCGCGGTTCGTGCTGCAGCCGCAGCGTTTCGACGTGGTGGTGGCCTCGAACCTGTTCGGCGACATTCTGTCCGACCTGGGGCCGGCCTGCACCGGTACGATTGGCATTGCGCCGTCGGCCAACCTGAATCCCGAGCGGCGCTATCCGTCACTGTTCGAGCCCGTGCATGGATCGGCCCCCGATATCTATGGGCAGAATATCGCCAATCCGGTGGGCATGATCTGGTCGGCCCAGATGATGCTGGAATTCCTGGGTGAACGGGATGCCGGGTGCCGGATCGCTGCGGGCGAATTGATGACGGCCATCGAGCAAACGCTGGAACAGGGGCCGCGCACCCGCGATTTGGGGGGAACCGCAGATACGACCGGGATGGGTCGCGCCATCGCGGAACGCATCGACAGGCTGTGATATTCGATATCACCCTTGATATATAGATAAATCGCGCAGTCGGCACTATCCTTGCTGGGAAAGGCTTGTGCGACATCAATGCACATCTTTCGATATATAGATAACAATATAGCGATTTTTCCATAGGTTCTGGGGGGAATGGTTTCATGAGCATCATCCGGCAGTTGGGTATGCTGCCCGTTTGCGTTGCGTGCGCGATCGGGACGGCATGGGGGGCGGACAAGAACGTCTTCGAACTGGGCAGCGTGACGGTTCGGGGCGAACGCCAGGACACGCCAGGGGAAAGCCGGATCGACGGCGAGGATCTGCTGCGGTACGACACGTTCACCGTCGGTGCGGCAGTCAATACCCAGCCCGGCGTGACCCTGTCAAAGAACAGCCGCAACGAAGACATGGTGTACGTGCGGGGTTTCGACCCGCGTCAGGTGCCTCTGTTCCTGGACGGCATCCCGCTGTATGTGCCCTATGACGGGTATGTCGATTTTGGCCGCTTCACCACCTTCGATCTGTCCGAGATCCGGGTTGCCAAGGGCGCGGCCTCGCTGCTGTATGGACCGAACATCATGGGGGGCGCGATCAATCTGATTTCTCGTCGGCCTACCCGCGAACTGGAAGGGGATGTACGGCTGGGTTACGCATCGGGCCATGAAAAAATGGCGGCGCTGAACATGGGCACCAACCAGGGACTGTGGTACCTGCAGGCTGGTCTGTCGTATCTCGAAGCCGATACGTTCCGTCTGGGCAAGGGCTTCACGGATCACAAGACCACGCCGACCGACACCGGGCACTGGCGGGAAAATGCCGACCGCAAGGACACGCGCGCCTCGGTCAAGTTCGGCCTGACGCCCAATGCGACCGACGAATACGCCATTGGCTATGCGCACCAGGAAGGGCGCAAGGGGAATCCGGTCTATACCGGCCGCAGCGACAGCAAGCCGCGCTATTGGCGCTGGCCGTACTGGGACAAGGACAGCGTCTATTTCCTGAGCAGCACCGACATCGGGCAGCATCACACCCTGAAGACCCGGGTGTACTGGGACCAATACAAGAACGGCCTGGACATGTACAAGGATGACCGCTACGAGGTCACGACCGGGCCGAGGAGCACCTACGAGGATACGACGTATGGTGCCTCTGTGGAATTCATCACGCGCGCGTTTCGCGGCCATGAATTCCACGTGGCTGCGCACTACAAGGACGATCGCCACAAGGACCCGACTCCCGAGGCGACCAAGCGCTACCGCGACGTGACGACATCGATTGCTTTCGAGGACCTGATGGCGCTGGGCGATCGCTGGCGTTTGCGGGTGGGGGCTGACTACGAAAAACGCGAAGCACGAGAAGTCTATCACTGGCCGACCGGCTCCACCCATGCCGCCAATGGCCTGGCCGAGCTGATCTATGACTATTCCGAAAACCACGAATTCTTCGCCAGCGTGGCGCACAAAACGCGCTTTCCCACGATCAAGGACCGCTATTCCGCCAAGATGGGCACGGCGCTGCCCAACCCGGATCTGCGGCCCGAGGTCGCCCGCCATGTCGAACTGGGCTGGCGCGGCGTGCCCTGGCAGGACGGGCATGCAGAGGTCTCGCTGTTCTACAGCTCTGTGACAGACCTGATCCAGAACGAAATGGTCGTCGGCAATTGCGTGGACAGAAAGGGCAAGCCCGCACTGTGCGACCATGCGGTCAACATCGGTCGCGCCCGGGTGCGTGGGTTCGAAGTGGATTTCCGCCAGCAACTGGGGGAACGCTGGGAAGCCGGGCTCGCCTACACCTGGATTCAGCGTCATAATCTCAGCGATCCGGATGTGCCGCTTACCGATGTCCCCCGGCATCGGGTGTTTGCGCACCTGGGCTGGAAGCCGACGGCGCACTGGACTGCGCAGGCGACCCTGGAAGCCGAATCGGGCCGCAAGGTCGGCTTCGAGAAGTCCTATATCGACCTGCCCGGCTTTGCGGTCCTGGGCCTGAAAGCCACGTTCGAACCGCGCAAGGACATCAGCCTGGGCTTTGGTGTGCGCAATGTGATGGACAAGTACTACGAATTGGCTGACGGCTATCCGATGCCGGGCCGGACGTGGTTTGTGAATGGCATGTATCGTTTCTGATCCACTTGCAGGAGACCCCTCATGGATGCCCCGTTGCCACCGATTGCCGCCATCGTGCATGCGCACGAGGATGCTGCCGATGCCGTGATGCTGGATTTCGTGAACGATCTGCGCGCACGGGGCCGCTCGGTGCACGGCCTGCTCATGGCGCGCCGGCCCGATGGACGGCGACGGGGCGGGCGCTGCCTGCGGGATATTGATACGGGCGATATTTTCGAGATCTTCCAGGACCTGGGCGAGGGCTCCCAGGCCTGCTGTCTCGACATCTCATGCTTGGCGGCCGCTGCTTCCACGCTGCGCACGGCGGTCCAGGCGCGCCCCGATCTGGTGGTGGTGAACCGTTTCGGCCGCCAGGAGGCGGATGGGGCGGGATTTGCACAGGAATTTCTTACGCTGATGAGCGAGGATATCCCGGTGCTGACCATCGTGGCCGAGGAATTCCTGGGGGACTGGCGGCAGTTCACGGGGGGGCTGGGGGTCGAACTGTCGGCCGATATGAATCATCTCCGGGCCTGGGAAACCCAGGCGCTGAATGCATCCCGCAGGGCCGCCCATGCCGGGTAGCGCAACCTTGTGCGGGCGCCGCCGCCTGTTGCAGGCCCTGCTGCTGGCGCCCTGGGCCTGGCGGGCATCGGCCGGCGAGGTCCTGGCCGGGGTGTTCGGGGCGATCCCGGACCCGGCCCGGGTGACGCGCGTCCTGACGGCGGGCCCGCCCGCTGGCGTGCTGGTGTATTGCCTGGCGCCGGACAAACTGCTGGGCTGGTCTCAGCCCCTCGGGCCGCAGGCCCTGGCCTGGGTTGCGCCCCACATGAGAACACTGCCTTTCCTGGGCCGGCTGTCTGGCCGGGGCAGCACGCTGTCGGCGGAATCCTTGCTGGCCCTGGCGCCGGATCTGATCCTGGATGCCGGGACGGTCAACGATACCTACCGGTCAGCGGCCCGACGGGTACAGGAGCAGACCGGGGTGCCTTACGTCCTGGTCGATGGGCGGCTGGCGGATTCGGCTGCCCAGTTGCGCCAGGTCGGGCGTTTACTGGGCGTCGAACGGCGGGGCGAACAGCTGGCGGCCCATGCTCAGGCCGTGCTGGATCTGGCGCAGCGTCTGGCCAGCCGTGCTGCGGGGCCGCGCATTTACTTTGCGCGCGGCCGCGACGGCCTGGAAACAGGGTTGCGTGGCGCCATCCACACCGAAGTCCTGCAGGCCGCTGGCGGGCGCAATGTGGCGGATGCACTGGGCGATGGCGGCCTGGCCCGCGTTTCGCTGGAACAACTGCTGGCCTGGGATCCGGACATGATTCTGGGCCAGGACGCGGCCGTCCTGGCCCATATCCGATCAGACAGCGGCTGGCGGGCGCTGCGCGCCGTGCGCGAGGGGCAGGTGCATGGCGCGCCCGTGCTGCCTTTCGGCTGGCTGGACGGACCCCCGGGTGTCAATCGCCTGCTGGGTCTGCATTGGCTGCTGCCGCTGCTGTATCCGGACGTCGGCCTGCCGACGCCGGTCGCGGCAGCACGGGATTTTTTCTCGCTGTTCTATGGATTTACGCCAGAGGCGGGGGCGCTGGAGCGCTTGCTGGTGGAATCTGCGTGATGGGTGTTGTGCGCCGCGTGCTGCCGTCTGCCTGTCTGATTGCGGCTTGTCTGTGGGCGCTGCTGGCGGGCAAATATCCCGCCTCCACGGTTGAATTCCTGCGTGCGCTGCTGGCCGGGCCCCCCAGTGATGCGGCGGCTGATCCACTGGCGACGGTGTTGTGGCACTTGCGCATGCCCCGTGTGTTGGGCGCTGTGCTCGTGGGGGCCGGTTTGGCTGCGGCAGGTGCCGCTTATCAGGCCATGTTTCGCAATCCATTGGTCTCGCCGGATATCCTGGGCGTGTCCGCCGGTGCCGGGCTGGGCGCTGTGCTGGGCATTTATTTCGGCTTGCCGCTGGGGGCGGTCCAGGTCCTGGCGTTCCTGGGTGGTTCGGCGGCGGTCGCCCTGGTCTATCTGGTGAGCACCCGAGTGCAGGGCTATGAGCCGACCTTGGTGCTGGTGCTTGCCGGGGTGGCGCTGGCCTCGCTGCTGGGCGCGGGGATCTCGCTCATCAAGGTGCTGGCTGATCCCTACAGCCAGTTGCCGACGATTACGTTCTGGCTGCTGGGCGGGCTCAATGCCGTGACATTCCAGGACGTGGCCTATGCGCTGCCGGTCCTGGCACTGGGCCTGGTCGCCATGTTCCTGCTGCGCTGGCGCATCGATCTGCTCAGTCTGGGCGATGAAGAGGCGGTTGCTTTGGGCGTGCCGGTCGCGCGCATGCGCATGACGCTGGTGATTGCCGCGACCTTGGCGACGGCGGCCACGATTTCTTTCACCGGAATCATCGGTTGGGTGGGGCTGGTTGTGCCGCATATCGCCCGCCTGCTGGTGGGGCCTGCGTTTACCCGCCTGTTGCCGGCATCCCTGCTGGGCGGCGGCGTGTTCCTGCTGCTGGCCGATACTCTGGCCCGTACCGCGGCGAGCATCGAGATCCCGCTGGGGATCCTGACTTCACTGGTGGGGGCGCCCTTTTTCCTGTTCCTGTTGGCGCGCGGTCGACGGGATGGGGGGGGTAGGCCATGACCGGAACGGCCATCCTCCAGGCGCTGGATCTGACTGTGGGCCATGGGGGGCGACGTGTGGCCGGAGGGCTGAATCTGGATGTGCGCACGGGCGAAATTCTGTGCCTGCTCGGCCCCAACGGCAGCGGGAAGACGACACTGTTCAAGACCTTGCTGGGCCTGTTGCCCCCGCTGTCGGGCCGTGTGTTGGTTGACGGGCAGTTGATGTCGGATTGTTCCCGCGCCGAACTGGCCAGGCGGGTGGCCTATGTGCCGCAAGCGCATGTCGGTGTCTTTCCCTATACCGTAGAGCAGATCGTGTTGATGGGGCGTGCGGCCCACGTGGGCCGGTTTTCCCTGCCGTCACGAGCCGACCGCCGGATTGCGGCGGCCAGTCTGGACGCCGTGGGCCTGGCCGATCTGGCGGGGCGCCGTTATACCGAAATCAGCGGTGGTCAGCGGCAGTTGGCCCTGATCGCCCGTGCGCTGGCGCAGCAGGCCGATATCCTGATCATGGACGAACCGACCGCGAGCCTGGATTTTGGCAACCAGATTCGCATGCTGGAACGCATCGATCGCTTGAAGGCGCAAGGTGTGGGGGTGTTCCTGTCGACTCACCAGCCCGACCATGCGCTGCAGATCGCCGATCGCATCGCCGTGATTCGAGACGGTGTGCTGCATGGCCCCGGCCCGGCGACTACCGTTGCGACCCCGTCGCGTCTGGCCTGGCTGTATGGGCTGGATGCGCAGACCCTGGAACGCGCCCTGTCGGGCGCCGCCCGAGCCAGAATGGAGGAACCTGAAACATGACCGTCACCACCGATGCGCAGCAATGCGAGGCCATCACGATCGAGGATGTGGATTTCGCCCGGTTGTACCGCAATCACATGGTCCGCAGCGGCCGGGCGCCCAAGCCGGCCAGCGAATGGGACGCCCGTGTGCGTGCGGGCGGCATGTGTCGGTCGAAGTCGAGCGGTTATGCGGCCGCTTTCCTGTCCCGCATGGACTTGCGTGGCGCGCGCACGCTGCTGGACGTGGGCTGCGGCCCCGGCACCATCTGCTTGCCGCTGGCAGGCCGTCTGGAACGTGTCTATGGGCTGGATTACAGCGCAGCCATGCTGGAAGCCCTGTGTGGCGAGGCGGCGCAGCAAGGCATCGAAAACGCAGTGACGATTCACCGTGCCTGGGAAGACGACTGGTCTGATGTGCCGGTCTGCGACATTGCCGTGGCTTCGCGGGCATCCAATGTGGCCGATCTGGACGCCGCGCTGGACAAGCTTTCGGCCCATGCCCGCTTGCGGGTCTACATGACCCATCTGGTGGGCGGCCATTTCATGGATCCCGCCATTGCCGATGTCCTGGGGCGTCGCCATCAGGGGTTCCCGGACTACATCTATGTCCTCAACCTGCTCCACCGCAAGGGCATCCACCCCCGTGTGGACTACATCGAAATCCCCAGCCGTCTGGCAGGGACGGATTCGTTCGCGGCCTTTGCCGCGCGGGTGGCCTGGACCTACCCGGATCTGGAGCAGGCAGAACGGGACCGCCTGCGGGCTTGGTATGATGCCGATCCAGGGCGTGCCGCACAAGGCGGCGCACCGATGCGATGGGCTTTCATCCACTGGGAGAAAACGACATGAAAACGAGTGCGCGCAATACGTTCAATGGTACGGTTTCGAATCTGCAGCACGGCGCCGTCAATGACGAGGTCAGCATTGCGCTGGCGGGTGGCCGGTCGACGATCCATGCCATCATCACGTCCGGTAGCGCAAAGGCGCTGGGTCTGCAGGTGGGCAGCGAGGTCTTCGCGCTGGTGAAATCGTCGTCGGTGATTCTGGTTGCCGAAGAAGGTTCGGCCCGCTTTTCCGCACGCAACAATCTGCGCGGCAAGATCACGCGCCTGGAAACCGGGGCGGTCAACACCGAGGTCGTGCTCGATGCCGACGGCCTGACTCTGGTGGCGATCATTACCAACGAAAGCGCACGCGGGCTGGGCCTGGCCGTGGGCAGTTCCGTCCAGGCGATCTTCAAGGCTTCCAGCGTGATCGTCGGCGTGGCTGGCTGATCCGGCCAATGGGATCGCTGCTCCTGCGCGGCATTGACGCAGGTCGTCCGGCTGCGCCGGAAAACATGGTATGAATCAAGTTTCCATGACAGACGCGGGAGCGGTGCCATGCCAGAAAACACAATTGCAGCCGACAGGGACGCGATCAACCAGAACGTGCAGGGGCTGATGCAGTTCCTGCGGGAATATCCGCCATTCGATCAGATGGAACCGGCGCACGTGCGCCAGCTGATCGAGCGGATGCGACTGCGTTTCTTCGAAGCGGGACAGACCATCGCTGCGCCCGGTGACGGCGCTGCCGCTGCCTGGTATCTGATCCGCCAGGGCGCGGTCCAGGGGGACCGCCCTGATGCAGAGGACGGGCAGGGCGACCATTTCGTCCTGGGGCCGGCCGATGCCTTTCCGGTGGCTGCATTGTTGGGACAGCGGCCCACCCGCACGTGTTATCGCGCCTTGCAGGACACCTTCTGTCTGCAGGTGGATCGGTCGGATTTCGTCGCGATCCTGGAAAAATCAGAACCTTTTCGCGCATTTGCGCTGCGTGGCGCAGGCAGCCTGCTGGGGCGCTTGCATCAGCGCACGCGGCAAGAGGCCGTCGCGGCCCAGGGAGAAGGCTATGTCTTCGATCAGGCGCTGTCGATGATCATGGCGCGCGATCCGGTCGTGTGCGCGCCGGACTTGCCGCTGTCCCTGGCCGTGCGGCGCATGCACGAACGCCGGGTGGGCAGCATCGTCGTCACCGACGAACATCGCCGGCCTGTGGGGATTTTTACCTTGCGCGATCTGCGCCGCGAGGTGGCCGCTGCGGCAGTCGGGCTGGATGTGCCGATCGGGACGCTCATGACACCGGACCCGCAGGGCCTGCCGGCCGATGCCATGGCCTTCGAGGCGATTCTGCTGATGGCGCACCATCGCATCGGACATGTGTGCGTCGTGCAGGATGGCGCCCTGGTCGGCATGGTGTCCGAACGCGACCTGTTCACCTTGCAGCGAACCGGAATCGTGCATCTGGCCCGCGCCATGCGACAGGCCGAGGATTTCGAATCCCTGGCCGGATTGCGCGCGGACCTGGCCCAGGCGGTCTCGGGCATGTTGGCGCATGGTGTCGATGCCCTGCAGGTGCTGCGTTTGATCGCCCAGATGAATGATCACGCC
>NZ_JAVERO010000038.1:0-17284 GCF_034007085.1 Castellaniella sp. | reverse complement strand
ACGTATCGCGTGATCGAGTTGGCGCTGCGGGATGCGGGCGATCCCGGCGTGCCGTTTTCCTGGCTGGCGTTTGGCAGCGAAGGCCGCCGTGAACAGACACTGTTGACGGATCAGGACAATGGCATGCTGTTTCCGGCGGCAAGCGATGCCGAGGCGCGCGAACGCCGCGAGGCGCTGCGGCCCCTGGCCGAGGCCGTCAACCAGGGGCTGGATCGTTGCGGCCTGCCGCTGTGCCGTGGCAATGTGATGGCCAGCAACCCGGCCCTGCGGCTGGCGGCGCATGAATGGGAACGCTGGTTCGCGGACATCATCCGGCGGCCCACGCCGGACAATCTGCTCCAGGCGGTGATTTGCTTTGACCTGCGGCTGTTGTGGGGCGAAGACAATGGGTTCGGGGCGCTGCATCAGTTCCTGATGGATCAGGTGGCCGATTCTGCGCAATTCCAGCGGATGCTGGCCGAGACGGCCCTGCGCAACCAGCCGCCGTCCGGGGGTCTGTTCGACATCGCCGGCGGCACCTGGAAAGCGGGGTCCGCGGGATTCGACCTGAAAACCCAGGCGCTGACGCCCTTCGTCGATGCGGCCCGGGTCTTTGCCCTGGCCAGCGGCATCACCGAGACCTCTACAGCGGGACGGCTGCAGGCGCTGGCCGACCGTGGCGTGCTCAGCAAACGCGACGTCAGTGCCTACGTGGAATCCTACCGCTATCTGCAACTGCTGCGCCTGCGGCAGCATCAGGTGCGGCTGCGTGCGGGCGAGCCTGCGTCCAATCATATTCTGCCCGGGTCGCTCAATACCCTGGATCGGCGCATTCTGCGCGAGGCCCTGCGCCAGGCAGCCGATCTGCAGAAACTGTTGCGTTACAGCTATCGCCTATGATGCGGATCAGACGTGATGCAGCCTGGCGTGAGCGCAGTCTGCACGACCATCCGGCCGTGGTGTTCGACCTGGAAGCCAGCGGCCTGAATCCTCGGCGGGACCGTATCCTGTCCATTGGCGCGGTCCGTATTGAACAACTGGCGATTCCCCTGGGCTGCCAGTACGGTCGGATCGTGCGCGCGCCGGGCCCGTTGGGGTTTGTCAGCCGCTTGTTCCACGGCCTGACGCAGGCCGACCTGGAACGCGGGACACCGCCGCAGGCGGCCCTGTCCGGCTTGCTGGATTTCGCGGGGGATGCCGTGTGGCTGGCGTTTCATGCCGGCTTCGATCGCACCCTGTTGGCCCGGGCGCTCAAATCCCATCTGGGGATGCGCTGGGATGAGGATGTGCTGGACCTGGCGGTGCTGGCTCCGATGCTGTTCCCGGACCGGACCCGCCCGCATGCCGGGCTGGACGATTGGGCGGCTGCGTTCGGGCTGGTCGCGCCGGCGCGACACACGGCGGTGGTCGATGCCATGCTGACCGCCGAACTCGCGCTGGTGGTGTTGCAGCGCGCGCAGCGCCAGGGTCTGGGTACCTGGGGCGAACTGGCCGCAGCGGCCAGCGCCTGGCGGATCGACCGGATGAGGCCGGGTGGCCCGGTCTTCTGACGGCCAGCGCCAAGCGCCGTAGGAACCCCCTTTCTTCAGGACGGCGAGGACGTCAACATCGGCCCGTGGATCAGGATTCGGCGTAGGGTTCGAATCGCCCGGTTGCGGGGTTGCGCACGAACAGCACGCCGGTTGCGACACCGAAATACGCGCCATGGATGGCGAGCGTGCCGGCTTCGACCCGTTCGCGCACGGCGGGAAAGGTCAGCAGGTTGCGCATGCTGTATTCCACCACACCCCATTCCATCCTGCGGATCCAGTCTGCGCGGTCGCCGGTGCAGGGGCCGATGGCATCGGCCACGGGCTTGATCTGGGACATCCATTTGCCGATGAAGTCGCGCCTGGACAGGGGGGCGGCCTGATTGGCATAGGCGGCCACGCCGCCGCAGCTGGCGTGCCCCATGACCACGATGTGGCCGACTTCCAGGGCATTGACGGCGAATTCCACACAGGCGCTGGTGCCGTGAAAGGCGGTTTCCGGGTCTTCGTCGCAGGGCGGGACGATGCCGGCGATGTTGCGCACCACGAACATTTCGCCCGGCCCGGCATCGAAGATGGTTTCGGGCGCCACGCGTGAATCCCCGCAGCTGATCAGCATGATGTCCGGATGCTGGCCATGTTCGGCCAGATCGAGGTAGCGCGCGCGTTCGGCAGCCAGGCGGCCATGCAGGAACGAACGGTAGCCGTCGGTCAGTCGTTGAGGAAACATGTGGATGTGTTCTGGGTGTTGGTGTGCGCAGTGTATATCTGTTTGCGGTCTTATCCGGAATTTCTCAACCCTGCAGCGATGCCGTTGATGGTCATGTGGATCGCTCGTTGATCACGCGATTCCTGTTCGTCGGCGCGGCGTGTGGATGCGTGGCCGGAACGCACGCGGCGCAGCAACTCGACCTGCAGGTGGTTCAGCGGATCGATATAGGCGAAGCGTTCGGCCAGGGCGTTGCGCAGCGGTTCGTCGTGGGCCAGCAGGTCGTGGCCGGTGATGGTGCGAAAGGCATCCAGCGTGGTCTGGTATTCGGCGGCGATGCGTTCGAAGACCCGCTTGCGCAGGGATTTGTCGGGCACCAGTTCGGCGTAGGCGCGACCGATGGCAAGGTCGGTCTTGGCCAGCACCTGTTCCATGTTCGACAACAAGGTGCGAAAGAATGGCCAATCCCGCGCCATGGCCTGCAGACGTGCCAGGCGCGCTTCGCGCGACAGGGCCTGGTCGGGCCCGCCTTCGGCCAGGTAGCGTCCCAGTGCCGTGCCCATACCGTACCAGCCGGGCAGGGGCAGGCGGCACTGGGCCCAGGAAAAAGACCAGGGAATGGCGCGTAGGTCCTCGATGCGCTGCAGGGCCTTGCGCGAGGAAGGGCGCGAACCGATGTTCAGGCCGGCAATCTCGCGGATCGGTGTCGAGGCGAAGAAATAGTCGGTGAAGCCTTCTGTGCCGTAGACCAGATCGCGGTAGGCGTGCTGGGCGGTTTCTGACATCCAGGCCACGGCGTCGCCATAGTGGGCGGCGTGGTCGTCTTCGGCCTGGGTGGCGGGGGAACCCGACGCCAGGCTGGCTTCCAGTGTCGCGGCGACGAACAGGTCCAGGTGCGAACGACCGACTTCGGCGTCCTTGTAGCGGCCCTGGATGATCTCGCCTTGTTCTGTGAGCCGGATCTGGTTGTTCACGGTGCCCGGGGGTTGTGACAGGATGGAATCGTAGCTGGGGCCGCCGCCCCGGCCCACGGACCCGCCGCGTCCGTGGAACAGGCGCAGGCGGGTGCGGTGTCGGCGGAAGACTTCGACCAGGCGCCGTTCCGTCTGGTAGAGCGACCAGTTCGACGTCAGGTAGCCGCCGTCCTTGTTGCTGTCCGAATAACCCAGCATGACTTCCTGGATGCCATGCTGGGCGTGGCGCACGCGCGCGGCGACCTCGGGTAGTGACAGCCAGGCGTCCATGATGTCGGGGCCGCGTTCCAGGTCGGGAATGGTCTCGAACAGCGGCACCACCATCAGCCCGCTGTCGGGCGCGGGATCGTTCGCCGTGGTGGGGGCGATCAGGCCGGTTTCCTGTTGCAGCACCAGGACTTCGAGCAGATCGCTGAGCGTTTCGGTGTGGGACACGATCGTCTGGCGCAGGGCAGCGTTGCCGAAGCGGCGGCGACAGTCGGCAGCCATGCGCAGGATGGCCAGTTCCTGTGTCGTTTCGGCAGAATAGTCGATCCAGGGCGAGACCAGGGGGCGTGGCGCGCGTAGTTCCTGGCGCAGGACGCGGACCCGGTCGGCCTCGGACAGCCGGGCATAGCGCACCGGCTTGCCATCCAGGGTGACACAGGCATGGCGCATCAGTTCGTCCAGCACGCGCTCGTGCACATCAGAACTTTGCCGCAAGTCCACCGTGGCCAGGTGCAGGCCGAAGATCTCGACCGCCTGGCGCAGGTGTGTCAGGCGCAGTCGCGCAACCAGGGCGCCGTGGTGCGTGTCCAGGGACTCGGCGACGGTGCCCAGGTCCGCTGCGAATTCGACTGCGGTGCCATAGGCCGGGGCGTCATAGGTGTTGCGGCGGGCCAGGCGTCGGCCGGTCAGCACCTGCGCGGTGGCAGCCAGTCGGGCGTAGATGTGGATGCAGGCGCGCCGGTAGGGTTCGTCCTGGCGGTGGGGGGATGGGTCCTGGCTGGCGGCGGCCAGTGCGGCCAGTTCGGGCGTGACGTGCATCAGGGACTGCGAGACTGACAGTTCCGCGCCCAGGGCGTGGACTTCGGTCAGGTAGTGGCGCAGAACGTGCGCGCACTGGCGCAGCAGCGCCTGTTCCAGTGTGCCGGCATCCACGTTCGGGTTGCCGTCGCGGTCGCCGCCGATCCAGCTGCCCATGTGGACGAAGGGCGGCAGCGGCGTGTTGTCCACATCGAACACGGTGCGTGCCGGTTTGCGCAGCAGCGCCCCCATGTCCAGGTGCAGCTGGGGCAGGGTGCTGAAGAACGTACTGGTGTAGTAGGACAGGGCGTTGTCGATTTCGTCGAGCACGGTGAGCTTGCTCTGGCGCAGCATGCGGGTCTGCCACAAGGCGGCGATCAGCCCGGTCAGGCGTTCCTGCAGCCGGGCGGATTCCAGCGGCGCGAGAGGCATGTCCAGCAGGCGCAGCTGCCCGGCGATGGCCTGGTGCAGGTCCAGCGTGCTCTTGCGCTGGACTTCGGTGGGGTGCGCCGTCAGCACGGGTACGATGCAAGCCGAGGCCAGATGCTGGCGGATGCGGGCACCGGACAGGCCGGCGCGTTGCAGCAGATCGACGGCGTGTTTCAGGCTGCCGGGTGTCGCGGGGCCTTCAGCCTGCCACTGCTCGCGCTGGCGGCGGGTCTGGTCGCGGTCCTCGGCAATATTGGACAGATGCAGGAAATAGCTGAAGGCGCGTGCCACGGAATTGGCCTCGCCTTCGGCCAGGCGGCGGATTTGGCGTTCCAGGGTGCGGCCATCGCGGTCCTGGCCTTCGCGGCGAAACTTGACGGCGGCGCGGCGCAGTTTTTCGATCACGTCGTAGACGGCGCGGCCCTCGCAGTCCCGAATGACTTCCCCCAGTGTCCGGCCCAGCAGCCGGATGTCTTGTCGCAGGGGGGAAATGGGTTCGTTCGGGAGTACGGGCTTCACGGGGTCTCCATTGTCTGGAATCGGGACGTGCGCAACCTGCCCGCCCGTGTTGCCAGGCGGGAGGAAGCGTTTATCATAAGCGCTTTCGCCTCTTTCAGTTATCCAGGACTGTCGCCATGCCGCAATACCGTTCCCGCACTTCGACCCACGGCCGCAACATGGCCGGCGCTCGCGCCCTGTGGCGTGCCACCGGCATGAAGGACGGGGATTTCAGCAAACCCATCATCGCCGTGGTGAATTCGTTCACCCAGTTCGTGCCGGGTCATGTGCACCTGAAGGACATGGGCCAGCTGGTGGCGCGCCAGATCGAGGCCGCCGGGGGCGTGGCCAAGGAATTCAACACCATTGCCGTGGATGACGGCATCGCCATGGGCCATGGCGGGATGCTGTATTCGCTGCCTTCGCGCGAACTGATCGCCGATTCGGTGGAATACATGGTCAACGCGCATTGCGCCGACGCGATGGTCTGCATTTCCAACTGCGACAAGATCACCCCGGGCATGCTGATGGCCGCCATGCGCCTGAACATCCCCACCGTGTTCGTGTCCGGCGGGCCGATGGAGGCCGGCAAGGTCATCGCCAAGGACGGCAAGACCGTGGTGCGCAAGCTGGACCTGGTCGATGCCATGATCGAGGCGGCCGACCCGAACATCACCGATGCGCAGGCTGAATCCGTCGAACGCAGCGCCTGTCCCACCTGCGGATCCTGTTCGGGCATGTTCACCGCCAATTCCATGAACTGCCTGACCGAGGCCCTGGGCCTGGCGCTGCCGGGCAACGGCACGGTGGTGGCCACGCATGCGCGGCGCAAGGGACTGTTCGAACTGGCCGGCAGCCTGATCGTGCAACTGTGCAAGCGCTGGTACGAGCAGGACGACGCTTCTGTCCTGCCGCGCAGCATTGCGACCTTCCAGGCGTTCAGCAACGCCATGACGCTGGACGTGGCGATGGGCGGGTCCACCAACACCGTGCTGCATCTGCTGGCCGCCGCCCAGGAAGCCGGCGTGGCCTTTACCATGGCCGACATCGACCGCATTTCGCGCCGTGTGCCCTGTCTGTGCAAGGTTGCCCCGGCCACGCAGCAATACCACATCGAGGACGTGCACCGCGCCGGCGGCATCATGGGCATCCTGGCCGAACTCGCCCGTGCGGACCTGCTGGACCTGGATGTAGGCAACGTGCATGCCGGCACCCTGGGCGAGGCCATCCGCCGCTGGGACGTGCGTGGCGATCAGGGGGCCAGCGTGGCGGATTTCTATCGCGCCGCGCCTGGCGGCGTGCCCAGCCAGACGGCGTTCAGCCAGGACCGCTATTACGAGACCCTGGATCTGGACCGCGCATCCGGCTGCATCCGCGACCGCGCGCATGCCTATTCGCAGGACGGCGGACTGGCCGTGCTGTACGGCAATCTGGCTCCCAACGGCTGCATCGTCAAGACGGCCGGGGTGGACGACAGCATCCTGACCTTCACGGGCCGGGCGCGTGTCTACGAAAGCCAGGAAACCTCGGTCCAGGGCATCCTGGGCGGCGAGGTCGTGGCCGGCGACGTGGTCATCATTCGCTACGAAGGCCCCAAGGGCGGCCCCGGCATGCAGGAAATGCTCTATCCCACGTCCTACCTGAAATCCATGGGCCTGGGCAAATGCGCGGCCCTGCTGACCGACGGCCGTTTTTCCGGCGGTTCGTCGGGCCTGGTGATCGGCCATGCCTCGCCCGAGGCGGCCGAAGGCGGCAATATCGCCCTGGTCGAGGACGGCGATACCATCGAAATCGACATCCCCAACCGCCGCATCCACCTGGCGATCGATGACGAGACCCTGGCGGCGCGCCGTGCCGCCATGGAAGCCCGTGGCGCGCAGGCCTGGAAACCTGTGGGCCGCCAGCGGGAAGTCTCCCAGGCCCTGCGCGCCTATGCGGCGCTGGCGACTTCGGCCGACCGGGGGGCAGTGCGCGATGTCGGGCAGTTGAAATGATCCTGGTGCGGCGACAGGCCGCACCCAATACCCGCGCCGGGCGTGCGCCTGTCCGGTCTGTCGGTGCCGCGAAGCTTTAAACTGAAAATTCCGCACCGACTTGCCGCAAGGACCCTGCCATGGCCAAACCACTGCGTTCCTCGAACATCACCCAGGGGGTTGCCCGGGCGCCGAATCGCTCGATGTACTACGCGCTTGGCTACACGGAATCCGATTTCGACAAACCCATGATCGGCATCGCCAACGGCCAGAGTACGATCACGCCGTGCAACAGTGGCCTGCAGCCCCTGGCCGACGCAGCCGCCGCCGCCATCAAGGCCGCTGGCGGCAACCCCCAGATGTTCGGCACGCCGACGATTTCCGATGGCATGGCCATGGGCACCGAGGGCATGAAATATTCCCTGGTATCGCGCGAGGTCATTGCCGATTGTGTCGAGACTTGCGTCCAGGGCCAGTGGATGGACGGTGTGCTGGTGATCGGCGGTTGCGACAAGAACATGCCGGGCGGCATGATGGGCATGCTGCGTGCCAACGTGCCCTCGGTCTACGTCTACGGCGGTACCATCCTGCCGGGCAGCCATTGCGGCCAGGACCTGAACATCGTCAGCGTCTTCGAGGCCGTGGGCGAGCACGCCGCCGGCCGCATGTCCGCAACCGAATTGCACGCCATCGAGACCCATGCCATTCCCTGCAGTGGTTCCTGTGGCGGCATGTACACGGCCAACACCATGAGTTCCTCGTTCGAGGCCATGGGCATGAGCCTGCCGTATTCGTCCACCATGGCCAATGTGCACCAGGAAAAGATCGACTCGGCCGCCGAATCGGCCCGCGCGCTGCTCAAGGCCGTGGCGCTGGACCTGAAACCGCGCGATATCGTCACGCGCCAATCCATCGAGAATGCCGTGGCGGTGGTCATGGCCACCGGGGGATCGACCAATGCCGTGCTGCACATCCTGGCGATCGCCCATGCCGCCGGGGTCGACTGGAGCATCGATGATTTCGAACGCGTGCGCCGTCGCGTGCCCGTCATCTGCGACCTGAAACCCAGCGGCAAGCATCTGGTGGTGGACTTTCACCGCGCAGGCGGTATCCCCCAGGTCATGAAACTGCTGCTGAACGCTGGTCTGCTGCAGGGCGATTGCATCACGATCACTGGCCAGACCATCGCCGAGGTCCTGGCCGACGTGCCTGACGCGCCGCCTGCCGGACAGGATGTCATCCATGCGCTGGATGACGCGCTGTACCCCGAGGGGCATCTGGCCATCCTCAAGGGCAATCTGGCAGAACGGGGCGCAGTGGCCAAGATCACCGGCCTGAAGAACCCCGCCATCACCGGCCCGGCGCGGGTATTCAACGATGAGCAGACCGCCATGGACGCGATCCTGGCAGGCCGGATCCGCGCCGGCGATGTGATGGTGCTGCGCTACCTGGGCCCCAAGGGCGGGCCCGGTATGCCAGAAATGCTGGCGCCCACCAGCGCCCTGGTGGGCGAGGGCCTGGGCGATTCCGTCGGCCTGATCACCGACGGCCGCTTTTCGGGCGGCACCTGGGGCATGGTCGTGGGCCATGTCGCGCCGGAAGCCGCCGTGGGCGGTACGATTGCCCTGGTCGAAGAAGGCGATTCCATCACCATCGATGCGCACCGGCAGCTGTTGCAGCTGAACGTGCCGGACGATATTCTGGCGGTTCGGCGCGCCGCCTGGACGCCACCGGCACCGCGCTATACGCGCGGCGTCCAGGCGAAATTCGCCTTCAATTGCTCCGACGCCAGTACTGGCGCGGTGCTGGACCGTTTCGAGGATCGCTGAATGAATGCCGAGCAACGCGCATTGCAACTCCAGATCCGCCTCGCGTTGGGCGTGGCGGATGTCTTTGATGCCAAGGCTGAGATCGAGCGGCGGGTGGAGTTCCTGGCGGAATTGCTGCGCACCTCGGGTGCCCGTGCCCTGGTGCTGGGCATCAGTGGCGGCGTGGATTCCCTGACCGCTGGTTGCCTGTCGCAGCGCGCCGTCGAACGCGTGCGCGCGCAGGGCGGGGACGCCCGGTTCGTCGCCATGCGCCTGCCCTACGGCGTCCAGATCGACGAATCAGACGCCCAGGCAAGCCTGGATGTCATCCGGCCCGATGAGCGGCTGACCGTGGACGTGCGGCCCGCCGCAGATGCAATGTTGGACGCCGTGCGGGCCGGAGGGCAGACGTTCCGTGATGCGGCCCAGCAGGATTTCCTGCACGGCAACATCAAGGCACGCCAGCGCATGATCGCGCAGTATGCCGTGGCCGGGGCGCGCGGCGGACTGGTGGTCGGCACCGATCATGCCGCCGAGGCCTTGATGGGGTTTTTTACCAAGTTCGGCGATGGCGCGGCCGACGTCACGCCGCTGGCCGGGTTGAGCAAGCGCCGCGTGCGGGCGCTGGCGACGGCCATGGGTGCGCCTGACGCCTTGGTATTCAAGGTCCCTACCGCCGACCTGGAACTGCTCACGCCGCTCAAGCCCGACGAAGACGCCTTTGGCGTCAGCTATGAGCAGATCGATGATTTCCTGGAAGGCCGCGACGTCACGCCGGATGTCTTTGACATCATCGTGTCCACCTGGCGGCGCAGCGCCCACAAGCGGGCGCTGCCGATCGCGCCTTAGTGAACAGACGCAATGGTCGGGCGAGTCATGCCGGTTCCGGCAGGTTCATGAGGGTTTGCTGCATCAGTGCCACCGGCGTCTTTTCGCCTGCGTTCAGGGCGTAGACATCCACCTGGACGATGGTCAGCGTGCGGCCGGCGCGCACAACCTGGCCGATGGCTTCCAGGGATTCGCCCCGCGCCGGGGCCAGCATGTTGATCTTGAATTCAACCGACAGCACCGTATGGCCCTGCGGCGCCTGCGTCATGGCCGCAAAACCGCCCGCTGCATCGGCGATCGAGGATGTGGCGCCAGCGTGGAAATAGCCCAGGTGCTGGGTCAGGTCAGGACCGTAGGGCAGGTGGACGTGTACCCGGCCAGGAGCCACGTCCCCCAGGCGGGCGCCCAGGTGGCACAGCAGGCCGGAACGGTCGAAACAGTCCTGGATGCGCGCGCGCAGGGCGGCGGGCTGCGGCGTGCCGGTTGCGGCGGTCGATGTCATCATGAAGGGTCCTGTATAGTGGTGAGTCGCAAACATTCCGAAATCGGAAGTCTTCCTCGCTGTGTCCTACGATAAGCCATTTTCCACGGCACCCCAAATCGCCCCCGACACCCGCCTGGGCCTGGCGGTTGGCTTGGCCATCGCCGCCATGATCAGCGTGCAGACCGGGGTGTCGCTGGCAGTGCCCGTGATCCAGGACCACGGCGCGCTCAGCACGACCAGCCTGCGCCTGTGCTGGGCTGCGCTGGCGCTGCTGCTGTTCGTGCGCCCGCCCCTGCGCCACTATGAGCCCGCCCAGTGGCGGGCGGCCCTGATCCTGGGGGCCGGCATGGCCGTCATGTCCCTGGCTTTTTTCCTGGCCATCGAACGCCTGCCGCAGCATCTGGCCGTGGCCCTGGAATTCTGCGGCCCCCTGGCGGTCGCCGCCCTGGGCGCGCGTGGCCGCCGCTGGGCCCTGGCCTGGCCGCTGCTGGCGGCGCTTGGCATCGGCTTGCTGGTGCAGGGGGATGCTCGCCTGCCTGGTGGCGCCGATCCGGTGGGGATCGCCTTTGCCTTGCTGGCGGCAGCCGGCTGGGGGGTCTACATTGTCATGATGAAACGGATCGGCCCGGTCTTTCCCGGCTTGCAGGGGCTGGCCGTGTCCTTGTTGGTGGCGGCGCTGTTGTCCCTGCCGTTCGCGGTGGCCGAAGCCGGCACGGCCCTGTTTCCCTGGCCGCAGCTGGCCTGGACGGCAGGCCTGGCGGTGCTGGTGCCCCTGGTACCCTACATCCTGGAAATCAATGCATTGCGGCGCATGCCGGCTGCCACGTTCGGCGTGCTGATGAGTCTTGAGCCTGCCGTCGGCGCGATCAGCGGCTGGGTGTTCCTGGGCCAGGGCATGAGCCTGGGCCAGATGCTGGGCACCGGCCTGGTGGTGGCTGCCAGCGTCGGGGTCGTGCGGGCGGGGGGCTGAATCGGGGCGCTGCCGTGACACCAGCCGCTGCCGGGACAAGGGCGGCGTTCAGCATTCCACCACGTTCACAGCCAGGCCGCCGCGGGATGTCTCCTTGTATTTCGATTGCATGTCGGCGCCGGTCTGGCGCATGGTCTCGATCACCGTGTCCAGCGAGACATGGTGCTTGCCATCGCCGTGCAGGGCCAGGCGCGAGGCATTGATGGCCTTGTTCCCGCCCATGGCGTTGCGCTCGATGCATGGGATCTGCACCAGGCCGCCCACGGGGTCGCAGGTCAGGCCCAGATTGTGTTCCATGCCGATTTCGGCGGCATTTTCGATCTGTTCCACTGTGCCTCCCAGGACTGCCGTCAGTCCGGCTGCCGCCATCGAACAGGCCACTCCGACCTCGCCCTGGCAACCGACCTCGGCCCCGGAGATCGAGGCGTTTTCCTTGTACAGGAAACCGATGGCCGCCGCCGTCAGCAGGAAATCCACCACGCCGTCCTCGGACCAGCCAGGCACAAACACGCGGTAATAACGCAGCACGGCCGGCAGCAGGCCGGCAGCGCCGTTGGTCGGCGCCGTCACCACGCGGCCGCTGGCGGCATTTTCCTCGTTCACGGCCATGGCGTACAGGTTCACCCAATCCATGGCGAACATCACGTCGTCTGCCTTTTTCGGCGCTGATGTCAGTTGGGCGTACAGCGCCGGGGCGCGGCGACGCACCTTCAGCCCGCCGGGCAGAATCGTGTCGGTGAGCGGGCCTTGCAGGCCGCAGCCCCGATCGATGGCATCGTCCATGACCCGGGCAATGTGCAGCACCCCGGCCCGGACTGCTTCGGGCGGGCGCAGGGTGGATTCATTGGCCATCATCAGTTGAGCGATCGTCAGGCCGTGGCGTCGGCAGGTTGCCATGAGTTCTGCCCCGGTGGCGAATGGATAGGGCATCGGCGCGTGCTCGGGCACGGTCTCATCGGTTTCGATACTGTCCAGCGCACGGATGAAGCCGCCACCGATCGAGACATAGCGTTCGTCCAGCACGGTGCTGCCTTCGGCATCCTGTGCGACGAAGCGCATGCCATTGGGGTGTTCCGGCATGGGTTTGACCCGCCCGGAAAAGGCGCGTTGGGGATCGAAGACGATGGTGTGGCTGCGCCAGACCGTCAGGCGATGCTCGCGGATCACGGCGTCGATCAGATGGCCGATCGACGCAGGGTCGACCGTATCCGGGGCCTCGCCCATCAATCCCAGCATGATGCCCATATCAGTCCGGTGGCCGGCCCCCGTTTCCGCCAGCGATCCGTACAGATGAATGTTCAGGCTGGCGACGCGGGGCAGCAGCCCCCGAGCATCCAGATTGCGGGCGAAATTGCGGGCGGCGCGCATCGGCCCCACCGTATGGGAACTGGAAGGCCCAATGCCGATTTTGAAGATATCGAAGACTGACAGCGCCATGATGTGCCTCCGGTGTGCGTGCTCTGTTTTGTTCCGCCCAGATGGTCCGGGCGTTCCCTGGGTATGGGGCTGATTTTCTGTTGATTCTATGGATTCCCTGGGTTTTTAATTGAATAAAAGCGACATCAATCAGGAATAAATGGGGTTTAACTCGGGTAAACCATGTATATGATAATGCGATCGATTGCTATTAATGATTTTTGATAGAATAAATACGTCATATTTAGGGATGATATGAACAAAAGCGACATTTCCGTACGCATCGGATTCGTCCTGCTGCCGCAGTTCGCCATGGGCGCTTTTGCTGCGTTCACGGACCTGCTGGGCCTGCTGGATGCGCAGACTGATACATCCGGCCCGTGTGCCTGGGAAGTCGTTGCCGACACCCTGATCCCCGTGCGTTCGGCCAGTGGCATCCAGGTCGTACCGACCGATCTGCTGGGCGATCCCCTGCGATTCGACTATCTGGTCGTCGTGGGCGGACCGCTGTCGCCTGCGGCCGGTGCGGGGCCAGCGCTGTCGGCCTGGCTGCGCCAGGCAGCCCAGGGCGGGCGGTATCTGGTGGGCCTGTGCAACGCCGTTCATGTCCTGGTCGGGGCCGGGGTGATGGCCGGCTATCAGTTGTGCGTCAGTGGCGACCAGTACCGCGATTTTGCCGACCGCTTTCCGGCGATCGATCCGGAACGGATCGTCACTGACCGGCCCTGGGTGTTCGACCGGCGCCGGATGACCTGCGTGGGTGGGGCCGCCGTCATCGATGTTGCCGTGCGCATGCTGCGCCGCCATGTGCCGGAGGCGGACATCCAGCGCGCGCTGCGCTGCCTACAGTGTGATGCCGCAGGCGGGCAGAGCGGGCAGGTCCAGCCTCCGCCGCCCGGGGTTCCGGCTGACAGCCCGCCCGCTTTGCGCCGCGCCACGCTGGTGATCGAACAGTACGCCGGCCAGATCCCGGACATGGGTGGACTGGCCGATCGCCTGGGCGTGTCCGCACGCCAGTTACAACGGCTGTTTCGCCAGCATCTGAATACCACGCCGCAGGCCTATGCCCGTGCGGTGCGTCTGCGCCAGGCCGCCTGGCTGTTGCAGCATACTGATAAGGCTGTTGCAGCCATTGCCTCTGATTGCGGCTTTGCCGATGCAGCCCACATGGGGCGGGCCTTTCGCGCCAAGTACGGGCAGGCGCCCGGTGCCTGGCGGCGGAGCCAGGTAAAAAACGCCGTATAATGTCGTTCTTTTCCGGGCCGACGATCTGTCGGCCCGACCCTGCCCGGGTGGTGAAATTGGTAGACGCAGGGGACTCAAAATCCCCCGCCGCAAGGCGTGCCGGTTCGATTCCGGCCCCGGGCACCAACGGTTGGCTCTACCCCATTAACGGGGGATGGGCATTCATCAGACACGGTTGACGACACCGTTCCAGCCGCATTGGGCCAAGACCCTCAAGCGGTAATTCTCAAAATTCCTGAAGCCATACGCCCTGCGCGAGAGCATTTCCATTTTGGTGCTGGCCTCGGCACTGCCCGACGGATGGTTATGCACCAGCATCACCGACTTGGCATTGTGCAGCAAGGTCAGCTTGACCACATCTCTCGGATATACCGATGCCTGATCAATCTCTTTACGATGCGCAAGGCTGGTAACGCCAGTCTCGCCAGGGATGAGCGAACAGCGAACCTGCAGCAGCTCGGTACGCTCAGCGCAGACGCACAGGTCCATGGAGCAAATCCCATACCCCCTCCTCCTACAATGGGGAGAAAATCCGTTTTACAAGATAGCAATCCCATGGCAAGAAACATCGAAATCAAGGCGCACATCGACAGCATCGACGAGGTAATGCCCAAAGCCCTGGCCATCGCCACAGAAGAACCGACAGAGCTTCACCAGGACGACACCTTCTTCCAGTGCGAGAACGGTCGTTTGAAGCTGAGAACATTCAATGAGCGCCAGGGCGAGCTGATCTTCTATCAACGCGCCGACCAGGCCGGCCCAAAGACATCCTTCTACCTGATCAGCCGCACTGCTGAGCCCGATATCTTGCGTGAGGTACTGGTCGCCGCCTACGGCGTGCTGGGTCGCGTCATCAAACACCGCACTCTGGTCATGACGGGGAGAACACGCATCCACCTGGATCGCGTGCAAGGCCTGGGCGAGTTTCTGGAACTTGAAGTCGTGCTGCAAGACGACGATCACCAGTCCCCGGGCATCGCTGAAGCCCACCAGATTATGGAGAAACTGGGCGTATCGCTCGGGCAACTGATCGAGGATGCCTACCTGGACATGCTCCAGCGGCAGAAGTGAACCGATGCCCCAACAGGCTTATCCACCGCGATACGGTGGGCAAGCCTGTGAATAACTGATGAAGGGTTTGTTGCAGCCCTTGATGCCGTTGGCTTTGCATCGGGCTGTTTAGTCGGGCGATGCGGCGATAATTCTCCGAGAGGTCCATGACGGTCAGTTTTCAACCGACGTTGACAGTAGACGCAGTGTTGAGGGTCATGTCAGACGACGTCGACGCATGGGGACACTAGAGAGGGTGCTATCAAAAAGATACTTTATTGGCAATTCCGATATTTAATCTTTATCGATATCTCCGATATTTGCATGATATCGGAATAAACGATAAATTTAAGTTATCGATTTTAACGATATCCATCATGATAAAGCTCTCGACGAGTCACCAACTGGGCCACTTGCTGACGGCGCGCCGCAAGGCATTGGGCCTCACGCAGCAGGAGGTCGCCTCGCGCCTTGGCATCAGTCAAAACCGCTACTCTGAACTGGAAAACAGCCTGCGCAGCTAACCGTAGATCGCTTGCTGGCGTTGCTAGGGGTGCTCGGCATGGATCTGACGGTGCTGGAGCGTCCGGCAGACCCACACTTCAGCAGTGAGTGGTAGCGATGGCCAGGCGATCAAAGGCACGATGCCTGGCCTTGTGGGCCAATGGGGTGCACGTCGGTGTTTGGGAGATCTCGGGTAAGGGCGAAGATGTCCTGCGTTACGATCCCGCTTGGATACAGTCGCCCCAGGGACGGGCGCTCTCTTTATCGCTGCCCTTTACGCTGGATAATGCGCCCCTGCGCGGTGCTGCGGTTCACAATTACTTTGACAATCTGCTGCCTGACAGCGACGTCATACGGCGTCGCCTGCAAGCCCGCTTCCGCACCATGGATACTGGCGCCTTTGCGCTCTTGGCGGCAATCGGGCGCGACTGTGTGGGTGCGCTTCAATTACTACCTGAAGGCGAGCTTCCGGATGACGTCTTCCGCATCCGCGCGCGACCGTTGACGACGCGCGACCTCGCAGGCATTTTGCGAGCGACGACCGCTGCACCTGCCGCATTGGGGCAGCAGGTGGCGGAAGATGAGGATTTCCGTATTTCGCTGGCTGGCGCTCAGGAGAAGACGGCATTCATTCTGCACGATGGGCAGTGGTGCCGGCCACAGGGCGCCACCCCGACGACTCATATTTTCAAACTGCCGCTGGGACTGGTGGGTGGACGCCAAGCGGACATGAGCACATCCGTGGAGAACGAGTGGTTGTGCGCCCGCATCTTGCGGCACATGGGTTTGCCCATCGCGGCGTGCGAGATTGCACAATTTGAAGATCAAAAAGTATTGATTGTTGAACGGTTTGATCGACGCAAAGCCAGGCAAGGGCATTGGCTGCGGATACCCCAGGAAGACTTCTGTCAGGCAACCGGCACGCCACCTGGCGCAAAGTATGAGGCGGATGGGGGGCCGGGCATCGTTGCCATTGCGCGTATCCTGCAGCAGTCAGAAGCGAGAGAGCAAGATCTGCGTACGTTGCTGATGTCACAATTGCTGTCTTGGTTGCTGGGGGCAACCGATGGCCATGCAAAGAATTACTCCATTGTCTTGTTGCCAGGCGGTCGTTTCCAACTGGCCCCTTTATATGATGTCTTGTCCGCATGGCCGGTCAGCGGAGCGGGTCCCAACCAGTTGGACCCTCATCGCTTGAAGTTGGCCATGGCCCTGAAGGGAAAGAATACACACTATCGTCTGCGTGACATCCAGCGTCGGCATTTCAACCACACGGCCACGCTGTGTGGTTGGGGCAATGGCATGGAGGATTTGATCCACGAGGTATTGCAACGATTACCGGCCGCCCTGGAGCACACGGCTGACGAACTGCCGGCGGAGTTTCCTGCCGTCGTGTTCGATACGATCAAGCATGGGGTGTTGGACTCAGCGAACCGATTGGCAAAGATGCCGGCTGAGTAACGGTGCTGATACGGTTTTCGAGCGGGCGATTTCGCCGGGAGGTGGAGAGCAGCATTCAAGCGCACCATGGGCATCTGTTCGCCGGACGCGGACTTTTGTCGGTAGTGATCGAGCACTAATAATCAATTGCAGCGTGGAAGTGAGTGCCTGGATGGTGGTCAAACAAGAAACGCATTGTCAGTACATTGTCCGGACGGATAAAATAGGGGTATCCAGAATCAGTCCGGAGTGGCTCCATGAGCACCCTGAATCTTTCCAAGACCGAACGCATCGACGTTCGTGCCAGCACGCCGGTCAAGCAACTGCTGCAGGAAGCCGCGCGCGCCTGCCACAAAAACGTCAGCGAGTTCCTGCTCGACGCGGGCGTGACGGCGGCCGCGCAGACGCTGGCGGATCGTCGCCAGTTCGTGCTGGACGACACG
>NZ_JAVERO010000154.1:0-4390 GCF_034007085.1 Castellaniella sp. | reverse complement strand
TGCGACGCTGCAACCTGACCTGCAAGCACTGCTATGCCAACTCGGTGGATGCCGATTTCAAAGGCGAACTCGACACAGCAGAGGCCCTGCAAGTGCTCGACGACCTGCGGGATGCCGGCGTGCGCGTCCTGGTCCTCAGCGGCGGCGAACCCCTGATGCGCCCCGACATCCTCACCCTGGCCAGTCGGGCCAGGGCGCTGGGTTTCTATGTGGCCCTGTCCACCAATGGCACCCTGATCGATTCGCACAACATCGAGGCCATTGCCGCCGTCGGCTTCGACTATGTCGGCATCAGCATCGACGGGCTGGCCAACCTGCATGACACATTCCGCCGCATGCAGGGCGGCTTTGATCGATCCATGGCCGCCGCCCGGCTGTGCCGGGCACACGGGATTCGTGTCGGCCTGCGCACCACCCTGACCCAATTCAACCATCATCAGCTGCCGGCATTGCTCGATCTGATGCGCCGCCACGACATCCAGAAATACTATCTTTCCCACATGAACTACAGCGGCCGGGGCCGGGCCCGCAGCACCCGCAGCGCGGATGCCGATCATGCCATGATGCGCAGTGCCATGCGGCTGATCTTTGATCGGGCCTGGGAAGACATCCAGGCAGAACGGGATACCGATTTCGTCAGCGGCAACAACGATGCCGATGCCATCCTGATGCTGCAATGGGCACGCGAACGCATCCCGCAATCGGTCGATGCCCTGGAAACCATGCTGCGCGCCTGGGGCGGCAATGCATCCGGGGCCGGCATCGCCAATATCGACAATCTCGGCAATGTCCATCCAGATACCTACTGGTGGCATCACACCGTGGGCAATGTGCGGGAACGTTCGTTCCGGGACATCTGGATCGATCATCCCGACCCCCTGCTGCTGCGGCTGCGGGAACATCCCCGCCAACTCGAAGGACGCTGCGGGACATGCCGCTGGCTGGCGATCTGCAACGGCAATACGCGCACCCGCGCCTGGGCCCAGGGCAATCTCTGGGGAGCAGATCCCGGCTGTCCGCTCACCGACCAGGAAACCGGCATGATTGCCGAAAGGAGCCTCGCATGAACACGATCCCTCTCCAGGACATGGCCTTGCCCGACATCCCTCATGCGCGGCTGATGCCGGGGGAAGTCGCCCTGGTCGGCGCAGGGCCGGGCGACCCCGGCCTGCTGACCCTGCGCGCCTGGCGCTGCATCCAGCAGGCCGATGCCATCGTGCATGACCGGCTGGTCAGCGCCGAACTGATGGCCATGCTGCCCGAACGCGCGCGCCGCTACGACACGGGCAAGACGCCCGGCAACCACAGCATGACCCAGGACACCATCAACGCCTTGCTGTGCGACCTGGCCCGCCAGGGCCTGAGAGTCGTGCGCCTGAAAGGGGGTGATCCGCTGATTTTCGGACGCGGCGGCGAAGAACTCGACGTGCTGCTGAACCACGGCATCTCCTGTCGCATCGTGCCCGGCATTACGGCGGCCTCGGCCTGCACCACCTATGCCGGCATCCCCCTGACGCACCGCGGCGTCGCGCAGTCCTGTCACTTCATCACGGGCCACTTGCAAAATGACGGGCGGCTGGACCTGCCCTGGGACGCCCTGACCGCCCCTGGACAGACCCTGGTGTTCTACATGGGACTGGGGGCGGCCGCTTCGATCAGCCGCCACCTGATCGCAGCCGGCATGGATCGCAACACTCCGGCTGCCCTGATCCACCAGGGCAGCACGCCCCGGCAACGCGTCTTGCGCACGACCCTGGCGGCCTTGCCCGCCGCAGCCCAGCGGGGGGCGTTCAAGCCGCCGACATTGATCGTAATCGGTGCCGTGGTCGAACTGTTCGCCAACCGTGAACTCCACTACCCAGCCTGCTTTGCACACCCCCACCTGGAGGCCACATGCGCCTGAGACGATCCTGCTTGGCAATCCTGCCGCTGATCCTGGCCAGCAGCCCGGCCTCTGCGGCCACGACCAGCCCGGATCTGGCCACGACCGGCCAGGTCTACCAGACCCATTGCGCCTCCTGCCATGGCACGCAGCGCCTGGGCGGCACGGGCCCCGCCCTGCTGCCCGAAAGCCTGTCCCGGCTGCGCGCCGCAGAAGCGCGCGAGGTGATCCTGCACGGGCGCCCTGCCAGTCAGATGACGGGCTTCGCCACGATCCTGAGCCCCCAGGACATCGACCGCCTGGTTGAATACCTGTACAAACCCACCGCGACCCCGCCACGCTGGACCGATGCCGACATCCGCGCCAGCCAGCGCCAGATCACCGACCCGGCCACCCTGTCCGATACACCACGGCACCACGCCAACCCCAACAACCTGTTCGTCGTGGTCCAGGCGGGCGATCACACCGTGGACATCCTGGATGGCGATCGATTCGAATCGCTGGCGCATTTCCCGTCTCATTTCGCGCTGCACGGCGGGCCGAAATTCTCGCCCGATGGCCGCTACGTGTATTTTGCCTCGCGCGATGGCTGGATCAGCAAATACGATTTGCACAATCTGGTCATGGTCAGCGAAATCCGGGCGGGCCTGAACACCCGCAATCTGGCCGTCAGCAACGATGGCCGCTGGGTGCTGGTGGGCAATACGCTACCCGCAGGCCTGGTCGTGCTCGACGCCCGCGACCTGTCCCTGGTCCAGCGCATCGACACCGCCACCGAAGCCCATCCCGATCCCTCGCGCGTCAGCGCCGTCTATACAGCGCCGCCGCGCGACAGCTTCATCGTGGCGCTGAAAGACATCCCCGAAGTCTGGGAAATCGCCTATGACGTCGCATCCCCACCATTCAAGCCGCGCCGCTTGGCGGTAGACAGCCTGCTGGATGATTTTTCCTTTTCACCCGACTACCGCCAGCTGATTGCCTCATCCCGCCAGGCCAAGGGCATGGAAGTCATCGATCTGGATACCGGCGCACTGATCAAGCACATCGCCCTGCCCGGAATGCCCCATCTGGGCTCGGGCATTTTCTGGAAACGCCACGGCCGCCTGGTCTTTGCCACGCCGAACATCAGCACCGGTCTGGTCTCTGTCCTGGACGCGCAGACCTGGGAACCCATCCAGGAAATCCAGACCCTCGGCCCGGGATTTTTCATGCGCAGCCATGTGAATTCGCCCTATGCCTGGACGGATGTGTTCTTCGGGCCGAACATCGAGGCCGTGCACGTCATCGACAAGCAAAGCCTGGAAATTGCCCGAACCCTGCGTCCCATGCCCGGCAAGAACGCCGCCCATGTGGAATTCACCCACGATGGGCGATACCTGCTGCTGAGCGTCTGGGATCCCGAAGGCGCGCTGATCGTCTACGACAGCAAGACGCTGCAAGAGATCAAGCGCATCCCCATGAACAAACCCTCGGGCAAATACAACGTCGGCAACAAGATCGAATTTGCCGAGGGCACTTCGCACTGAAACGAAATCGAATCAGCGATTCTTGCCGATCTGATCACCGATGACGCCGCCGATGGCCGCGCCACCCACCGTGCCCAGGACGCCGCCGCCCGTGATGACGGCGCCTGCCACGCCGCCCAGGCCCGCGCCTGTGACGGCGGATTTCTGGCGGTGGCTCATGCTGTCCCAGGACGAGCACCCCGCCAGGGCCGTCGCCAACGCCAAGGCGGCGCCGATTTTTCCGAATGTCCTGATCGCCATCATGGTTCTCCTTCTCGTGTGCTGCGTGATGACCGCGCCCGGCCGGGCGCCTTGACTTCTTTATAAGCGCAGAGGCCCAAAAAAGCTGTGAGTCTAGATATCGAATTCTGTAACTTGTAACCGCACGGGCCTGAATCAATCATGGACGGGAATCTACTTGACCAGCGCCAGCACAGCCCGGAAGGCCGGGTGCGATGGGGTTTCGAGCCATTCATAGATCGCCATCTCGGACGTGACGGTCTCCAGGCCATGATAGCGCCAGCGTTCGCAAGCGGCAGACCAGTCCAGTGCGCGCCGTGAACCAATGCCATCGGTCACCAGCACGGGCTGGAAACCGGCCTGCGCCAGGCCCAGGCCGGTTTGTAACACGCAGATATGCGCTTCGGTGCCTGTCAACAACACCCGCCTCCGGCCGGCGGGCCAATCCGCCAGGAAATCCGTCTCGCGGCAGGCATCGAAATGGGTTTTGGGCACGACCCGGTCCACATGCGCCAGCAGGTCGGGATGGGTGGCGCCGATCTTGCCGGGCCAGTGCTCTGTCGCCCACACCGGGACCGAGAGCAGCCGCGCAGCCTGGGCCAGGCGCGCGACCCGGCCACGCAAGGCGTCGGCATCCTGAATGGCAGGCAGCAGCTTTTCCTGCATGTCCACCACCAGCAGCAGACTGTCATGGGTAGCCAGTACGGGGGATGCCTTGGGCATGGCGGTTCTCCTGTTATTTATTTCAGGGCCTTGTAGCGAA
>NZ_JAVERO010000016.1:0-29615 GCF_034007085.1 Castellaniella sp. | reverse complement strand
CAGGCTTCTATACCGCAAAGCCCCCGCAGAACCTCTCTGCGGGGGCTTTGTCTTTGGGATCATGGGATAGAATAAGATATACCGTTCAACCGCAGGCATACCGCTTGCGTCCTGCAGGAGACCTCATGATTCAAGGCGACGATACCCCCGACATCGACAAGGGCCTGAACCAGCGGCAGCTCATCCACCTGATGTATGCGCTGTTTGCCATTGGCATCCTGTCTGCAGGGATTTTCGGCGCGGCCGTTCTGGCTGCCGTGGTGCTGGCCTACCTGAAACGTGGCGATATGGTTGGCACCGTCTATGCCGGCCACATCGACTGGATCATTCGGACATTCTGGTGGGGCTTGCTGTGGCTGGCGCTCAGTGCGCTGGGAAGCCTGATCTTCGTCGGCTTCGTCACGGGCCTGGTGGCCGTGATCTGGATCATCTATCGCATCGCCAAGGGTTGGCTGGCGCATTGGGCCGGAGAAACACCGCTTCCGGGCCTGTGATTCCGGCGGGGCTGCCGTGACAGCCCGCCGCAACACTGCTTATTTCAGGTGCTGACTGACCAGCTTGGTCAGTTCGAACATCGAAACCTGATCCTTGCCGAACAGAGGGCGCAGCTTGGCGTCCGCATTGATGTTGCGGCGGTTCGCGGGATCCTGGAGATTGTGCTTCTTGATATAGTCCCAGATGCGCTTGGTGACTTCGGTGCGAGGCACGGCTTCGTTGCCGATCACGGCCGCCAGAGTGGCACTGGGGGTCAGGGGCTTCATGAATGCCGCATTGGGTTTGCGACCGGACTTTTCGGTGGTTGCCATATATGCAGGCTCCTACAGTGTTGAGTGAATAGCCCTCGCAGCATACCGCGTGTTTCCCCGAAAGACAAAACAGGATTGTCAGACTGTGCGACAGACTTCCATCCCCGCTTCACCCGATCGCGCCGCCGCTGTGGCTGGGGCTTCTGCCCGGCCTGCCAGCATCCGCCTGATCCGCCCCGATGACTGGCATCTGCATGTACGTGATGGTGCAGTGCTGCGCAGCGTGGTGCTGGATTCCGCGCGGCAGTTCGGGCGCGCGATCATCATGCCCAATTTGAAACCGCCAGTGCTGACGACCCAGGATGCGCGCGCCTACCGCGCGCGCATCCTGGCCGCGTTGCGGCAGGCGGCGGAACATGCGGGGACAGAGACACCGGCCTTCGAGCCGCTGATGACCTTGTATCTGACGGATCACACGTCGCCGGACGAGATTCGTCGGGCGCTTGACAGCGGCTTTGTGCATGGGGTGAAGCTCTATCCAGCCGGGGCAACGACCCATTCGGACGCGGGTGTCACGGATCTGCTGGGCCAGTGCCAGCAGACACTGGCGGCAATGCAGGACTGCGGCATGCCGCTGCTGGTCCACGGCGAGGTCACTGATCCAGCGGTCGATCTGTTCGATCGCGAGGCCGTCTTCATCGAACGCGTCATGGTGCCATTGCGGCGCGCGTTTCCGGAATTGAAGGTGGTGTTCGAGCATCTGACCACGGCGGATGGAGCGGCCTATGTGACGGAAGCCGACGGCCCCATCGGCGCCACTCTGACGCCGCAGCATCTGCTGTACAACCGCAATGCCCTGTTCCAGGGCGGTCTGCGGCCCCATTGGTACTGCCTGCCCATCCTGAAGCGGGAAACCCACCGCCAGGCCCTGCTGAAAGCAGCCACCAGCGGCAATCCGCGTTTCTTCCTGGGGACCGACAGCGCCCCTCACGCGCGCGGCGCCAAGGAACAGGACTGTGGCTGCGCAGGGTGCTATACGGCGCGCCATGCCATGGCTTTGTACGCGACGGCGTTCGAGTCCGTGGGCCGGCTGGATCGGCTGGAAGCCTTTGCCAGCCTGCACGGCCCGGCGTTCTACGGCCTGCCCGTCAATACCGGCACGCTGACCCTGCACCGGGTCGAAAACGCCATCCCTCCGGAACTGCCGCTGGGCGACGATGTGATCGTCCCCCTAGCAGCCGGAGAATCATTGAGGTGGATGAGCCAGGACACGGAATAGTCCCTGCGGACTATTCCGTGCCTGGCGAATCGGAGCGGCCTGCAGGCCGCGACGTGGAGAGCTGCCTGGGTTGGAGATGCTCCGTGCCTGGCGAATCGGAGCGGCCTGCAGGCCGCGACGTGGAGAGCTGCCTGGGCTGGAGATGCTCCGTGCCTGGCGAATCGGAGCGGCCTGCAGGCCGCGACGTGGAGAGCTGCCTGGGTTGGAGATGCTCCGTGCCTGGCGAATCGGAGCGGCCTGCAGGCCGCGACGTGGAGAGCTGCCTGGGCTGGAGATGCTCCGTGCCTGGCGAATCGGAGCGGCCTGCAGGCCGGATGTCTCAATCACCGCGCTTTTCCTCCAGCAGGGCCCAGCGTTCGAACAGGGCCTCCAGTTCCTTTTCCAGTTCACCCAGCGTCTGCTGGATGCGCTGCGCCTCGTCAGGTCCCTGGCTGTACAGATCGGGGTCGGACAGGCGCGCCGCCAGGGCGGCCTGTTCTGATTCCAGCGCGGAGATCCGGTCCGGCAGGCCGGCCAGTTCTTCGGCCTCCCAGGGGGCCAGGCGATTCTTGCGCGGCTTGACAGCGGCTGGGGCCGGGGTGCTGGTCGGTGCGGCCTGCGGTGTGTCGGGTTCGCCAGCATGGGGCGGCGAGGATTGCCGCCCGGCGCGTGTTGTCGCCTGGAGCGACGGAGCGGCAGCGTGCGGTCTTTGGGCTTCCCAGTCGTCGTAGCCGCCGACGTATTCCCGCCAGAGACCATCGCCTTCGGCGGCGATGATCTGCGTGACCACGTTGTCCAGGAAGCTGCGGTCATGGCTGACCAGCAGTACGGTGCCCTGGTAGTCCTGCAGCAGGCTTTCCAGCAGTTCCAGGGTGTCGATGTCCAGGTCGTTGGTGGGCTCGTCCAGCACCAGCACATTGTGCGGCTGGGCGAACATGCGTGCCAGCGCCAGGCGGGCGCGTTCTCCCCCCGACAGGCTGGACACGGGGGAATGCGCGCGGGCGGCAGGGAACAGGAAGTCTTCCAGGTAGCTCATGACGTGCTTGCGCTGGCCGCCGATTTCCACCCATTCGCTGCCCGGGCTGATGGTGTCGGCCAAGGTGGCGGATTCGTCGAGCCGGTCGCGCATTTGATCGAAATAGCCGATCGATAGATTGGTGCCCAGGCGCACGCGGCCTTGTTGCGGTTGCAGTTCGCCCAGCAGGATGCGTAGCAGCGTCGTCTTGCCGGCGCCATTGGGACCGATCAGGCCGATGCGGTCGCCGCGCTGGATCAGGGTGCTGAAATCCCGGATCAGGATGCGCTCGCCGTAGCCGTGCGTGACATCCTGCAGTTCTGCCACGAGTTTGCCGGAGCGCTGGCCGTCCGCCAGAGAAAATCGCACCTGACCTTGTTGTTCACGCCGCTCGGCACGTTCGCGGCGTAGCGCCTCCAGGCGTCGGACCCGGCCTTCGTTGCGGGTGCGGCGGGCTTCGATGCCTTTGCGGATCCAGACCTCTTCCTGGGAAAGCAGCTTGTCAAAGCGGGCATTGGCCTGCTGTTCGGCGGCCAGCCATTGGGCCTTGCGGGCTTGCCAGGCAGAGAAATTACCCGGAAAGCTGAGCAGCTGGCCCCGGTCGAGTTCGATGATGCGGGTGGCCACGGCATCCAGAAAACGCCGGTCGTGTGTGATCAGCACCACCGTCGCGCGTGTGGTGCGCAGCAAGTCTTCCAGCCAGGTGATGCCAGAGAAATCCAGGTGGTTGGTGGGTTCGTCGAGCAGCAGCAGATCAGGTTCCTGGACCAGGGCGTGGGCCAGGGCCACCCGTTTGCGCATGCCGCCGGACAATCCATGGATGGTTTGGTCCGCAGCGAGTCCCAGGGCGTCGATCAGTGCGCCAGCGCGTGCTGAACGGTGCCAGTCTTCTGTGGCCAGCAGATCGCCTGAAAGATAGGCGAGGATGGTTTCGTCTTCGGGCAGTGTGGGTTCTTGTTCGACGGTGGCGATGCGCAAGCCGCTGCGTTTCCGGATTTCGCCATCGTCCAGCTGGACGCGGCCGTCCAGGACGCGCAACAGGGAAGATTTGCCCGCGCCGTTGCGGCCGATCAGGCCGATGCGCTCGCCGGCCAGCAGGGTCAGGTCGGCGTGGTCGAGCAAGGGGTGGTGGCCGTAGGCCAGTTGGGCCTGAGAGAGGGCGATCAGGGTATCGGACATGAGGCAGGTGGCGGTGATGCGGTTTCGGGTCCTGGCGGTGCGTCGGGACCAAAGGGGTATTGTCGCAGTTTGGGAGGGGGTGTGCCGGGGGCGTCCGCCTGGGCGCTGTCGTACAATGCCGTCGCGGGGCAGATCGGGCGATCGCGGTGCCGTCAGGCATCGAGGAAGGTCCGGACTCCATCGGGCGCGATAGCGGCTAACGGCCGTCCGGCAATCCCTCCGGGGAAAGCCGAGGACCAGGGCCACAGAGACGAGTCTGTCGCGAGGGTGTGCCGCAAGGCGCACACCGGTACGGCCATCTCCGTATCGTCCGTCCGGTTCGTCCGGACGGTTCGCGGCAGGGTGAAACGCGGCAACCTCTATCGGGAGCAACATCAAATAGGCATGCGCCGGCTTCGTGCCGACAGGGCGGCCCGCCCGAGCATGCGGGTAGATGGCTAGAGCGGTCCAGCAATGGCCCGCCCAGAGGAATGATCGCCCGCCGGGGCAACCCGGCGTACAGAATCCGGCCTATAGATCTGTTCCGCTTTTTCGATGCATGCAGTGCTTTCTGGGGATTGTCGCTGCACTGCGGGGTCCCCTGGATCGGCGCATAGGAAATTGTGCGCATTCGGTCCTGTCGGCGGCTGTGCTAGAACCCATATTTCGAATCGACGGCCCGGCAACAAAACAGGCTCGGATGCTTTCGAGTCTGGCCCCCAGGCGTGTGGGTGTTTTGGCCCGGGGGGGATTTCATTACATCGGCTGTCCCGTGGCGTGTCAATTGGGAATTTGAGCAGGTGTGGGACGCGGCGATCCTCGCCAAGAAAGGCCGCGACCTAACAAAGGACTTTCAGTTTGGTTCCCAATGCATTGATTTTTCAGGGTTTTATTTGCGCTTTAATTCTTAAAAACAGTTGTAAGTGCTTGTTGTCATTGAATAAATTTCAATTTTTGCCTTGACCGCCATCGATCCATCCCGTAGAGTGGGACAAAGTAGATTTTTGTGTCATGAAGTGGGAGGAATCGCCTCGTGTTTCAAGGAAGCAGCGCGCTCACGCTGGATGCCAAGGGCCGGATGTCCATTCCGGCCCGGCACCGTGACGTCCTGCAGTCCGAGGAACAGGGGCGGCTGACCCTGACGCGGCATCCGGATGGTTGCCTGATGCTCTATCCCCGTTCCACCTGGGAAGAAAAACGCCTGCAGATCGCGGCCTTGCCGGCTTCGGCCCGTCCGCTGCAACGCCTGCTGCTGGGCAACGCCCAGGACGTGGACATGGATGGCGCGGGCCGCATCCTGGTGGCGCCCGAATTGCGTGCGGCTGCCGGCCTGAGCCGGGACGTCATGTTGCTGGGACTGGGGTCGAACTTCGAGTTGTGGGACCGCGCCCAGTGGGAGGCGCGTTGCATGGCAGATGTGGGCAATCTTGATCCGGCCATTCTTGAACAGATTTCTTTCTGAACCCGCACATGGCGTATTCCCATCGTACCGTTCTGCTGGAACCGGCCATCGACGCATTGTTGAGTCCTGCGTTCGGCCGTCGGTTGCCGGCAGCGGTCGTCCCGCCACTGGATGGCGTGTATGTGGATGGCACGTTTGGGCGGGGCGGACATAGCCGTTTGTTGTTGAGCCGGCTGGCCCCGGGGGCCCGGCTGCTGGTGTTCGACAAGGACCCTGTGGCGATTGCCGAGGCGCAGGCGTTGCGTGCCGTCGATGACCGGGTCGAGGTCGTCCACGCAGGTTTTGCCACCTTGATCGAGCAACTCGATCGCCTGGGCATTGCCCAAGTCGATGGAATGCTGCTGGATCTGGGGGTGTCCTCGCCCCAGATCGATGATGCGGAGCGTGGGTTTTCGTTCATGCGGGATGGCCCGCTGGACATGCGTATGGACACCAGCCGCGGGCAGACGGCGGCGCAATGGCTGGCCGAAGCCGACCAGGAACAGATCAAGGAGGTCATCGCAGATTATGGCGAAGAACGGTTTGCTTTCCAGATTGCAAAGGCGATTGTTGCGCGCCGCGAATCCGGGCCGCTGCGCACCACGGGCGAACTTGCCCAGCTCGTCGCCGGTGCCGTCCGTACGCGCGAAAGGGGTCAACACCCGGCCACCCGCACCTTTCAAGCTATACGGATTCACATCAATGAAGAACTCGCGCAGCTCGCGCACGCCCTCCCGGCAGCGCTGACGCGCCTGCGCGGGGGGGGGCGTCTGGCCGTGATCAGTTTCCATTCGCTGGAAGACCGCATGGTCAAGCAGTGTTTTGCCGCTGCGGCCCACCCGGGCCGGGACCAGGCACGGCTGCCGATTCCCGAGCGGGACATGCCGCAACCCTACGTGACCTTGCTGGGCCGCGTCCAGGCGGACGAGGCCGAGGTGGCGGACAACGTGCGTGCGCGTTCGGCCGTGCTGCGCGTGGCAGAACGGACCGATGCGCCCCTGTCGCTGGATGAGGCCGCCGGCTTTGTCCGTTTGCCCGGTCGTCCGGCGCCAGCGCGCCGGGCAGGGAAGGGGGCGCGATGGTCCGGCTGACGTTGTTTCTGGCAGTCTTGCTGATGGCCTCGGCCATTTCGCTGGTCACGGTGCGGTTCCAGACGCGGGAACTGTTCGTCGCGTCCGAGCGGCTGAAGTCCCATGCCCATGAATTGGATGCGGAATGGCGCCGCCTGCAGCTGGAACGGGCAGAACTGGCCCGCAATGCCCGCATCGATTCCCTGGCCCGCACTGATTTGCATCTGGTGTCCGTGACGCCGGATCGCACGATCTACCTGCAGCAGCCGGAACCCGCCGTGACGGAGGCCAGGCCATGAAACGCTTTGGTTTCCATGAAAGCCCCGTGCTGGCCGGTCGGCCGGCTTTCTGGCGTGCGCGGCTGGTGGTGATCGTGCTCATGCTGGGATTTGTCGCCCTGGCGGTCAAGGCATTGAATCTGCAGATTCTGTCCAATGAATTCCTGCAGCGCCAGGGAGAGCGCCGCTACGAGCGCACGCTGGTTCTGCAGGCATCGCGCGGCAAGATCCTGGATCGCAGCGGCTCGGTGGTGCTGGCTTCCAGTGTGCCGGCTCGGGCCATCTGGGCGATTCCCGAGGACTTTCACAAGGCCACCGAGGCTCAGGTTGCCGACTTGGCGCGCCTGTTGGGCGTCAAGCCCGCCGAACTGCGCCAGCGGACCCAGGACGAAGACAAGAATTTCGTCTACCTGCAACGGCAGGTGTCCGCCGACAAGGCCAAGGCCATCCAGCAGCTGAAGATCCCCGGGATCCAGCAACTGGCCGAGACGCGCCGCTTCTATCCGGAAGGCGAAGTCATGGCGCACGTCGTCGGCTTTACCAATATCGAGGACCGAGGCATCGAGGGCATCGAACTGGCGTTCAATGATCGGCTGTCGGGCCAGCCGGGTTCCCGGCGTGTGATCCGTGATCGGCTGGGTCGCGTGGTCGAGGACGTCCAGGCTGTGGTGCCGCCGGTCGATGGCCAGAATCTGCAGCTGTCCATCGATGCGGGGATCCAGTTCGACACCTACACGGCACTCAAGGCCGCCATGAAGGAACATCAGGCGCGCGCGGCGGCGGCCATTGTGCTGGACGCGCGTTCGGGTGAAATCCTGGCGATGGTCAACCTGCCGTCCTACGATCCGAACGATACGGCAGAACGCACGGGTCAGGCGCTGCGCAACCGCGTCGTCACCGATACCTTTGAGCCCGGGTCGATCATGAAACCGTTCACGGCCGCGCTGGCCCTGGACGAGGGCATCATCACGACGCATACGCAGTTCGATACGGGCAATGGCCGCTACAGTTATCAGGGAGCCGTGATTTCCGACGTCAGCCGCAACGGCGTGCTGGATGTGGGCGGCATCATCCAGCGCTCCAGCAATATCGGGATGACCATGATTTCCGAGAAGCTGTCGTCCCAGTCCATGTGGGAGACGTTTTCGGCGCTGGGCTTCGGGCGCGTCCCCCAGACGCATTTCCCCGGCATGGCTTCGGGCCGCCTGCGGCCCTGGCAGCGCTGGCGGCCGATCGAGCGCGCCACCATGGCCTACGGCTATGGGCTGTCCGTATCCCTGTTGCAGGTGGCGCATGCCTACACCGTCTTTGCCCGCAATGGCGACATGGTGTCGCTGTCCCTGCTGCGCCGCGAGGGCCAGCCCACCAGCGTGCAGGTCTATTCCCCCCAGATCGCCCTGTTGATGCGCGGCATGCTGGAAGCCGCTGCCGGGCCGGATGGCGCCAAGCGCGCCCAGGTGCAGGGCTACAGGGTGGCGGGCAAGAGCGGCACGGCGCGCAAGATCGTCAATGGCCAGTACAGCAAGACCAAGTACCGTGGGTCCTTCGTGGGCCTGGCGCCGGTGTCCGATCCGCGCATTGTCGTGGCCGTGTCGATCGATGAGCCGGGTGCCGGGGGATATTATGGCGGCCGCGTGGCCGCCCCGGTCTTTTCCGACATCGTTTCAAGCACCCTGCGCCGTCTTGGCGTGCGGCCCGACGCGCCCGTGGATTCCCTGGTGGCTGTGGCGGAGCAGGGAGGACGCACACAATGATTCTAGTGGACATCATGGCCTGGCTGGACGAGCGGGTCGATCGCAAGGCGGATCTGTGTCTGGATTCGCGTCAGCTGCAGGCGGGTGATGTGTTCTTCGCCTGCCCCGGGATCGCTACGGACGGCCGCGCCTACATGGATGCCGCCGTAGCGGCTGGTGCAGCCGCCATCATCCGGCAGGCGGGCGGCGGCCATCCCGCGCCTGCCGCCGTGCCTGTTCTGGAGGTCGAGGGGCTGGCGGCATTGCTGGGCGAAATCGCCCACCTGTGGTACGGCCGTCCGTCTGATGCTCTGACGGTGATCGCCGTCACGGGTACCAATGGCAAGACGTCTGCCACGCAGTGGATTGCGGCTGCGCTGAACGCCGAGGGCATGCCTTGTGGCACTGTCGGGACGCTGGGCGTGACGATGGCCGATGGCCGCAATCTGGGTGGCGTGCTGACCACGCCGGATGTGTTGACGCTGCATCGCAGTCTGGCCGCCATCGCGCGGGCGGGCGGTGTGGCCGCCGCGATCGAGGCCTCTTCGATCGGGATCGAGCAGGGCCGGCTGGACGGCGTCAGTATTCAGGTGGCGGGCTTTACCAACCTGACGCGCGATCATCTGGACTATCACGGCACGGCAGAACGCTACAAGCAGGCAAAATTTGCCCTGTTCGCCCGGCCGGGTTTGCGCGGCGCGGTCATCAATGCCGACGATGCCGCTGGGCAGGAATTGCTGGCGAGTGCCGCGATTTCCGGGCGCCGGGTGGGCTACAGTCTGCGGCGCGACTGCGAAGCAGCATTTCGCGCCGAGGACATCCAGCATGGCGCCAATGGTTTGGTCTTCAAGCTGGTCACCCCGGCCGGCAGCGCTCAGATCCTGACCCATCTGGTCGGGGAACACAATATTGCCAATCTGCTGCTGGTGGCCGGGGTGCTGCGTGAACTGGGCTGGGGCCTGAGCCGCATGGCTCGCGCCTTGTCCGTGTTGCACCCCGTGCCTGGTCGATTGCAGGTGGTCACCGCCTTGGGTGGCGGTGCCGGCTCGACCCGGTCCCAGCCGCTGGTCGTGGTGGATTACGCGCATACGCCAGATGCGCTGGAGCGGGTGTTGACTGCTTTGCGGCCATTGGCCAGCGATCGTGGCGGTCGCCTGCACTGTGTGTTTGGCTGCGGTGGTGATCGCGATGCCGGCAAGCGGCCGCTGATGGGCGCGGTGGCGGCCAGGCTGGCCGATACGGTGGTGGTGACCACCGATAACCCACGCACCGAGGCGCCCGAGGCCATCATCGAGCAGATCGTGGCGGGCATGCCGGATCGACCGGGCGTCTGGATCGACCGGGCCGATGCCATTCTGGAAAGCATCTGGCGCGCGGGTGAGCGGGATGTGGTGCTGCTGGCGGGCAAGGGACACGAAACCTACCAGGACGTTCATCATGTGCGCAGTCCCTTCGATGACCGTGAATGGGCGCGTTTTGCTTTGACCTGGCAACAGGGTGCAGCGCTGTCCACGGACACCCGTTCGCTGCCGCCTGGTGCCTTGTTCCTGGCACTCGAAGGCGAACGCTTCGATGGTCATGATTACCTGGGGGCTGCCGCCCAGGCGGGCGCGCGTGCCGCCATTGTCGCTCGCCGGGTGCCCGGGGTTGACCTGCCTCAGATCGTGCTGGGCGATACCCGCCTGGCCCTGCGGCGTGCGGCCACGGCCTGGCGGCGCCAGTTCCGCCTGCCGGTCATCGCCGTGACCGGCAGCAACGGCAAGACCACGACCAAGGAAATGATCGCGGCGATCCTGGCCGCCTGGTGTGGCGATGATGGTCGCCTGGCGACACGCGGCAACCTGAACAATGACATCGGCCTGCCCTTGACGGTGTTGCGCCTGCGTCCGGAACATCGCGCCGCCGTGTTCGAACTGGGCATGAACCATCCTGGGGAAATTGCCGTGCTGGCCGCCATTGCCCAGCCGACGGTCGCATTGGTGAACAACGCCCAGCGCGAACATCAGGAATTCATGAACACGGTCGAAGCCGTGGCGCGCGAGAACGGTACTGTGCTGCATGCACTGCCGGGGGATGGTATTGCGGTGTTCCCGGTCGATGAGGAATACAGCGGGTTGTGGCGCGGGCTGGCCGGTCAGCGGTTGAGCCGGTGCTTTGGTTTTGCCGACACGGCCGACGTGCATGCTTCGCAGATTCGCGCCGGGACGGCGCAGACGGAATTCTGCCTGCACCTGGGTTCGGAAACAGTCCCGGTCGTGGTGCATGCGCCAGGACGCCATAATCTGCGCAATGCCATGGCGGCAGCCGCCTGCGCCTGGGCCGCGGGTGCGCCGGTGGCCGCCATTGCGGCCGGCCTGGCAGCGTTCACGCCGGTCGGCGGGCGGATGCAACCGCGTCTGCTGCCCGATGGCTTCCAGCTGATCGATGACAGCTACAACGCCAATCCGGATTCCGTACGTGCCGCTATCGATGTGCTGGCCGGTCTGGATGGGCGGCGCATTCTGGTGCTGGGCGATATGGGCGAAGTCGGTGACCAGGGGCCGGCCATGCATGCCGAGGTAGGCGCCTATGCCCGCGAGTGCGGGGTGGATGCGCTGCTGACCCTGGGGCCTGCTGCCCGGGGCGCTGCGCAGGCCTTTGGTCCCCAGGCCCAGGCCTTCGATGCGCTCGATGAACTGTTGCCGCATCTGCTGGCGGCGCGCCCGGGGCACATCCTGGTCAAGGGTTCGCGCAGCATGCGCATGGAGCGTGTGGTGCAGGCGCTCGATATGGACGCGGCCTCACGGGGGGGGGACCATGCTGCTTGAATTGGCGCGCTGGCTGTCCGATGAACATTTCCGCGCCTTTGGCGTGGTGGAATACATCACTTTCCGCGCCTTGCTGGCGTGTGCCACGGCGCTGGCCATCGGCCTGTTGGCCGGTCCCTGGCTGATCCGTCGCCTGACGGCGCTGAAGATCGGTCAGGCGGTGCGCAGCTATGGCCCGCAGACGCATTTGCAAAAGAACGGTACCCCCACCATGGGCGGCGCGCTGATTCTGATCGGCATCGGCATCAGCACCTTGCTGTGGGCGGACTGGACCAACCGGTTCGTCTGGGTGGTATTGCTGGTGACCTTCGGGTTCGGCTGGATCGGCTGGGCCGATGATTACCGCAAAGTCGTGCACCATGATCCGGAAGGCATGCCGGCGCGGCAGAAATTTTTCTGGCAGGCGCTGATCGGTGCCGTGGCTGCGGGTTATCTCAGTTTTGCCGTGTCGGCGCCGGCCAATACGGCGCTCTGGCCGCTGTTTCGCGAATGGGTCTTGAGCGGCTTTTCCATGCCGCTGCCGGCGCGCGCCGACCTGATCGTGCCGTTCTTCAAGACGGTCAGCTATCCCTTGGGCGTGTTCGGTTTCTGCACGTTGACCTGGCTGGTGATCGTGGGCACCAGCAACGCCGTCAATCTGACCGATGGCCTGGATGGTCTGGCCATCATGCCGACCGTGATGATCGGTTCGGCCTTGGGGATTTTTGCCTATGTGGTCGGGCGGGTGGACTATTCCAAGTATCTGCTGTTTCCCTATATTCCGGGCGCATCCGAACTGATGGTGATCTGTGCGGCCATCGCTGGCGCGGGTCTGGCCTTCCTGTGGTTCAACACGTATCCGGCCCAGGTGTTCATGGGCGATGTGGGTGCCCTGGCGCTGGGCGGTGCGCTGGGCACGATCGCTGTCATCGTGCGCCAGGAGATCGTCCTGTTCATCATGGGGGGCGTGTTCGTGGTCGAGACCCTGTCGGTGATGCTGCAGGTCACTTGGTTCAGATACACCAAGAAACGCTATGGGGAAGGCCGCCGGATCTTCCGCATGGCGCCCCTGCATCATCATTTCGAGGTGGGCGGCTGGAAAGAAACCCAAGTCGTGGTCCGTTTCTGGATCATCACCATGATGTTGGTCATGATCGGCCTGGCGAGCCTGAAATTGCGATGATGAGCGCCTGCGATTTCCCTTCTCTGCGCCGCGATGGCCTGACCCTGATCCTGGGGTTGGGGGAAACGGGCGTGGCGGCGGCGCGCTGGTGCGCTGCGCGGGGCGCCCGTTTGCGGGTGCTGGACACGCGCGTCCAGCCCAGCGGATTGGACGCACTGCAGGCGGATGGGATCGATGCCGACATGCGCCTGGGGCCTGATGCGCTGGTGGCCGAAGCACTCGACCAGGTCCATACATTGGTGCTCAGTCCAGGCTTGAATCCTCATGAGGCGCCCGTGGCCGGTCTGTTGGCTGCCGCGCGTGATCGAGGCATCGAGATTCTGGGGGAAATCGAACTGTTCGCGCGCGCGCTGGCCGATCTGCGCGCACAGGGCTATGCGCCCGCCTTGCTGGCGGTCACCGGCACCAATGGCAAGACCACGGTCACATCGTTGACGCGCCATCTGGTCGAGGCTACCGGGCGCAGTGTGCGCGCAGCCGGCAATATCGGCCCGGCCGCACTCGCCAGCCTGCAAGACGCGCTGGAACAGGACGGCCTGCCCGATGTCTGGGTGCTGGAACTGTCCAGTTTCCAGCTGGAGGCCACGTCGTCTCTGGCCCCGGATGCCGCAGTCGTGCTCAACGTCACGCAGGATCATCTGGACTGGCATGGTTCTATGCGGGCCTACGCGGCTGCCAAGGCGCGTTTGCTGGACATGGCGCGGATCGCCGTCGTCAATCGCGACGATCCGCTGGTGCGGGACATGGTCCCTGATCTGGCTGATGGGCGAGTGCGCGGGTTCGGTGCGGATGCGCCGGCCCGGGCGGGGGATTTTGGCCTGCTGATGCAGCAGGGGCTGGTCTGGTTGGCGACCGCCCCCGAGGCCGAGGCGGATCCGGTCTCCCTGGCTCCGGCCCGTCGCCGCCGTGCGGCGCCTGACGCGGCTCCGGCCGTGCGGCCCGTCGTGTCGCCCCAGGCACTGATGCCGGCCGAGGCGCTGCGCATCCTGGGCACCCACAACGCGCTCAACGTGTTGGCAGCGTTGGCCCTGGGCCGCGCCATCGGTCTGGATTGGGCGCCCATGCTGCATGCCCTGCGCAGCTATCAGGGCGAGGCGCATCGCATGGAATTCGTGCGTACGGTCGCGGGGGTGGACTTCATCGACGACAGCAAGGGCACCAATGTGGGTGCCACGCTGGCTGCCCTGAAAGGGTTGAGCCGGCCAGTGGTGCTGATCGCCGGGGGGCTGGGCAAGGGGCAGGATTTCGCGCCGCTGGTGCCTGCGGTGCGCGCCCATGCGCGCGCTGTCTTGCTGATTGGGCAGGATGGACCGCTGATCGGGCGCGCACTGGCGGATTGCGCGGTGCCGTTGCGGTCCTGCGCGACACTGGAAGACGCCGTGGCCCAGGGGCTGGACCTGGCCCGGCCGGGCGATGTCGTGCTGTTGTCGCCAGCCTGCGCCAGCATGGACATGTTCCGCAACTATGCCCATCGCAGCGCATGCTTCGTCCAGGCCGTGCGCGAACTTGCGATCGAGCGCGGGGAGGTCGCATGAGCGTGCTGGGATCCCTGAGCAGCAGTGTGAATGCGGTACGGCCGGGCCGCACGGCCATGCCCACCGTGGACGTGGGGCTGATCGTGGCGGTCAGCGCCCTGGTCCTGTTCGGCCTGCTCATGGTGTATTCGGCCTCGATCGCCCTGGCCGACGGGCCGCGCTACGAAAGCTATGGCCGCTTCTATTTTGTCGGACGTCACGCGGCCTTCATTGTCATTGGGCTGCTGGCTGCGCTGTTCACCGCCAGCATTCCGATGCAGATCTGGCAGAAGATCGCCGTGCCGCTGTTTTTTCTCACGCTGGCCCTGCTGGTGGTGGTGCTGGTGCCCGGCATCGGCCGCGAGGTCAATGGCGCCCGGCGCTGGCTGCCCCTGGGGATCGTGAATTTCCAGCCATCTGAACTCATGAAGATCGCCATCCTGCTGTATGCGGCCGATTATGTGGTGCGCAAGCAGTCTCACCTGCGTGGCTTCGTGCGCGGCTTCGTGCGCGGCTTCGCCCCGATGGCGCTGGCCTTGATGCTGGTGGGAGTGCTGCTGTTGCTGGAGCCCGATCTGGGCGCTTTCATCGTCATCGGCGCGATCGCGGTCGGCATCCTCTTTATTGGCGGGATCAACCTGAAGCTGTTCACCCTGTTGCTGGGGGGGGTCATGTCCAGCTTTCTGATGCTGATCTGGCTGTCGCCCTGGCGTCGCGAACGCCTGTTCGTCTATCTGGATCCCTGGAATCCGGACAATGCCTACGGCAGTGCCTATCAGCTGTCCCATTCCCTGATCGCCCTGGGTCGGGGGGAGTGGTTCGGTGTCGGCCTGGGGGCCAGTATCGAAAAGCTGCATTACCTGCCCGAAGCCCATACCGATTTCATCGTTGCCGTCATTGGCGAGGAACTCGGGCTGGTCGGGGTGCTGTGCCTGATTGCCGTGTTCGCCTACGTCGTCATGCGAGGGTTCGACATTGCGCGTCAGGCCATGGTGCTGGATCGGGTTTTCGACGGACTGGTCGCCCAGGGGGTGGCGCTCTGGATGGGCGTGCAGGCTTTCATCAATGTGGGGGTCTGCCTGGGTCTGCTGCCGACCAAGGGATTGACCCTGCCGCTGGTCAGCTATGGAGGGTCGGGCATCGTCATGAACCTGGCGGCGATCGCCTTGTTGCTGCGGGTGGATTACGAAACGCGCTGCATGATGCGGGGGAAACGGCGATGAGCGAGCGCACGATCCTGATCATGGCGGGCGGCACGGGTGGGCATATCATGCCCGGGCTGGCCGTGGCCGAGGTGCTGCGCGCCGCTGGCTGGCACGTGCTGTGGCTGGGGGATCCGGCCCGCATGGAAGGTCGGCTGGTGCCGGCGCATGGCATCGAATTGCTGCCGTTGCGCTTTGGTGGCGTGCGCGGCAAGGGTGCTGCCGCGCTGCTGAAACTACCGTTCACCCTGGGGGCTGCCTGCGTGCGTGCATGGCGCCTGTTGCGTGCACATCATCCGGACGTGGTGCTGGGCATGGGCGGCTATGCAGCGTTTCCTGGTGGCCTGATGGCGCGACTGGCGGGCATTCCGCTGGTCGTGCATGAACAGAATGCCGTGGCGGGCACAGCCAATCGTGTCCTGGCCCGCATGGCTCGACGGGTCTTGTGCGGCTTTCCTGGCGCGCTGCCCGATGCGCTGATGGTAGGCAACCCGGTGCGTGCCGCACTGACAGCGGTGCCGCCTGCGGGCGAACGCTATGCCGGCCGTCAAGGGGCGCTGCGCCTGCTGGTCGTGGGGGGCAGCCTGGGGGCAGCACGCCTGAACGAACTGGTGCCCGAGGCACTGGCGCTGCTGCCTGCCGAGACGCGGCCACAGGTGCGCCACCAGACGGGCGAACGTCATGTCGAAGGGGTGCGCCGACACTATGAGCGCCTGGGGGTGGATGGTGAAATCACGGCCTTCATCGATGACATGGCCGAAGCCCTGGGCTGGGCCGATCTGGTCGTCTGCCGGGCAGGCGCCATGACCGTGGCCGAAGTCGCAGCCGTGGGGGTGGCGGCCCTGTTCATTCCCTTGCCGCACGCCATCGATGATCACCAGACGGCCAATGCCCGCTATCTATCGGAGTGTGGTGGTGGCTGGCTGATGCCTCAGGCTGACCTGAACGCAGCCGGGCTGTCGGCCTGGCTGGCCAAACGGCAGCGGCCCGAACTGGCCGCAGTGGCGGCCCACGCCCACGCACATGCAAGTCTGAACGCCGCGCAGTTGATTGCCGATGCCTGCGTCCACAGCCTGGAGGAGTCGGCATGAAGCATCGGATTCGCAACATTCATTTCGTCGGCATCGGCGGTTCGGGCATGAGCGGTATCGCCGAGGTCCTGCTGAACCTGGGCTATTCAATCAGCGGTTCCGATGTCCAGGACACGGCCGTGACACAGCGGCTGGCGTCGCTTGGCGTGCGCATCCTGATTGGCCACGCCGCAGAAAATATCCAGGGCGCAGGTGCCCTGGTCACGTCCACCGCCATTCATGCAGATAATCCGGAAGTGCTGGCGGCCCGTGCCGCACGTGTTCCCGTGGTGCCGCGTGCCCTGATGCTGGCCGAACTGATGCGCCTGAAGCGCGGCATCGCCATTGCGGGCACGCATGGCAAGACCACCACCACCAGCCTCGTGGCCAGCGTGCTGGCTGCGGGTGGACTGGACCCCACCTTTGTCATCGGTGGACGGCTGAATGCGGCCGACGCCAATGCGCGGCTCGGGCAGGGCGACTACATCGTCGTCGAGGCTGACGAATCCGATGCCTCGTTCCTGAATCTGCTGCCAGTGATGGCGATTGTCACCAACATCGACCTCGATCACATGGACACCTATGGGCACGACGTGGCGCGCTTGAAGAGCGCCTTTGTCGAGTTCACCCAGCGCCTGCCGTTCTATGGCAGCGCGGTGCTGTGCGTGGACGATGCCAATGTGCGCGAGATCATCCCCTTCGTGTCGCGGCCCGTGACGACCTACGGCATCGACATGCCGGCCCAGGTGCGCGCACGCGATCTGCGCGCCGACGGCACTGCCATGTGCTTCGAGGTCGAGCGCGAGGGCGCCCAGGGCGATCTGGCGCCCCTGTCCGTGCGCCTGAACCTGCCGGGCCGGCACAACGTGCTCAATGCCCTGGCCACCATCGCCGTCGCCACCGAACTGGGCGTGCCCGACGAGGCGATCGCCGAGGCGCTGGCCCAGTTCCGGGGCGTGGGGCGCCGCTTTACCCTGGTCGGCCAGTTCCCGGTAGCGCAGAAGCATGGCGGTGGTGTGTACACCGTCGTCGACGATTACGGCCACCATCCGGCCGAAATGGCGGCGACCCTGGCAGCGGCGCGCGGTGCCTGGCCGGACCGGCGCATCGTGCTGGCTTTCCAGCCGCACCGCTATACGCGCACTCGTGATTGTTTCGAGGATTTCGTGCGGGTGCTGGGTTCGGCCGATGCCGTGTTGCTGACCGAAGTCTATCCGGCCGGCGAGGCGCCGCTGATTGCCGCCGACGGCCGTGCGCTGGCGCGCGGGCTGCGGGTGGCGGGGCAGGTCGAGCCGGTCTTTGTCGAGGACGTGGCCGACATGGCGGCCGCGATCGGGGATTTTGCGCGCGACGGAGATGTCGTGATCATCATGGGGGCAGGCTCCATCAGCCGTGTCCCCGCTCAATTGGGGAGTCCGCTATGAGCCAGGCATTTGGCCGCGTGGGCGTGCTGTACGGTGGCAGTTCTGCCGAACGGGAAGTCTCGTTGATGTCGGGGGCCGGGGTCTGCGCTGCGTTGCGCGAGGAAGGCGTCGACGCCCATCTGTTCGATACCGGGGAGCGCAGCCTGGCAGACCTGGCGGCGGCGCGGTTTGATCGCGTGTTCATTGCGCTGCATGGGCGCTATGGCGAGGACGGCACGCTGCAGGGTGCGCTGGAACTGTTGCAGATTCCCTATACCGGCAGTGGGCCATTGGCTTCTTGCCTGGCCATGGACAAGATCGCGACCAAGCGCCTGTGGTTGCAGCATGGGCTGCCCACGCCGCGCTTTGTCGAGCTTGCGTGTGACGCCGATCCCGCGAACCTGGTCCAGGCCCTGGGCCTGCCGCTGATCGTCAAGCCCCCGCATGAAGGCTCGACGTTGGGGCTGACCCGGGTCGATTCAGCGGATCAGCTGCGCGAAGCGCAGGCGCTGGCCTGCCGGTTCGATGACCTGGCCCTGGCCGAACAGTTCGTTCGTGGGCGGGAACTGACCGTCCCGGTCCTGGGGGCGGGGGCACAGGCACGGGCCCTGCCGGTGATCGAGATCTTTGCGCCTGAAGGCAACTACGACTATCAGAACAAGTACGTGTCCAATGACACGCGCTATGAATGCCCGGCCGCCTTGCCGGATGATCTGGCCCGGCATATCCAGGACCTGGCGGTGCGCGCCTACCGTGCGCTGGGTTGCGAGGGTTGGGGCCGGGCCGATGTCATGCTCGACGAGCAGGCGCGGCCCTGGCTGCTGGAAATGAACACCTCGCCGGGCATGACGAGCCATTCGCTGGTGCCCATGGGGGCCCGGGCCGCTGGCATGAGCTACGGCCAGCTGTGCGTGGAAATCCTGTCAACGGCGCGTTGCAAGCTGTGGCGCACGGCTTGAGAAGGAGGATCCGGACGTGTTCGCCGAAGCTCGACTGACCAATCTGATTGCCAACCTGCTGGCGCTGCTGGCGGTGTTGTCGATCGTGGTCGGCGCTGTGGTCTGGACCATCCGGCGGCCCTATTTCTCGATTGCCCGGATCGAACTGGCTCCGGTGGCCGGCTCGACCTTGCAGTACGTCACACCGCTGAGCCTGCAGACTGCGCTGGCCGGTCAGGTGAAGGGGAATTTCTTTCTGATGGATCTCGATGCCGCCCGGCGCCGCATCGAGGCGGCGCCCTGGGTGCGGCATGCCATCGTCCGGCGTGTATGGCCGGCGACCTTGCAGGTGCGCATCGAGGAGCAGCAGCCGTTGGCCTACTGGAACGAGAACCAGATGATCAATACCTGGGGCGAGGCCTTCACGGCCAATCAGGGTGAACTGCCCGATGGCCTGAATTTGCCTCAACTGAATGGCCCGGTGAATTCCGAACGGCTGGTGGTGCAACGCTATGCCGAGATCGCCCGCTGGTTTGCGCCGCTGGGCCTGAACGTGCGCGAGGCCACCCTGACCCCACGCTATGCCTGGGAGGTCACGTTGTCCGATGACGTGCGCCTGACGCTGGGCCGGGATCCGGCCGCCGATGTCGCGGATCCCCATGGCCGTTCCGGCGCCTTGCCGTTTGCCGCCCGCATCGAGCGTTTCGTCCAGGCCTGGCCCGAACTGACCCGGCGGCTGGGCGGCCGCATGATCGCCAGCGCCGACCTGCGTTATCCGAATGGCTTCGCCATCACGTTGTCCCCTGAAATTTCAGCCCCATCCCGATCGACCAGACCATGACCCGTGACATCAAAGACCTGATCGTTGCACTCGATATCGGCACCAGCAAGGTGGTTGCCGTTGTTGCCGAAATCCTGCCGGACGGTGGGTTCGATGTATTGGGCCTGGGGCAGCATGAATCCGAAGGCATGCGCAAGGGAGTGGTGGTCAATATCGAGTCCACCGTGAATTCGATCCAGCGCGCACTGGAAGAAGCCGAATTGATGGCCGACTGCAAGATTCGCGAGGTCTATACCGGAATCGCCGGCAACCATATCACCAGCTTCAATTCCAGCGGCATGGTGGCGGTCAAGGACAAGGAGGTCACCGCCACCGATGTGGCGCGTGTGATCGAGACGGCCAAGGCGGTCAACATCCCGACCGATCAGCAGGTCCTGCACGTGCTGACACAGGAATTCATCGTTGATGCGCAAGAGGACATCCGCGAACCCATCGGCATGAGCGGCATGCGTCTGGAGGTGCGCGTGCACATCGTCACGGGCGCGGTCAGCGCGGCCCAGAACATCGTCAAGTGCGTGCGGCGGTGCGGCCTGGAAGTCCAGGATCTGATCCTGCAACCGCTGGCCTCCAGCCTGTCGTGCCTGACGGCCGACGAAAGGGAACTGGGCGTGGTGCTGGTCGATATCGGTGGCGGGACCACTGACATCGCCATCTACACCGGCGGTGCAATCCGCCATACATCGGTGATCCCGATCGCAGGCGATCAGGTGACCAGCGACATTGCCGCCATGTTGCGCACGCCGACACCGGATGCCGAGGAAATCAAGCTGCGCCATGGAATTGCCAAGCAGGCGCTTGTGGATGCCGAGGAAATGATCGAAGTGCCGGGCCTGGGGGATCGCCCCAATCGCAGCGTCAAGCGCCAGGCCCTGGGTGCCGTCATCGAACCGCGCATGGAGGAACTGTTCGGTTTCGTGCAGCAGGTGGTGCGCGAATCCGGCTACGAAGAACTGTTGTCGTCCGGGGTCGTGCTGACCGGCGGGACGGCGCTCATGCCGGGCATGGTGGAACTGGCCGAGGATGTGTTCCTCAAGCCGGTCCGTGTCGCCGTGCCCATGTACGAAGGAAGTCTGGCCGACGTGATGCGCAATCCGCGTTTCTCGACGGTGATGGGCTTGTTGACCGAGGCGCGCATGCAGCGGGCTCGCGGTCGCAAGGTGGCGCAACAGAAGGGAACGGTCAAATCCATTCTGGCGCGCATGAAGGAGTGGTTCATGAACTGAGGCGGCGACAAGGCCGCCCTGGGAATGGGCTTTTCAGGGGAAGTTGTTCGTTTTCCGTATGTGAGGGAATCAATCATGATGAATTTCGAAATGCTGGATACCAGCAGAAGCGGCACCGTGATCAAGGTCGTCGGTGTAGGCGGGGCAGGCGGCAATGCCGTGTCCCATATGATTCGTTCGGGCGTGCAGGGTGTGGATTTCATCTGCGCCAACACGGATGCCCAGGCCTTGGCGACCAGCGAGGCGCCGGTCCAGATCCGCCTGGGCCGCACTGGCCTGGGCGCGGGAGCCAAGCCCGAACAGGGCCGCGCTGCCGCCGAGACGGCGCGCGAGGAGATCCGCGCGGCGCTCAATGGCGCCCACATGGTCTTCATCACCGCTGGCATGGGCGGCGGAACCGGGACAGGGGCCGGTCCTGTGGTGGCCGAGGTCGCCAAGGAACTGGGCATCCTGACGGTGGGAGTGGTGACCAAGCCGTTCGTGTTCGAGGGCAGCAAACGCATGCGCATGGCCGAGGAAGGCATCCGCGAACTGTCGCGTCACGTGCATTCGCTGGTTGTGGTGCTCAATGAGAACCTGTACGAACTGATGGACGAAGATGCGTCCCAGGAAGACTGCTTCCGCGCGGCAGACGACGTGCTGCACAATGCCTGCGCCGGGATTGCCGAGATCATCAATGTCGAAGGCAATGTCAACGTCGACTTCGAGGACGTGAAGACCATCATGGGCGAGCAGGGCCAGGCCATGATGGGCACGGCCGTGGCCGCTGGCGCTGATCGCGCCCGCATCGCCGCCGAGCAGGCGATCGCCTGCCCGCTGCTCGAAGGCGTGGACCTGCACGGTGCGCGTGGCGTTCTGGTCAACATCACGGCCAGCCGTTCGCTGAAGATGCGCGAAACCCGCGAGATCATGGATACGATCGGCAGCTATGCTTCGGCTGACGCCACCGTGATTTTCGGCACGGCCTACGACGAATCCATGGGCGAGAACCTGCGCGTCACGGTGGTGGCCACCGGCCTGGGCGCCGTGGCGGCCAAACCGCAACTGGTATCGAACAACGCTGAACTCCAGCGTACTGGCACGGACAACATGCCAATCCGGGCGGGTCACGATTTTTCCGGGACGGATATGCCGTCGGTGATGCGTGATCCGCGCAGCCACGCCTCGGCCCAGGTCCGGGCACTGGAGACGGCCGGCATGGATCATTTCGACATTCCGGCCTTCCTGCGCAAGCAGGCCGACTGACCCGGCCCGCTTCGCGCACAACCTCACATCGCGGCTGTCGTACCGCAGTTCGCGGCGCCTGGCGCGTCTTCCCCTGCCCCTGGGGGAGGACGCGCCTTCGCTTTGCGTATCCGGGAGCCGGAAAATGTCCTGGCGCAGGCGCCGGGTGCATCGCAGACAAGGATCGTGGAAAACCCGAATATTGATTACAATCGGGGGATCGGGCAATGTGGGCTATGCCTCACAGGGCCGTCCCTACGTCGCGAAAAATCCCATGCTCTTGCAGCGCACCATCAAACAGTCCGTGTCCACCACTGGGGTTGGACTGCATTCCGGCCGCCGTGTGGAAATCACCTTGCGTCCGGCCGAACCCAATACCGGCATCGTGTTCCACCGCGTTGACCTGCCGGAAATCGTCGATCTGCCCGCGCGCGCCGATGCGGTGGGCGATACCCGCATGGCTTCCGTGCTGCAGCAGGGATCTGTGCGCGTGTCTACCGTCGAGCACCTGATGTCGGCCCTGGCCGGCCTTGGGGTGGACAATCTGCATGTCGATCTCGATGCCGAAGAAGTCCCCATCATGGACGGCAGCGCGGGGACCTTCGTCTATCTGCTGCGCAGCGCCGGTCTGGTCGAACAGGCCGCGCCGAAACGCTTTCTGCGGGTGCTCAAGCCCGTCGAGGTCCGCGAAGGCGATGGCCCGGCGGCCAAATGGGCGCGGCTGGAACCCTATGATGGCTTTGCCTTGTCTTTTTCGATCGATTTCCGCCATCCGGCCATCGATTCCACGGCCAACGTCGCCGAAATCGATTTCGCCCGGGATTCCTACGTCAAGACGGTCGCTCGGGCGCGCACCTTCGGCTTCGCCAGCGAGGTCGAGGCGCTGCGTTCCATGGGCCTGGCGCGTGGCGGCAGCCTGGACAATGCCATCGTCATGGACGAATACCGTGTCCTGAATGCAGATGGCTTGCGCTATGACGACGAATTCGTGAAACACAAGATCCTCGATGCCATCGGGGACCTGTATCTGGCTGGCAAACCGCTGGTGGCGCGGTATGTGGCCTGCAAATCGGGCCACGGCCTGAACAATCAGCTGGTGCGTGCCTTGCTGGCCCGGCAGGATTGCTGGGAATTGATCAGCTACGAATCGCACGATGTCGCCCCGGCTGCCTTCACGCGTGACTGGCAATTCGCCTGAACCGGCCCTGCCATTGCCGGGCGAGATGCTGTTTCACGAGCGATGGTGGCGCAGCAATCGGCCGATGGCATCCGCCAGCGGGCCTGGCGCGACCTGGCGTTGCAGACCCTCGAAGGACTGCAGGGCCGTCTCCCCCAGGGGTTGAACCATCCGTTGGGGTTTTTTTGTCCAGACTCGACCCATGGCGGCGTCGATCCGGACGACAATGTGTTCGACAGGCCAGCCTGCATCCCGGATCCTGCGGGCAGCGGCTTCGGTCGTCTGGCGCAGCCGGGCAGCGTGCGCGGGGCCGGGAACCATCACGACGATTCGTGGTCCATCGATCCGGGCGACCCGGACCTGGCGCGCCAGAGAAGGCGGCAGCGTGCCGGCCAGCACCGCCTGGACGGCCAGCAGTTCGTGCGCTGTGCGCATCATATGCGCCCCTTGGGGGGAACGGCCCAGCCATTCGTGGGCTGGTGTGCCGGACGATCGGTCCCGCCGGGGCGGTGTCGCCATGGACATGAGGAGTTTTTGAGTGACGAAATCGAAACGCGCTGCTCGCGCGGCGCTTTGGCTGCATTCTAACGCGCGGCTCCTGCGGGGGCTGGGGGGACTGTGCGCCCTGGCGCTGGCGGCTTGGGGCGGGGCCCAGTGGCAGGCCTGGCGCGCACCGGCCCTGGGACCGGGCCAGCGCGAGGCGATCGATACCCGATTGCGGCAGGATTCGGCGGCGTTACAGGGCAGTATCGCAGGCCTGGCAGGCAAATTGGGTGAATTGCAGGGGCGCGTGCTGGCTATGGAATCGGTGCGCGCGCGCGTCGCCCAGGCCGCTGGCCTGGACTATACGGCCCCGGAACTTGTGACGGATTCCTCTGTGGTTGCCAGCGGGCCGGCCAGCAGTGGTGCCCTGGCGGATGACGTATCGGTGATGGATGACATTCCCGCGCAATCGCTGTCGGCACCCGCGATCGGTTCGGCGGAATTGCTGGGCCGGCACATCGATGCGCTGGGTCGCCGCCTGGAAACCCAGGAAGACGCCTATGCCCTGGTGGATGCGGCACTGTCTCGCCAGGCGGGTTTCCAGGCCAGCCTGCCGACTCTGTCGCCAGTCGACTATCCGGCGCTCAGTTCGTCGTTTGGCTGGCGCCGCAATCCGGTCAGTGGCCGCTACACCATGCACGAAGGCCTGGATTTCGTTGCGCCGCGCGGCGCGCCCATCCGGGCGGCCTCTGGTGGGCTGGTGACCCGGGCGGGATCCTGGCATGGTTATGGACGCATGGTGGAAATCGACCATGGCAACGGCTTGCGGACTCGCTATGCCCATGCGTCCAGCCTGCTGGTCAAGACGGGGGACATCGTCCGCCAGGGCCAGTTGATTGCCCGGGTGGGCAGCACGGGCCGGTCCACAGGGGCGCATCTGCATTTCGAGGTGCGGATGGCGGACTATCCCCTGGATCCGTCTCTGTTCATCCAGGAAGGGACCCGCACACGCCTGGCCCTGGGGCCATCCGGGCAAGCCGGACATTCAGCGGGCACTTCTGTGCTGCGTTAAACTGCAGTGTTTGCCTGCGGTTGCCATGGGGCGGCCGCGCTTCACAATTTTCCGGTGCCCGATCTTTGTTCGGGCCCGCAGCGACAACACACTATGGTTTCTCTGCTCAAAAAAATCATCGGCAGCCGCAATGACCGGCTGCTGAAGCAGTACCGCAAGCAGGTTGCGCAGATCAATGCGCTCGAACCTTCCATGCAGGCCCTGTCCGACGACGAGCTGAAGGCCAAGACCGATGAATTCCGGCAGCGGATCGCGGACGGCAAGTCCCTGAATTCCTTGTTGCCCGAGGCCTTTGCCGTCGTGCGCGAGGCCAGCCGGCGCGTGTTTGGCATGCGTCATTTCGATGTCCAGATGCTGGGCGCGATTGCCCTGCACAACGGCAAGATCGCCGAAATGCGCACCGGCGAGGGCAAGACCTTGATGGCGACGCTGGCGGTCTACCTGAACGCACTGGATGGCCGTGGCGTCCATGTGGTGACGGTCAACGATTACCTGGCCCGCCGGGATGCCGAATGGATGGGCCGGCTCTACGGTTTCCTGGGCATGACGGTCGGTGTCGTGGTGCCGCAGCAGGACAACGAGGAAAAACGCGCCGCCTACCGGGCCGACATCACCTATGGCACGAACAACGAATACGGCTTCGACTACCTGCGCGACAACATGGAATTCCGCCCGGAAGACCGCCGTCAGCGTGGGCTGGCTTACGCCATCGTCGACGAGGTGGATTCGATCCTGATCGACGAGGCGCGCACGCCGTTGATCATTTCCGGCCAGGCCGAGGACAACACCGAGCTCTACATCCGCATGAATGCGGTGCCGCCCCTGCTGACGCGCATGGCCGAAGAGCCCAAGCCCCACGAACCCGAGCCCGAGGGCGATTTCTGGGTCGACGAAAAAGCCCAGCAGGTGCACCTGTCGGAAGCCGGCCAGGTCAAGGCCGAGGAAATCATGGCGCGCCAGGGCATCCTGCCCGAAGGCGAATCACTGTACGATCCGCGGCATATTTCGTTGATGCATCACCTGCTGGTGGCTTTGCGGGCGCACAATCTGTTCCACCGGGATCAGCAGTATGTCGTCCAGGATGGCGAGGTCGTCATCGTCGACGAGTTCACGGGCCGCCTGATGGCGGGCCGCCGCTGGTCCGACGGCCTGCATCAGGCGGTCGAGGCCAAGGAAGGCGTGCGCATCCAGAACGAGAACCAGACGCTGGCTTCGATCACGTTCCAGAATTATTTCCGTATGTACGACAAGCTGTCGGGCATGACGGGGACGGCCGATACCGAAGCCTACGAGTTCCAGGAAATCTATGGCCTGGAAACGGTCATCATCCCGACCAACCGGCCGATGGCGCGTCAGGACCAGAACGACCAGGTGTTCAAGACCGACGCAGAAAAATACCGGGCGATCCTGGCCGACATCATCGATTGCCACAAGCGCGGCCAGCCGGTGCTGGTGGGCACGACCAGCATCGAAAATTCCGAATTGCTGTCCAACGCGCTGAAAAAAGAAGGCCTGCCGCACGAGGTCCTGAACGCCAAGCAGCATGCCCGCGAGGCCGAAATCGTCGCCGAGGCCGGTAAGCCCGGTCACATCACGATTGCCACCAACATGGCGGGCCGGGGCACGGACATCGTGCTGGGCGGCAGCGTGGACAAGCAGATCGACCTGGTGCGCGCCAATCCGGACCTGTCGCCCGAGGATAAGGAAGCCCGCATCGCGGCCATCCGTGCCGAATGGGCGCCGGCCAACGAAGCCGTCAAGAAGGCAGGCGGTCTGCGCATCATTGGCACCGAACGCCACGAATCGCGGCGCATCGACAATCAGTTGCGCGGTCGCGCCGGCCGCCAGGGTGATCCGGGCTCGTCGCGTTTCTATCTGTCGCTGGACGATTCGCTGATGCGGATTTTCGCCGGCGATCGGGTGCGCGCCATCATGGAACGCCTGCGCCTGCCGGAAGGCGAGCCGATCGAGGCGCGCATGGTGTCGCGTTCGATCGAATCCGCACAGCGCAAGGTCGAGGGTCGCAACTTTGACATCCGCAAGCAGTTGCTGGAATACGACGATGTGGCCAATGACCAGCGCAAGGTGCTCTATGCCCAGCGCAACGAGGTCCTGGAAGCAGAATCGGTAGCCGATACGATCGCCAATCTGCGCGATGCGGAAATCACTGCCGTGTTCCGTCGTTTCGTCCCTGAAGAAACCATGGAAGAACAGTGGGACATCCCGGGCCTGCAGTCGTCCCTGGAATCCGACTGGACGATCGCGCTGCCGCTGGCCGAAATGCTGGAAAAGGAACCGAACCTGACGGACGATGACCTGCTGGAACGGGTGTTGGCCGAGGCCCGGCGGTTGTATGACGAAAAGGTTGCCTTGGTGACGGAAGCTGGCTGGCGACCGTTCGAGCGTTCGGTGCTGCTGCAGTCGCTGGACACGAACTGGCGCGCCCACCTGGCGTCGCTGGACCATCTGCGCCAGGGCATCCATCTGCGCGGCTATGCGCAGGTGGATCCGAAGCAGGCCTACAAGCGCGAGGCGTTCACGCTGTTCTCGGACATGCTGGACCGTATCCGCAACGAAACGATCCGGGTGCTGATGACGGTGCGCATCCAGTCGCGCGAACAGGTGGAGGTCGAGGAACCGGCGTCCCCGGTGGAAAACGTGCGCTACCACCACGCGGACTACGACGCGGCCTTGCGCGGCGAGGACCTGGGCCTGGACGAGACGCCCGCCACTGGCCAGAAGGCGGCGACGCCGGCCGGCGCGATCCCACGCGTGGGGCGCAACGATCCCTGCCCGTGCGGCAGCGGGAAGAAGTACAAGCACTGCCACGGGCAGTTGAAGTAAGTCTTTCTGTCGATGATGAAAAGGCCGGGCGTTGTGTCCCGGCTTTTTTCATTGCTGATGTGGGGGGGCGGGGTCTCTGGCCGCGTTTCGGTCTGGGGTGTCGGCCGTCGGTGTTCTTTTGTGAGACCTCGGCGTCGTCCTGTGGCCGCCCCGGACGCAGGTCGTCCGGTTCCGGCTGCGCCGGAACTGCCCGGCCGCCAGCCCGCCATCGGGGCGTTCGCCAAACTCGCGGGGCGGTCAGTCCCCCGGACTGACCGCAAGCGTCCCGCTCGAACAGTGGCTCACTTGCCTCCCCGCTGGCTGGCTTCTGGCCAGCGGACTCCAACAGCGCCCGGTGCGGCCACAGGACGCCGCCTGCCGAGGAAGGTGGGTGGCAGGTGCTTCACACGAGATGCTAATTTGAGAATGATTGTTGGAAGGTTTTGAGATCCATCGCAATGCCTTCACCAATCAGCAGATCCAAGAGCTTCTGTTGGGCTTCCATTCGGGTGGACCGGTTTAGCTGAACTGAGATGCGCGCGCTCTTCAGTAATTCTTGAGTGATCACGTGTTTAGGGAAGCGGCGCAATTTTTCGGAACGAGATTTAAGCTCGCTAAGATACAGCGTCATTTGATGTGGTGGTAGCGAGTCAAACCCACCGCCAGCCCCTGCAAAGGCACCGATCTTTGTGCGGACAACAGCCTCAAAGATATTAGTCATCTTGGTTAGGTGGTGTCCGAGGATGATTTTTTGAATAAAGTTCATTATGGTCTTCGCAGTTCTGTTCTGTGATCTATCTGGCTAATTTATTCTGTCAGATTATTCTTTTGGTTCATGCAATTCGCTCGAAGGAGTTTTCTCCACGGGCTTTTCTGTGGGCATGCACCCCTTATCCTGGTAAAGCGCATGTAGCCGCTTGTATCTTGCTTGTGCCGCCTTGGCCTCGACTGAGTGGGCATTACCCGTGTCCATGAAGAACCATGGAACCAATAAGAAGGCACCAGCGATTCCGAGTCCGACATTCTTCGCGACCTGGCCGGTGCCTCGCGCATCGCTGTCCGCGCGTTCGGTTTCCATATCCTGCATTTCGTTCTCGATGGAACGGCAGCTCATGTTTTCATCGCCAACCTGCGATGTCTGCACGGGATTCGGGGTTGTGTGGGCGCATGCGCTGAGCAGCGCCGCCACATTGATTGCCGCGATCATTTTTGAGAGTTTCGAGGGCCGTGCGTGTCGGCTCTGGCAGGTCATGACGATATTGTTCTTGTAGACAGTTGTCCGTAGACCATAGTCTACAAAACTAGCATCTTCCCTGCAATGGGACCGCCTCCAAAAGGAACGCTCGAGAAAACGTTCGGTGACGTGCTGAGGTCGCTGCGGAATGCGCGCGGCATGTCGCAAGAAACACTGGCCTTCGAGGCCAATCTCGACAGAACATTCATCTCCATGCTGGAGCGAGGTCAGCGCTTGCCCTCCATTGCGACCGTCTTGGCCCTGTCCGGACCGCTCGGGCTCACAGGCGCCGATCTGGTCGGACATGTCGAAGCGGCGCTTGCAAGCTCACGGGATAGTCACCCAGTGCGTCCTTCCGCCAGCCGGTGATGCGGGGCTTGAGCATGCTTGATGAGGCGTCTCTTGTGCCGCAGGTGAATGACGGGCGACGATCCCGCATGTAGATACGGGTGTTGATACTTGCGTAGGGATTGCCTATACTTCATAGGTATCTACATTTGTTTCTACGGAGGTCGCCATGGCGCTTCAGATCCTCAAGAAATGGGGTAACAGCCCGGCGGTCCGCCTGCCCACTGCGATCATGGAAGCGGCGCAACTGACACTCGAGCAGACCGTCGAAGTCCGTGTTGAAAACGGCCGTATCGTGATTGAGCCTGCTGCACCGGTCTATCAACTGGACGATTTGCTGGCGGGCATCACTGCCGAAAACCGGCATGGCGAACAGGACTTTGGTGGTCCCCTGG
>NZ_JAVERO010000153.1:0-4581 GCF_034007085.1 Castellaniella sp. | reverse complement strand
TGGCATCAATGTGTCCGAATGGCTGCCGTATTCCCTGGTGCGCACCTGGCACATCCAGGCAGCCCTGTTCTGGATCGCTACTGGATTCCTGGCTGCGGGCCTGTTCCTGGTACCGATTCTCAATGGTGGCAAGGACCCCAAATACCAGAAACTCGGCGTGGATATCCTGTTCTGGGCGCTGGTCCTGGTGGTCGTGGGTTCGTTCAGCGGCAACTTCGTCGCCATCGCCCACCTGATTCCAGCCGAATGGAATTTCTGGATCGGCCACCAAGGCTACGAATACATCGAGCTTGGCCGCCTGTGGCAGATCGGCAAGTTCCTGGGGATCGTGTTCTGGCTGGTCCTGATGTTGCGTGGCATCGTGCCGGCGCTCCGGCAAAAGGGCGACAAGAACCTGCTGGTCCTGTTCAGCGCCTCGGTGATCTGCATCGGGCTGTTCTATGGCGCTGGCCTGGTCTATGGCGAAAAGACCAACATCACCATCATGGAATACTGGCGCTGGTGGGTGGTGCACCTGTGGGTCGAAGGTTTCTTCGAAGTCTTCGCCACTGCGGCGCTGGCCTTCATCTTCGCGACCATGGGCCTGGTGTCCAAGCGCGGTGCCACGATCGCCAGCCTGAGTTCGGCCATCCTGTTCATGCTGGGTGGCACGCCGGGTACCTTGCATCACCTGTACTTTTCCGGCACCACGACTCCGATCATGGCCATCGGTGCTTCGTTCAGCGCCCTGGAAGTCGTGCCGCTGGTCGTGCTGGGCTACGAGGCCTGGGAAAACTGGCGCCTGAAGGCGCGTGCGCCGTGGATGGAAAGCCTGAACTGGCCATTGAAATTCTTCGTCGCCGTGGCCTTCTGGAACATGCTGGGCGCCGGGGTGTTCGGCTTCATGGTCAATCCGCCGATTTCGCTCTACTACGTGCAGGGCCTGAACACCACGGCAGTGCATGCGCACGCGGCCCTGTTCGGCGTGTATGGTTTCCTGGCGCTGGGCTTCACTTTGTTCGTGCTGCGCTATGTGCGTCCGAACATGCAATTCAACAACAGCCTGATGAACACGTCGTTCTGGTGCATGAACCTTGGCCTGGTCATGATGATTGCATTCAGCCTGCTGCCGATCGGCCTGATCCAGTTCCATGCCAGCATCAGTGTGGGCACCTGGTGGGCGCGCAGCGAGATGTTCATGCAGCAGGACATCCTGAAGACCCTGCGCTGGGTCCGTACCTTTGGCGATGTGGTCTTCATCATCGGTGGCCTGGGGGTCATGTGGCAGGTCGTCACGGCCCTGTTCGATCGCAAGGCCGCAGCGCCGGCCACGGCCGACAGCCTGGCCTCGCAGCGGACCTGAACCGTCTGATCTTGCAAAGGGGTGCCCGAAACGGGCCCCCGACCCGGCCCGCCTCGGAAGAGGCGGGCTTTTTATGGCAGGCTGGTCGGTGGTGCGAGCGCGGGCGAAGCTGCCAGCTGGTGCCCTTGCGCAGGCTCAGGCTGCCGGCGCGGTTCGCGGATTGGTGCGCAAAAGGCGAAAGCAGGCGCAGGCGGCGCTTGGGGTTGCCCTACTGCGTTGCAAATAAAGCGGTGGGCAAGGTCAGGAGAAGTGCACGATCTCGAAACTGAGGCGACCCTGATCGTCGCGGCCGACGGAATAGCCCAGGCGTTCGCGCACACTGTTGTCGGGGTGGAACGTCAGGACCACCGGCTTGATGTGTTCCAGTTCGGATTCCTGGATGTATTCGGAATTGGCGATGATGACCTCGTCGCCGCGTTGGCAGGTGCGCGCAGCGGCACCGTTCAGGATGCAGCAGCGCGAACCGCGTTCTCCGTAGATCACGTAGGTACTGATGCGGGCGCCGGAATTCTTGTTCCAGATATCGACGAATTCCATGGGCAGGATGCCGGCGGCTTCGCAGTGGTCGGGATCCAGGGTGATGGAGCCGTGGTAGTCCAGGTCGGCCCCGGTGATGCGGATGCCATGCAGTTTGGCGCGGACGATTTTTCTCACTTGAAATCCGGAGTAAGGGATTGAGCAGGTGACATTCTAGCGCGTTGCGCTGCAGCATCAGCAGCCGTCGGGTCAGTCGATCCGGATATGTGTGCTTCATTATAATGTGATGTGCATCAAATCGGTGGTGTGCCGCATGGGGCGGCGCACGCTGGATTCAGGTATGCGGATCATCGGAAGGGGCACTATGGTGTTTGCTGCGCGGGAAGCCTGGAGGGCTGGGCTGTGGGCGCCCAAGCATTGGGCGGGCAATATTGCAGCGGGGATGATCGTCGGCGTAGTGGCTTTGCCCTTGGCCATGGCATTTGCGATCGCTTCCGGCGTGAAACCCGAGCAGGGCCTGTATACCGCCATTGTGGCAGGGGTCGTGGTCTCGCTGTTCGGTGGCAGTCGGGTGCAGATCGCCGGCCCCACAGGCGCCTTCATCGTCATTCTGTCGGGCATCGTCGCAGAGCACGGGGTTGCGGGCCTGCAACTGGCCACGCTGATGGCTGGGCTGATGCTGTGCGCTTTTGGCCTGGCGCGCCTGGGCGGCGTGATTCGCTACATCCCCCTGCCAGTGATCCTGGGATTCACGGCGGGGATAGGCATCATCATCTGGGTCGGGCAGTGGCAGGCCTTTCTGGGACTGCCGGCGGTTCGCGGCCATTTCTTCCACGAAAAATTCTGGTTCCTGATTCAGCACCTGACACAACTGGATCCAGTGGCGACCGCGTTCGGGGTCGGGTCGCTGGCGCTGGTGCTGCTGCCGCGGCGGGTGCGGATTCTGCAGCGGATTCCGGGCCCCTTGCTGGCCCTGGTCGTAGCGACGATCCTGCAGGGTATTTTCCAGTTTCCGCAACTGGCCACGATCGGCAGCACGTTCGGTGATTTGCCGCGGGGGCTGCCCTTGCCGCACTGGCCTGGAGGGGGGCTGGATCGGATCGTCCCGTTGATCGGTCCGGCATTCACCATCGCCTTGCTGGGGGCCATCGAATCCTTGCTGTCAGCCGTTGTTGCCGACAGCATGGCCGGGACGCGGCACGATTCGAATGCCGAACTGTTCGGCCAGGGGCTGGCCAATGTGATCAGCCCGCTGTTCGGCGGGATTGCCGCGACGGGGGCCATCGCCCGGACCGCGACCAATATCCGCAGCGGTGGCTACGCGCCGCTTGCCGGCGTGGTCCACGCCCTGGTACTGGCGCTGGTCTTGCTGGCGTTCGCGCCGTTGGCCCGCAACATTCCCTTGGCCACCTTGGCCGCGATCCTGTTTGTCGTGGCCTGGAACATGAGCGAGGCGCACCGGGTGGTGCGCCTGATCCGGCATGCGCCGCGTGCAGACGCCGTGATTCTGTGCCTGACCTTGCTGCTGACGGTTTTTGCCGATCTGGTCGTGGCGGTCAATATCGGCATTGTGCTGTCGGTCTTGCGTTTCCTGCATCGCATGGCGTCCAGTGTCGTAGTGACCCCCGTGGCGATTCCGGAATCGGGGCCAGGCAAGCAGCACGCGGGCATCCGCGTGCTGCGCGTGCGGGGACCGTTGTTCTTTGCCGCAGTCGAAACGCTGCGGGAAGCATTCCGAACTGCGGATGCGCCTACCTTGATCCTGAGCCTGGATCAGGTGCCGTTTGCCGATGCGACGGCGCTGCAGGCGCTGGATGACGAAATCGTGGCCGCGCACGCGCGTGGCATGCGTGTGATTCTGTGCGGCGCAGAAGCGCCGATTCGTGCCAAGCTGAGCCGCATGGGGACATTGTCCCGGCTTGGGGCGGATGATTTTCAGCAGGATTTGTTGAAGGCACTGGCAGCGGCAGAGACGACTGGACACTAGGAAGACCGGCCAGGTAGCAGGCGCTGCTTGCAGACCGGGGTCAGTCGCAGCGCAGTACGCACCCCTGCATCATGGCCGGGAGGGCGGCTTGCTGGGTGTCCAATCCACGTTGTGACGGGCCAGGTATTCCCGGATCAACTGCCGCACCACCTGGGAAGGCGTCAGGTCCTGGCGGGCGCAGAGTTGCTCGAATGCCTTTTTCTTGTTCGGATCGATCAGCACGGTCAGGCGGGCGGTTTTTTGTTCCAGCGGGGTCGGACTCATGGTTCAGGTCTCGGTCGGGCCGGTGCGGCCGTCGGCAGCGGCGGCCAGGCCTGCAGGGTTGCTCTCAGCCGTGTCTCCAGGGCCACCGGCAAGCCAGGGCGCTCGGCTGGCGGCAGCAGGCCGTCCAGCATTGCGATCCGGCTTGCGTCGTAGCGGCGGGCGGAGCCCAGCGCGGCTTCCAGCGCATTGGCGCGTGTCGTCAGTTCGGCAGGGTCCCCTTGCACCAGGATCAGGGCGTGGGCGAGTCCGATGTGACGGTCGGGCGTCTGCTCCGGAATGCGTCTCCAGACCTGGGCCGTGCCTGCGATCTTGCGGGGGGGAGCCAGCACGGCCAGATTGTACCTGCCGTCGCAGAACGAACCTTCGACCGCCTGTGCGCTGGCCTCGATGCCGAAAGTCGCCAGCGCTTGGCTGATCAGTGCGCACAGATGCCGGTAGAGGATTTCGGAATGGTCGAGTGGTCGGCCGGTGAACACTTGTGCCAGGCTCAGGTTGAGGATGCCTGGACCCT
>NZ_JAVERO010000151.1:0-4633 GCF_034007085.1 Castellaniella sp. | reverse complement strand
GTGTGCAGGGATGCTGGCGTCGTTGTGCTAAATTCCATTCGTATTCCTTGTGAGCCGGAGGGTTCCGGGGATCAGACGGTCCATTATTCCGCATTTTTCCATGTCATTGTTCAAGCGCGCCGTCTTTTCCGAAATCACCAGCCATGCAGGCATCGTATTTTCCACCCTGCTGGTGGTGTGGCTGAGCGTGCTGATCGTGCGTCTGCTGGGCGAAGCCGCCAATGGTGATATCGGGGCCAACGTCGTCCTGGGCCTGGCGGCCTTTTCCAGCATCACCGCGTTGCCGGTGATCCTGTCCGTGTCCCTGTTCGTGGCGGTGTTGACCACGGTCACGCGCAGCTACCGGGAATCGGAAATGGCCGTCTGGTTTGCCAGCGGCCTGTCGCTGGGCCAGTGGTTGCGACCTGTGATGCGCTTTGCCTTGCCGGTGGCCGCCGTGGTGGCGGTGCTGACGTTGGTGGCCTCGCCCTGGGCCTACGGGCAGATCGCCGAATACCGCCAGCGGTTTGAACAGCGTTCCGACCTGTCCAAGGTTTCGGCCGGCCAGTTCATCGAGACCGATGACGGCCGGCGGGTCTTTTTCGCCGAATCGCCCACCCGGCCGGACGATGAACTGGGCCGGGTGGTGGCGCGCATCATCGAACCCGACTGGCTCAGCGTGGTCACGGCCGAAAGCGCGGCCATCCGCACCGAGGCCAACGGCGACCGTTTTCTGGTGCTGGGCCCGGGGCATCGCTATGACCTGAAACCGGGGTCGCCCGAAATGCGCCTGCTGGATTTCGACCGCTATGGGGTGCGCATCGAAAGCCGCACCGACCCAGGGGCCCTGGAAGCCAGGCGCCAGCAGGCCCTGCAGCAGATCAAGGCGCGCCCGACCCTGGACCTGATTGCCCAGGGCGATACCGAATCCCTGTCGCAGCTGATGTGGCGGCTGTCGCTGCCCCTGGCGGTGCTGAATCTGGCTTTGATCGCCTTGCCGCTGGGGGCGGTGAATCCACGCCTGGGGCGTTCGGGCGATCTGCTGATCGCCGGCCTGCTGGCGCTGCTGTACATGAACCTGATCAATCTGTCGCGCGGCTGGATCGCCAACAGCACCTTGTCGTTCGGCGTGGGCCTGTGGCTGGTGCATGCCGTGTTCCTGGCCCTGGGCCTGGGGCTGATGTGGCGGCGTGTACGCATGCCCCGGCCTAGGCAGCGCAAGGCCCGCGCTGCAACCTGAGTCTGTTCAGGCGCTGGCGGCCGGCTGTTTGCCATTGACTGGCGGATGGCGGGGGGCAAACGAAGGCGTCCAGTCCCCGGCCAGAAGACGCAGTGTCCGGCAGCGGCCATGCAGCAGGTCCTGATTCAATGCCACGGCCTGCTTCAGGTAATCCCACAAGGCCATTACTCTGCGCGTGCGGCGCAGGTCTTCGTGGCAGTACATCCAGAAACTGCGCGTGACCAGGATCGAATCGGCCAGCACGGGTTCCAGGCGTTCGTCCTGGGCAGCCAGAAAACAGGGCAGCACTGCCAGCGCCTGGCCCCCCAGGGCGGCCTGGTACTGGGCCAGCACGCTGGTGCTGCGGAACACGACGCGCGCAGGTGGCACCAGATCGTCCAGGTAGCGCAGCCGGTCGCTGAACAGCAGTTCGTCCACATAGCCGATGAAGGTGTGCCGATCCAGGTCGGCCAGATGCTGGATCGGCGCATGGCGTGCCAGATAGTCGCGGGTGCCGTACAGCCGCAGGCTGTAGTCCGCCAGCTTGGTACACAGATAGGGGCCGCGCTGGGGGCGTTCCAGTGCGATGGCCATGTCGGCTTCGCGTTTGGACAGGCTGATGAAGCGCGGCACCGGCATGATGTCCAGGGTCATGGTCGGGTGGCGGCGCTGGAAATCCACCATCAGCGGGGTCAGGATCGTGCTGCCGAACCCTTCCGTGGAGCCGATCCGCAGATGGCCGGAGGGCATCTGGGCTGCGCCGGACAGGGATTCCCGGGCGGCCAGCAACGTGCTTTCCACCTGTTCGGCGTGGGCAAAGAAACGCAGGCCTTCTTCGGTCGGGGTGTAGCCGCTGGTGCGGGATTTTTCGAACAGGGTCACGCCCAGATCCTGTTCCAGCGCACGGATGCGCCGCGTCACGGTGCTGTGCCGCACCCCCAGGCGCTGGGCAGCCGCGCTGGCCCGCTGCGTGCGGATCACTTCCAGGAAATAGCGGATCGCGTCCCAGTCGGCCATGGCGGTCCTTGTGCAAATATCGTCAATCAATGTGCAAATATTTTGATGGTAATAAGTTTTTTACACAACTAAACTGGGCCAGGGAGCACGAACTTCCTGGCCCCGCCGCGCAGACAGGCGGGCCTGAACGACAACGGAGACAAGATCATGCAGAAATTCACGCCGACGCTGGCGGCCGCCCTGTGCGCTACCGCGCTGTCCATGTCTGTTGCTCAGGCAGCAACGCCACCCGTCCGGATCGGGGTGTTGACCGACATGTCGGGGACCTATGCATCCATGGGTGGCATGGGCTCGGTGGCGGCCGCGCAGCTGGCCATCGATGACTGCCTGAAGGCCGAGTGCAAGGGCATGCAGATCGATCTGGTGTCGGCCGACAACCAGAACAAGGCGGACGTGGGGGCAGCGCGTGCCCGCGAATGGTTTGATCGTGATGGGGTGACGGCGATTGCCGACCTGACCAATTCTGCCGTGGCCCTGGCGGTGCAGAACATTGCCCGTGAAAAGAACAAGGTGGTGCTGTTTTCCGGCCCGGCGACCACGGACCTGACCAACAAGAACTGTTCTCCGGTCGGCTTCCACTGGATGTTCGACGTCTATTCGCAGTCAATCGGTGGCGTCAAGGCCATGTTCGACAAGGGGGGCAAATCCTGGTTCTTCATTACGGTGGACTATGCATTCGGCCATTCCCTGGAAAAGGGCGCATCCGACCGGGTCAAGGCGCTGGGCGGCACCGTCAAGGGGGCCGTCCCGCATCCGCTGAACGCGCCGGACTTTGCTTCCTACCTGCTGCAGGCACAAACGTCCGGGGCCCAGGTCGTGGCCCTGGCCAACGGCGGCCAGGATACGGTCAATGTGATCAAGCAAGCGCGTGAATTCGGTATTGTCGAAGGCGGCCAACGCCTGGCGTCCCTGCTGGTGTTTCTTTCGGACCTGCGCGCGCTGGGCCTGGAAAACGCCCAGGGCCTGAGTTACGTGGATGGTTTCTATTGGGATTTCGACGATGCCTCGCGTGCCTGGTCCGACCGTTTCGCCCAGGCCTATCAGGGCAAGAAACCCACCATGACCCAGGCCGGCGTGTATTCCAGCGTCAGGCACTACCTGAAGGCGGTGGCCGCTGCGGGCACCACCGAGGGGGACCGGGTCGCCGCGAAGATGCGCGAGATCCCGATCGAGGATCCGATCATGCACAACGCTTCCATTCGCCCCGATGGCCGGGTGATCCACGATATGTATCTGTATGAGGTCAAGGCGCCCGCCGAATCCAAGGGCGAATGGGACCTGTCCAAATTGGTGGCCACGATTCCCGCCGAAGATGCTTTCCAGCCCTTGTCGGCATCGACTTGCCCGCTGGTCCAGCACTGAGTTTTGCGTTCACTGAATTTACCCAGGAGGTTTGAATGAGCGACATCCCACGCATCCCGCTGCTGATCGGCGGGAAACTCGTCCAGTCCGAAACCAAGGAATGGCGTGACGTCATCAATCCGGCGACCCAGGAAGTGGTTGCCCGGGTGCCTTTTGCCACGCCGGCCGAGGTCGAACGGGCGATCGCGGATTCCAAGGAGGCCTTCAAGACCTGGCGCAACGTCAGCCAGGCCAAGCGTCGCCAGATCATGGCGGATTTTGCCCAGTTGCTGCGGGAACACACCTCCAAGATCGCCGAGGTCATTTCCCGCGAGCACGGCAAGACTTTGCCCGATGCCGAAGGCGAGGTCGCACGCGGCCTGGAAGGCGTCGACCATGCCGTGTCGGCCAATACCCTGCAACTGGGGGATTACGCCGAAAATGCGGCCACTGGCATCGATGTCTATTCGGTCATCCAGCCCCTGGGCGTCTGCGCCGGGATCACGGCCTTCAACTTCCCTGTGATGTTGCCGTGCTGGATGTTCCCGATTGCCGTGACCTGCGGCAATACCTTTGTGTACAAGCCGTCCGAACAGGATCCCACAGCCTCGCTGATGGTCGCCCAACTGGCCCTGGAAGCCGGCCTGCCGCCCGGCGTGCTGAACGTGGTGCATGGCGGTCCGGACGTGGCCAGCGCCCTGTGCGACCATCCGGACATCAAGGCAGTGTCCTTCATCGGCTCGACCCGGGTCGGCACGGAAATCTACCGCCGTTCCTCGAATGCGGGCAAGCGCTGCCAGGCCATGATGGGCGCCAAGAACCACAGCGTCATCATGCCCGACGCCGACCGCGAGGCTGCCCTGAACTCGATGCTGGGTGCGGCCTTCGGCGCAGCCGGTGAACGTTGCATGGCGATTTCCGTGCTGGTGCTGGTGGGCGAGGCGCAGAAATGGCTGCCTGATTTCGTCGAGCGCGCGCGCAAGCTGAAAATCAATGTCGGTACCGATCGCCAGGCCGATCTGGGGCCATTGATCTCGCCGGCTGCCAAGCAGCGGGTCGAGGGCCTGATCCAGAAGG
>NZ_JAVERO010000150.1:0-4684 GCF_034007085.1 Castellaniella sp. | reverse complement strand
ATTGTCTACCGCCTGGGGACCCACATCCCCGTGCCTGGCATCAATCCGGACGCGCTGGCCGACCTGTTCCAGCAGAACCAGGGCGGAATCCTGGGGCTGTTCAACATGTTCTCCGGCGGCGCCCTGGAACGCTTTTCCGTGCTGGCGCTGGGGATCATGCCGTACATCTCGGCGGCCATCATCATGCAGCTGCTGGCCGTGGTCGTCCCGGCGCTCGAGGCCATCAAAAAAGAAGGCCAGTCCGGCCAGCGCAAGATCACCCAGTACACGCGCTACGGCACGGTGTTCCTGGCGACCTTCCAGGCGATCGGCATTTCAGTGGCGCTGGAATCCCAGCCCGGCCTGGTCATCGATCCGGGCCTGCTGTTTCGCTTTACCACGATCGTGACGCTGGTCACCGGCAGCATGTTCATCATGTGGCTGGGCGAGCAGATCACCGAACGCGGTCTGGGCAATGGCATTTCCCTGCTGATCTTCGCCGGGATCGTCGCCGGCCTGCCCGGTGCGCTGGGCGGCATGCTGGATCTGGTGCGCACGGACTCGATGTCCATCCTGTCGGCGCTGTTCATCCTGGCCCTGGTGGTTGCGGTGACCTATTTCGTGGTTTTCATCGAACGCGGCCAGCGCCGCATCACGGTGAACTACGCCAAGCGCCAGGTGGGCAACAAGCTCTATGGCGGCCAGTCCTCGCACCTGCCGCTCAAGCTGAACATGTCCGGCGTGATTCCGCCGATCTTCGCCTCGTCGATCATCCTGCTGCCTGCGACGGTCACCAGCTGGTTCTCCAGCAACCCGAACATGCGCTGGCTGGGCGACCTGGCGGCCGCACTGTCGCCGCAGCAGCCGCTGTATGTGACGCTGTATTCCGGCCTGATCATCTTCTTCTGCTTTTTCTACACGGCGTTGGTGTTCAACAGCCGCGAGACGGCAGACAACCTGAAGAAAAGCGGCGCCTTCGTGCCCGGGATCCGGCCTGGCGAACAGACCGCGCGCTACATCGACAAGATCCTGATGCGTCTGACGCTGTCGGGTGCCATCTATGTCACGCTGGTCTGCCTGCTGCCGGAACTGATGCAGATGCGCTGGAACGTGCCGTTCTATTTTGGTGGCACGTCCCTGCTGATCATCGTCGTCGTCGCGATGGATTTCATGGCGCAGGCGCAGGCTTACATGATGTCTCAACAGTACGACTCGCTGCTCCGGAAGGCGAACTTCAAGGGCGCTGCGGGATTACCCATGCGCTGAACGAACATGTCCAAGGACGACGTCATCCAGATGCAAGGGGAGGTCATCGAAAACCTTCCCAACGCAACGTTCCGCGTCAAGCTGGAAAATGGCCACATGGTGCTGGGCCATATTTCGGGCAAGATGCGTATGCACTATATCCGGATCCTTCCGGGTGACAAGGTCACAGTGGAGCTCACGCCCTATGACCTGTCGCGCGCCAGGATTGTTTTCCGCTCCAAATAGGCAGCGGCCGGTCAAGAACCAGGAGATCACCATGAAGGTAATGGCATCGGTAAAGCGGATCTGCCGCAACTGCAAAATCATCAAACGTCACGGCGTGGTGCGCGTCATCTGCACCGACCCGCGTCACAAGCAACGCCAAGGCTAAGGCCGGGCATCACGGAATTCACGAGGAACAGTCATGGCCCGTATTGCTGGCATCAATATTCCGCCGCATCAACACGCCGAGATCGGTCTGACCGCCATCTTCGGCATCGGCCGCACCCGCGCCCGCAAGATCTGCGAAGCGACCGGCATCGCGTATTCGAAGAAAATCAAGGATCTGACCGACGAAGAACTGGAAAAGATCCGTGAACAGATCAACGGCTACACGATCGAAGGCGACCTGCGCCGCGAAGTGCAGCTGTCGATCAAGCGTCTGATCGACCTGGGCACCTACCGTGGCATGCGCCACAAGCGTGGCCTGCCGGTGCGCGGTCAGCGCACCCGCACCAACGCGCGTACCCGCAAGGGCCCGCGCCGCGCCGCTGCGTCCCTGAAGAAATAACCTGAGGAAAGAACATGGCGAAAGCTCAAGGCGGCGCCGCGCGCGTCCGCAAGAAAGTCAAGAAGAGCGTGTCCGACGGCATTGCCCACGTGCACGCATCCTTCAACAACACCATCATCACGATCACCGACCGCCAGGGCAATGCGCTGTCGTGGGCTACGTCCGGCGGTGCCGGCTTCAAGGGTTCGCGCAAGTCGACGCCGTTCGCAGCCCAGGTGGCTGCCGAATCCGCCGGCCGCGTGGCCCAGGAATACGGGATCAAGACGCTGGAAGTCCGCATCAAGGGCCCCGGCCCTGGCCGCGAGTCCTCGGTGCGCGCCCTGAATGCCCTGGGGATCAAGATCTCCAGCATTTCGGACATCACGCCGGTGCCGCACAACGGCTGCCGTCCGCCCAAGCGTCGTCGTATCTAAGGGGAACATCTTGGCTCGTTACACTGGACCCAAATGCAAGCTTTCGCGCCGCGAAGGCACCGACCTGTTCCTGAAGAGCGCTCGCCGCTCGCTGGATTCCAAGTGCAAGCTCGAATCCAAGCCCGGCCAGCATGGCCGCATCTCGGGTTCGCGCACGTCGGATTTCGGCCTGCAGCTGCGTGAAAAGCAGAAACTCAAGCGCATGTATGGCGTGCTGGAAAAACAGTTCCGCAAATATTTTGCCGAGGCCGAGCGCCGTCGCGGCAACACGGGCGAAACGCTGATCCAGCTGCTCGAATCGCGTCTGGACAATGTCGTCTACCGCATGGGCTTTGGTTCCACCCGCGCCGAAGCGCGCCAGCTGGTGAATCACCGTGCCATCGAACTGAACGGCCATACCGCCGACATCGCCTCGATCCTGGTCAAGGCCGGCGACGTGATTGCCGTCCGCGAAAAAGCCAAGAACCAGGTCCGTATCAAGGAATCCCTGGAACTGGCGACCGGCAATGGCCTGCCCCAGTGGGTCGAGGTCGATGCCGCCAAGCTGTCGGGTGTGTTCAAGCAGGCCCCGGATCGCGCTGATGTCGCCCACGACATCAACGAATCCATGGTCGTCGAACTGTATTCCCGCTGATCTTCGTCGATCGGCGACCTGCATTGCCCGCCGCCTCCCGGGGCGGCGGTATCTTTCCGTCAGCCTTATCGGTGTAACGAGCCGAGGGTATTGAAAAGGAACATCCATGTCCGCACAAGGTTTTCTGAAACCCCGCACCATCTCTGTCGAGACCCTGGGCGCCCATCACGCCAAGGTCGTGATGGAGCCCTTCGAGCGTGGCTACGGCCACACGCTGGGCAATGCCCTGCGCCGTATCCTGCTGTCTTCCATGACGGGCTATGCCCCTACCGAAGTCCAGATCAGCGGAGTCGTGCATGAATATTCCACGATCGCCGGTGTGCGCGAGGACGTGGTCGATATTCTGCTGAACCTGAAAGGCGTGGTGTTCAAGCTCCATAACCGCGACGAAGTCACGCTGGTGCTGAACAAGCAGGGCCCCGGCGAAGTCCGTGCCAGCGACATCGAACTGCCGCACGACGTCGAGGTCATCAATCCCGATCATCTGATTGCGACCCTGACGGACAATGGCCGCCTGGAAATGCAGATCAAGGTCGAACAGGGCCGCGGCTACGTGCCGGGCAATGTGCGCGCCCTGGTCGATGACCGTTCGGCCACGATCGGCCAGATCGTGCTGGACGCTTCGTTCAGCCCGGTGCGCCGCGTCAGCTATGCCGTGGAAAACGCCCGCGTCGAGCAGCGCACCGACCTGGACAAGCTGGTGCTGGACGTGCAGACCAATGGCGTCATCAGCCCCGAAGAGGCCGTGCGCCAGTCGGCCCGCATCCTGATGGACCAGATTTCGGTGTTCGTCTCGCTGAGCGACAAGGACGCCGGCCAGCTGACCACCAGCATGCCGGTAGGCACCCAGTCGGCGCCGATCGATCCCGTGCTGCTGCGCCCGGTCGATGATCTGGAACTGACGGTGCGTTCGGCCAACTGCCTGAAGGCCGAAAACATCTACTACATCGGCGACCTGATCCAGCGCACCGAAAACGAGCTGCTCAAGACGCCGAACCTGGGCCGCAAGTCGCTCAACGAAATCAAGGAAGTCCTGGCCGCGCGCGGCCTGACCCTGGGCATGAAGCTGGAAAACTGGCCGCCTGTCGGCCTTGAGCGCCCCTGAAAACGCCCAGGGAAAGCATTTTTGTCGTGCTAAAATCCTGCGCCTGCCCTCATCCCGGGCAAGCGCAGTTCACCCACCCGGGCCGCGCCCTGTGCGATAGAAGATCCGGGTCTTAGATTCAACAAGGAAACCATCATGCGCCATCGTTCTGGCCTTCGCAAACTGAACCGCACCAGCAGCCATCGTCTTGCCATGTTCCGCAACATGGCCGTGTCCCTGCTGACCCATGAAGCCATCAAGACCACGCTGCCCAAGGCCAAGGAACTGCGCCGCGTGGTCGAGCCCCTGATCACCCTGGGCAAGAACCCCACTCTGGCCAACCGCCGCCTGGCGTTCGCCCGTCTGCGTGACCGTGACGCCGTCACCAAGCTGTTCAATGACATCGGACCGCGCTTTGCCGCGCGCAACGGGGGTTACACCCGTGTGCTGAAGATGGGTTTCCGCCAGGGCGACAATGCCCCCATGGCCTACATGGAACTGGTCGATCGCCCGGAATCCGAGGCGCCCGCCGGCGAATA
>NZ_JAVERO010000149.1:0-4690 GCF_034007085.1 Castellaniella sp. | reverse complement strand
CCGCCAGCCGACCGTGTTCCTGTACTTTTCCGATCACGGGGAATCCCCCTACACCGACGTCGGCCACGATTCATCCCGATTCCAGCACGAGATGTTCCGGGTGCCGTTCCTGATGTATTTCAATGCAGCTGCCAGGCAAGCCGACCCGGCCTTGTTCCAGACATTCGACCAGGCCAGCCAACTGGCCTGGCCCAGCGCCCTGGCCCAGGTGCCGGCCACCATCCTGCGCCTGCTGGGGTATCGGCTGGACAATGCGCCGCAGCCTTTCCAGGGCATCGGCCTGGATGACCCCACAACCCTGCCGCCTGTCGTCGTGCGGCGGCTGGCGGAAAACACCAGCGTGATCCGCAGCCATGGCAACACGCGCCTGGACCTGGCGCCGGCACAGGCCCAGGACCATACGGACCCAGCCACCACGCTTTGGCTGAATCAACGCCAGCAGCCAGGCCGATCAGTCCCGCCGCCCCTGTGCTACGACCAGACCAATACCTGGGCCAAGGCCGTGCGCGCCACCGCCGTCGCCAGCTGCCTGACCATCCCGATCGTCCTGCAACAGGGCGCGCTGGGTGTCGCCCCGACCAGTCCTGACGCGGCCTGGGGACTGGACGCCATCACGCGGCTCGCCGCCACCCGGTCATTGCAACTGGATGGGCAGGCCCTGCCCATCGAAGCCGCCTGCTCTGCCACCCAGGACTGGCTGCAGACCCGCCGACCGGATGGTTTGGCACCCGATCGCATCGCCCTGATTCTGGCCGACCCCGAACAAACCGATCCGCCGCCCGCCTGCCAGCCGCTGATCGATCAAGGCATCACTCTGATCCTGGCCGTGCCGGCAAGCGCACAAACCGGCGCCGACCCGTTCCAGTCCTGGCGGCAGACCGTCGCGCAGTGGCCGCAGCATTACCGGCTGGATTCCCCACCCGCGCCGGATCTCCGGCAGGCACTGGCCCGCTTGCCTGCCGCACAGTGGCATCTGGCCGGGGTGCCTGTCGATGCCCTGCCCTGGCCGCCCGCAGATGCTGCGGTTCCCAGCCCTGCCAGCCTGACGATCCGCACGGACTGGGATGCCAATTCATTGAGATGATCATCATCCCCATTAGTCGCCCCTGAACAATCCCCGCAACCCGCATAGATACTGGATTTCAGGGTGATTTCCGAATCAGTCGGCGGCGGAAATGCGCGGGATGCAGCAAAGGTTCGTTGCGGGATTCGTACATGGGGAGGACCGCCTGAATCAAATCAGGGACAGTCTACCCTAACGCGCCCCCCATCCCGTCAACACGATGCGCACGGTCTTGAACACGATCAGGATGTCCAGCCACAGCGAGAAATGCTTGATGTAGTAGAAATCATGCTGGATCTTGACCCGCGTCGCATCGGCATCCCCGGCGTAGCCCTGCATCACCTGGGCCCAGCCGGTGATGCCGGGGCGCACGACGTGGCGGTAGATGTAGAAAGGGATCTCGGCGTCGAACTGGTCCACGAACACGCGCTGTTCCGGCCGGGGGCCGATCAGGCTCATGTCGCCCTTCAGCACGTTCCACAGCTGAGGCAGTTCGTCCAGGCGGGTCTTGCGAATGAAGGCACCGACGCGCGTGATGCGGTCGTCGCCGTCGCAGGCCAGGCGCGCACCGTCGGCTTCGGCATCGGTGCGCATGCTGCGAAATTTGTAGATGCGGAAATCGCGGTTGCCCAGGCCCACGCGATTCTGCACGAACACAGCCGGACCGGGGCTGTCCAGCCGGATGGCGATGGCCGTGAACAGCATCAGCGGCAGGACGATCGGTGCGACGACCAGCACACCCACGATATCGATCAGGCGCTTGCAGACGGTATACAGCGGTGACGGCAGCAGGGTGCCGACCTCGTTTTCCGACAGGTGATCGATGCGCACCCGGCCAGTCAGGCCCTCTATTACCTGACGGATGTTGAACACGGGAATGTGCGCCAGAATGCACTGCGCCAGAAACCGTTCCCATTCCGGCGTCATGTGCGAACCGCGCAGATCGGCCACGATGGCGTCATAGCGTACCCCCGCCAGATCCGGCTGCGTCAGATGGCGGATTTCCAGGTTGGGCGTGGACTGCAGACTACAGGATGCATCCATGGGCAACACGGCGAATTTCAGCCTGCGGTAGCGACGGCCCATGAAATACCCCGCATAGCACCACAACAGACTCAATCCATACGCGGACAGCAGAACGGGGCGGGAATAGCCGCTGCGGCTGAAGAACAACAGCGCAAACGCCAGCAGGAACACCCCCGTGACGACCGGCGCAACGTGCGTCATGATGCCGCCGCCCGAAAACCGCGACAGGCGGCGCAGCACCAGGACGATGACCACGAACGACAGGCCCACCGCCCACAGCGTATTGACCCGCACCCCATCCAGATGACGCCAGAACACTGCCCCCCAGGACCAGACCGCAGGGGCCAGCAGCACAACGCACAGGCCTGCCAGCAGCTGGAACGGCATGCTCAACAGCAGGATTTCATACCAACGCGAATGACGGCGTTCATAACGGATCACCCCGTCATCTCCTTGCAGCCTCAAAGCATCTCCTTATGATCCACAGCCGCCGCATCCCACAGCCATTCGGACAAACGCGCATTGACCCGGCGCACGTCGAAACGGTCTTCGGCCAGGCGGCGGCTGGCCGCGCCCATGGATGCAATCCGATCCGGATCCTGCACAAATCGCAGCATGGCTTGCGCCAGCGCCTGCGCGTCCCGCACCGGCACCCGGTAGCCGTTCACACCGTCTTCGATGGTTTCCCGGCACCCCGGCGCATCGGTCGTAATCACCGGCCGCCCCATGGCCATGGCTTCCTGGGTGCTGCGCGGCACGCCTTCGCGCCAGGACGGCAGGACGAACACGCTGGCTTGCATCATCCAAGGCCGCACATCCACATGCCCCGGCCATTCCAGGACGCCCTCATCCACCCAGGACTGGACCTCCGCACGCCCCAGGCCACCCGGATTCGAATCCAGTCCGCCCAACAGCAAAAAGCGTGCATCCGGATACTGGCGGCGCACCTCCCGAGCCGCCGCCACGTATTCAACGATACCCTTTTCGCGCAGCAGCCGCGCCACCAGCAAGAAAGTGACAGGGGCACGCACCGGAGGCGAAGCTGCCCAGGTGTCCAGGTCCACCCCGATCCCGCCCAGCACCACGGCGCGATCAGCCGGCGCCAGACCGCGCTCCACGAATTCACGGCGATCATCCGGATTCAGGAAGATCACCCGATGCGCGCGCGACAGCGCCAGCCGGTACAGCCCGCCCACCACGCGGCGCAGGATCCGGCGTTTCCAGCCCAAGGGGCGATCCCCGTCGGTGAAGACAAAGCCCACGCCCTCGATCATCGCCACGCGGCGCGGCACCCGTGCCGCCCAGGCGGCCAGCGTGCCGTAGAGGACCGGCTTGGTCGAAAACGCAAAGACCACGTCCGGGCGCAGGCGACGCAGCAGGCGCGTCAGCGCCCAGGCATCACGCAGATCCCGCACGGGGTTCATGCCCGTGCGCTGCAAGCCGTAATCGATCGGCTCGGCCCCCAGGCGACGCACGGCGGCCCGGTCCTCGTCCCGATAATCGGGCGCCAGGCACCACACCCGCGCGCCGGAAGCGCTCAGGTCGCGGATCCAATCCCCGCGAAAATTCAGCAAGGATTCCGCATGATGGGCAATCAGGGCGATTGTCTTTGGCATACCGGGATTATCCACCCGCCCCATCCACGCGCAGACGGCGAACCGCCCTGTAAGCCAGGCATTGCGCGCAACGCACCACGGCCTTGATCTTGTCCACGAGATGAGGCTCCCTGCGAATCTGCCCGGCGTAGAACAGGAAAAACCCCCGGGGGTTACGCCGCAGATGTATCGAAAAGTTCCAAGTATACCCATCCTCCAGGTATTCGCATCGATAGACCGCGCGATCCAGATAGAACAGGATGGTCCCCAGGTCTCCGATCCGGTTCCAGGCGTACAGGTCCGGCACGAATTTTTCCCCTGGAATCACGGGAAACGGCGCCGCTGCCATGGCCTCGCGCCGGAAGACGTAGGCCAGTTCCCCCCGCACACGGCGGCCCGCCTCGGTCGGCGCGGCGGCCCAGGGCACGGGCAGGTCCGCGCAGGGCAGGCCCAGGATCCTTCCATGCGCATCGGTCTTGCGAAAACACAGGCCCACAACCCCCGCATCGTCCGCCACTGACGACAGGGCGGCCTTCACCACGCGCAGGGCATTGTCCGCCAGCCAGTCATCACTATCGACAATCAAGATCCAGCCGCCGCGCGCATGCGCGACCCCGGTGTTGACGGCCACATGCTTGCCACCATTGGCCTGGGACACGCACCGCACAGTGAACGGCGCACGCGCGGCACACTGGTCTACCAGCGCCGCTGTCCCGTCCGTGCTGCCATCGTCCACCACCAGCCACTCGAAATCTGTTTCATCCTGGCGCAACAGGCTGTCGAACAGGCGCGGCAGGGTATGCGCCCGATCATACGTCGGCGTCAACACGGTCAGCATGCCTCATTCCCCCGGTAGATCCCCAACCAATCCTCGGTCACACGACGGATGTCAAAACGATTGGCTACATAGTCGTCCCTGAAGAATTCATTTTCGCCGCATCAAGCCGGATTTCCGGCGCTCTGAGGCGTCCAATTCTGGCGGGGTAGCTCACCCCACCGGGTCAGA
>NZ_JAVERO010000148.1:0-4719 GCF_034007085.1 Castellaniella sp. | reverse complement strand
ACAGAATCCCCAGGCCGACGAATGGGATCGCTTCATCAGTGCCTTCACGATCAACCATACGGCCTTTTTCCGAGAGCAGCATCATTTCCGCATTCTGGCCGATTTCGTGCGCAACCGCCGCAAGCCGATCTCCATCTGGTGCTGTGCCTCGTCCACCGGCGAAGAACCCTACACCCTGGCCATGACGCTGCATGACGCCTGCGGCCAGTCCGAGGCGGGTCTTTCGGTCCTGGCGACAGATATCGACACCCAGGCCCTGGCCCAGGCGCGCAAGGGGATCTATACCCTGGATCGCGTCAAGCCCGTGCCTGCCGAATTTCTGCGGCGCTATTTCCTGCGCGGGGCGGGGCGCCAGGCCGGCATGGCCATGGTCAAGCCTGTGATCCGCAATATGGTCACCTTTGAAGAACTGAATCTGGTGGCGCCCCACTGGCCGCTGAATCAGAAGTTCGATGCGATCTTCTGCCGCAACACCATGATCTATTTCGACAAGCCGACCCAGACCCGGATTCTGGAGCGCTTCGTGCCCCTGCTCAAACCGGGTGGCCTGGTGTTTGCGGGTCACTCGGAAAACTTCACCTACTTGACCAAATCCCTGCGTCTTCAGGGGCAGACGGTCTATGCCGTCGCCTGATTCGAGGGAGCCTGCTGAAACATGTCTGCCAACAAGAAAATCCGTGTGCTGTGTGTCGATGATTCTGCTCTGGTGCGCAGTCTGATGACGGAGATCATCAATGCCCATCCCGACATGGAGGTCGTGGCGACCGCGGCCGACCCATTGATCGCGCGCGAACTCATCAAGCAGCACAACCCCGATGTGCTGACCCTGGATGTCGAGATGCCGCGCATGGACGGCCTGGACTTTCTAGAACGGTTGATGCGGCTGCGGCCCATGCCGGTGGTCATGGTGTCTTCCCTGACCGAGCGCAATTCCGAGGTCACGATCCGGGCGCTGGAACTGGGTGCAGTCGATTTCGTCACCAAACCCAAGCTTGGCCTGCGCGACGGCCTGATGGACTACAGCGACATGATCGCCGACAAGATCCGTGCGGCCGCCCATGCGCGTCTGCGTCCGCGCCTGGCCCATCCGGGGGGGGAGCCCGCGCGGCCACGCCTGTCGGCGCATTTCGCCACGACCGAAAAACTCGTCATGATCGGCTCGTCCACCGGGGGAACCGAGGCCATCCGCCATGTGCTCGAACCGCTGCCGGCCAACAGCCCGGCGATCATGATCACGCAGCACATGCCGGCCGGTTTCACCAAATCCTTCGTGCAGCGGCTGGATGGTCTGTGCGCCGTGCAGGTTCATGAAGCCGAAGACGGCCAGCGGGTGCTGCCCGGCCATGTCTACCTGGCGCCGGGTGGGGTGGCTCACATGAAGCTCGCCCGGTCCGGCGCCAACTATGTCGTCCAGCTCGAATACAGCGATCCCGTGAATCGTCACCGGCCTTCCGTGGATGTGCTGTTTCATTCGGCAGCCCAGGTGGCGGGCAAGAACGCCATCGGCGTCATCCTGACGGGCATGGGCAAGGACGGGGCCCAGGGATTGCTGGCCATGCGTCAGGCGGGTGCACGCACTTTCGCCCAGGACGAGGCCAGCTGTGTGGTCTTTGGCATGCCGCGTGAGGCATTGCTGATTGGCGCCGCTGAAGAGGCCGTCCCTCTGGATGAACTCAGCGAACGCATCCTGAAAAGCGCCGGTTCCTTCGGGAACCGGGTTTGACAGGCTTGAACTGTGGCATCGGGTACTCGAATACCCTGTTTTTTTATTCATTGGAGAGTGATCCGTGGTACAGAAAACGATGAAAATCCTGATCGTCGACGACTTTCCCACCATGCGCCGGATTATCAAGAACCTGCTCAAGGATCTGGGTTTCGAAAATGTCGACGAGGCCGAGGACGGCGCCCAGGCCCTGGAAAAACTGCGCAATGGCGGCTTCGAGTTCGTGGTCTCGGACTGGAACATGCCCAATATGGACGGGCTGACCATGCTGCAGAATATCCGCGCCGATCCCAACCTGGCCAGTCTGCCCGTGCTGATGGTCACGGCCGAGGCCAAGAAGGAAAACATCATCGCGGCGGCTCAGGCCGGCGCCAGCGGCTATGTGGTCAAGCCTTTCACGGCGGCCACCCTGGAAGAAAAGCTGAACAAGATCTTCGAGAAGCTCTGATCGGAGGGGCACCATGACGATGGATCAATCTTCGAGCCAGCAGGATTTCGCGGAACCTTCGATGGATCTGATACAGCGCATCGCGCACCTGACCCGCACCTTGCGCGTCAGCATGCGCGAATTGGGCCTGGACGAGGCCATCAAGGATGCGGCCCATGCCATCCCGGATGCCCGCGATCGCTTGCACTACGTGGCCCAGATGACCGAGCAGGCGGCCAACCGGGTGCTCAATGCAGCCGAGCAGATCCAGCCCTGGCAGGATTCGATGCAGCGAGACGCCAAGGCGCTGGACGCCCGCTGGCAGGACTGGTTCGATCACCCGGTCGAACTCGACCAGGCCCGCGAACTGGTGGACGATACACGCGCGTTTCTGAAAAACGTGCCCGAAAAAACCCAGTCTTCGCAGAACAACCTGATGGAAATCATCATGGCCCAGGATTTCCAGGACCTGACCGGCCAGGTGATCATGAAGATGCTGGGGGTGATCGGTGCCATCGAGACTGAACTGATCCAGGTGCTGATCGACAACGTGCCTCAGGAAAAACGCGAAGAAACAAAATCACTGCTCAACGGTCCCGTGGTCAATGCCGCCGGCAAGAGCGATGTGGTGGCCAATCAGGACCAGGTCGACGACCTGCTGGAGAGCCTGGGATTTTGATGGACCACGCGCAGCCCCCTGCGGACTGTGCTTAGCCGTCAACATCGACGCCGCCTGCAGGCGGCGACGTGGGAAAGTCCCAGGGTTTTCCCTGGACAATGTGACATTCAGAGCCAGTGTAAGTCTCGCGTAAGGTCTGAAACCCAGTATGAACCGGGTTCGCCGGGATGGTGGCGTCCCCGCAGTCGGGGGGCATGGCCGGTTCCGGACGCTTCTTCACAAGGAGGCAGCATGTCCACGATGCGAGGCAGAACTCTGGGGCTGGGACGCCTGATCCGGCAGTTGCGCCGTGGGCGGGCGACTTTGGACGACCGGGCCTGGACTCTCAGTCCGCTGGCCTTGCCAGTCGGCCGGTTCCTTGGGGCGCTGCGCGAACGGTTCATCGTCATGCGCCAGTCCAGCATTCGTATCGCCATCAATGCCGCCCGCTTGCAGGCGCATACTCAGGCCTGCGAAACCATGGCCGACGAACAGGCCCGCGAAGCCGAGAGTCTGTCCGCCCAGGGGGCGCAGATCGCCAGCCTGTCGCAGCAGGCCAACGATACCGTGGCGGACGCAGCCGGCGTGTTCCGCCAGCAACTCGGCAGCCTGCGCGCCACTCAGGAACAACTGGCCGATCTGCGGCGGCGGGTTGCCCGGGTGTCGATCCAGATGCAGTCCTTTTCAGAAGTCATCGCCCAGCTCAGCCTGCGGGCGCGCTCAGTCGAGGACACCAGTCGCCTGATCAAGGACATCGCCCTCCAGACCCATCTGCTGGCCCTGAACGCGGGGGTCGAGGCCGCCCGCGCCGGAGAAGCGGGCCGGGGGTTTGCCGTGGTCGCCAGCGAGGTCGGCAAGCTGGCCGAACGCGTCAATGCGGCCACTGGCGATATCGTTCAGCAAACCGGGGAAATTCTCGGCCTGGTATCCGACACTGAACAGCAGAGCCGGTCCATTCATGCCGACATGGGCGCGTCCGATCGGCTCGTGGACGATTTCGCGGGACAGTTCGATGTTCTGGTGCGCGAACTGGGGGGCGTCGGCACCCAACTCGATGGCGTAGCCGATCAGGTCGATCAGGTCAACCAGACCAATCAGGACATGAGCCGCTCCATTGGCCGCATTGCCGACCATAGTGCCATTCTGCGCCAGCGTATGCAGTCCATGCGCGAGCAGGTCCATGGCGTGCGCGCCCAGACCGAGAGCCTGCAGGAAATGCTGGCCGCCTGGCGCACAGGCGCCACCCCTTTTGATGATCTGGCCGCCAGCCTGCACCAGTTGCGCGACCGCTGCGCCGTGCTGCTGCGCCAGGCCCGGGCCGACGGCCTGGACGTGTTCGACAAGGCCTATCGCCAGATTCCCGGCAGTCGGCCGCCGCGCTACCATGTGGCCTATGATCAGGCCATCGATCAGCCCCTGCAGGACATCCTGGAGGCGATATTGGGCCAAGTGCCGCACGGCTACTATGCGATCCTGGTGGACATGAACGGCTATGCGCCGACGCACAACCGTCGCTATTCCCAGCCACCGACCGGGGATGTGGCGCACGACACGCTGCATGCACGCGACAAGCGCCTGTTCGATGACGAGATCAGCCGTGGGGCGATCGCCAATCGGGGCGGGGTGCTGTGCCAGACCTACATGCGTGATACCGGAGAGATCATCACTGACGTTTCCGTACCGCTGGACCTGGATGGCGCGCGCTGGGGGGCTGTGCGCATCGGTCTGGACTATCTATTGTTCGAGCAGGCTGCACCACCCGGTGCCGTATTCGTCCCTCAGCTTGCAAGCCATTGAATTGCCGCGCCTAATACGCTTTTATCCATGCATCGATCAGGCGAGCCGGACCCTACAATCCAGACTGTCTGCATTGTCGTCGGCTGAGCATGGCCCAGGATAGCGATCTCGAAA
>NZ_JAVERO010000147.1:0-4721 GCF_034007085.1 Castellaniella sp. | reverse complement strand
AATTGGGGTTTTAGTTACGATACAAAGCCCGTTACATTCAAGCGATACACCGGCCAGGAGTCTGAGCAGGCAAAGCTGGAAATATGCTCTAATCCTCCGGATATATTGTTGACCAACTACGTGATGCTGGAGCTAATCCTGACCAGACCCAATGAGACCCCTCTGGTTCATGCCTGCAAAAACCTCAAATACTTAGTCCTGGACGAACTGCACACCTACCGTGGTCGCCAAGGGGCTGATGTGGCAATGTTGATCAGAAGGACAATAGATGCCACAAAGGCTGAGAAGGTGATCTGCGTGGGAACCTCAGCCACCCTATCCAGTACAGGTGATCGCTTGGAGCAAAATCGTGAAATCTCCAGAGTCGCATCCTTACTCTTCGGAAGCAAGGTTGAGCCAGAAAATGTGATCGGAGAATCGCTTCAACGCTTGACCAACGAGTTCGATTTTGATAGCCCTGCGGTTATTTCTAAGCTCAGGGATTCAATAGATAGTACGCTCAAGGCCAATGATGCAAACATAGATGATATCAATCAAGATGCATTTTTCTCATGGATAGAGACCACCTTCGGAGTAGAGACTGACCCGGTTACAGGCAGATTGTATCGATCATCGGCAAAGTGTATCTCCGGCAAGGATGGCGGTGCTGAGAAGCTCAGTAAACTCACAGGCATTGATCATTCAACCTGTAAAAGTGCGATCCAGCATGCCCTGTTGTTAGGGTTTAAAACCATAAATCCGAGTAACGGATTTCCTGTATTCGCCTTTAAGCTGCACCAGTTCATCAGCAGAGGGGATACTGTCTATGCATCTCTCGATGAGAATGACATCAGGCACCTTACAGTCCAGAGGCAGTTGTTCGTTCCCAATAGCAACAAAGATAAGATACTGCTCCCCATGGCATTTTGCCGTCACTGTGGACAGGAGTACTACACAGTCACCAAGGTCTTCGATGAGGAGAAGGAGGTTTGGCGGTTTGTCCCCAGAGAACTGAACGAAAGAGTCTTTGATGAGGAGCAGGAAGCAGGATTTCTCTATGTAAATGATGCAGATAAATGGTCTGACAATCCAGCCGAAAATGCTGATAAAGTACCAGAAGAATGGAAAGACCAGGATGGAAAGATCATGTACAATCGGAGAGAGTATCTGCCGAAACCAGTGCTTGTTACACCCGATGGGCAAATCAGAAACTCGGGTAGACAGATGCTCTTCCTTAATGCTCCATTTCGGTTTTGCCCCAACTGCATGGTCTCATATGCTGCCAATCAAAGAAGTGACTTTGCCAAACTATCTGCTCTAGGCACAGAAGGTAGAAGCACCGCTACCACCATTCTATCACTATCGGCTGTAAGGCACATCCGAAATATGGAATTACCTCCTGAAGCTCGAAAGCTCTTGAGCTTTACCGATAACAGACAAGATGCATCATTGCAGTCTGGCCATTTTAATGACTTTATCCAGGTTGGCCTGCTAAGGGGAGCTTTGTATCACGCTTTGGCAGAAAGAGCTAGTGAAGGTGTCAGGCACAGTGAACTTACCCAAGCAGTATTTGAGAGTTTAAGCTTATCTTTAGACGAATATGCATCTAACCCAGATGCCAGTAAGGGACTTGCCAAGACTGAAACCGAACGTGCCTTGAGAAACGTCCTAGGATATCACCTGTATCGTGATTTGAAAAGAGGATGGAGGGTTAATGCTCCTAATCTTGAACAAACAGGTCTCTTGGAAATTGAATATCTTTCAATCGAGGAGTTAGCTGCCGATAATGATCAATGGGCAAGCTGTCATCCTGCTATTGCCAATACTGATATAGAAACCAGGACAACCATCCTGAAAGCTCTGCTTGATTGGATGAGAAGAGAACTTGCCATCAAAGTATCCTACCTTAATCAGCAGGATCAGGAAAGGATTCTCCAGCAGAGCGGGCAGCGCCTTGTGCCTCCTTGGGGCTTTGACGAGAATGAGCAGACCAAACAGCTAACCCATGCCTCTGTGCTATATCCAAGGTCACGGAAAAAGGGAGACTACGGCGGAGATACGTATCTATCCACCCGAAGTGGTTTTGGACAGTTCATCAGGCGAACAAACACCATTAGAAACTACGATCAAAAGCTAACCTTGGATGATACACAGCAAATCATTGAGAACCTACTAGACGGTCTGATAACTTATGGCATCATCGAAAAAGTAAAAGACAACATGGCTGATGGCGTACCAGGATACCAGTTAGTGGCAGATTCAATGATCTGGAAGGCCGGGGATGGTTCCAAGGGAGCTTATGATCCCATACGTCAAACTTCACTTTCTTTGGAAGGACAACCTGTAAACCAGTATTTCAAGGAATTCTACCAATTCATAGCTGCATCTACCCGGGGTTTATATTCCAAGGAGCATACGGCCCAAGTGTCTTATGACGAACGAGAACGCAGAGAAGATGACTTCCGAGAAGCTAAACTGCCCATATTATACTGCTCCCCAACTATGGAATTGGGTATCGATATATCGCTGTTAAATGTGGTTAACATGCGCAATGTTCCTCCCACTCCTGCGAACTACGCTCAGCGCAGTGGGCGTGCCGGAAGGGGCGGTCAACCCGCATTGGTATTCACATACTGCTCTACAGGAAGTCCGCATGATCAGTATTTCTTTAAACGTCCTGTCAATATGGTCTCGGGAGCAGTAGCAACACCACAGATTGATCTTGCCAATGAGGATATGCTGCGCTCGCACATCAATGCGATCTGGCTTTCAGAAGCCAGGTTGAAATTGGGAAACACTCTTACCGAAGTAATCGATATCACTGGGCAACCGCCTACGCTTGATCTCTTACCAGATATTCAAAATGCTTTGCAGGATTTTACAATTAGGCAGAGAGCTTTGTCCAGAGCATCTAGGATCATCAGTTCTATCGAAGATGATATCATTACTTCTATATGGTATACTCCTGATTGGCTTAGCGATACATTAGGCCAGCTATCTCTGCAGTTCCAACAGGCTTGTGAACGCTGGCGTGGCCTTTACAAGGCCGCTCTACATCAGCAGGAAGTCCAGAATAAGATCATACTTGATGCCTCAAGAAATCAATCGGATAAAGACCAGGCCAAACGTCTGAGAAGAGAAGCCGAATCCCAATTGGAACTTCTCACAACTTCAAGTGGGGCAATTCAATCAGATTTTTATAGTTATCGCTATTTTGCCAGTGAGGGATTCCTCCCTGGTTACAATTTTCCTAGGCTGCCTCTCTCTGCCTTTATTCCCGGGAGAAGATTGAGAAGCGGTAAGGATGAATATCTATCCAGACCCCGCTTCTTAGCCATTACCGAATTCGGACCTCGATCTTTTGTTTACCATGAAGGGTCCAGATATATCATCCATCAGGTTATCATGCCGGCCCAAGATGAACAGAACAATGTTGCGACCAGCGAAGCAAAGCTATGTCCTCAATGTGGATATTTGCATGTTCTGGAAGTTGGAGCAAACAAGCAGAAATATGATAAATGCGAACACTGCGGAAGCGATTTAGATAAGACTATATCTAACCTTTTCAGACTTCAGAATGTAGTAGCTAAACGCAGAGATCAGATTAACTGCGATGAAGAAGAACGCCTAAAACTCGGTTTTGATATCCGAACAACAATACGCTTCGCTTCACGTTCAGGTCGCCTATCCTGTGTAAGCGCTAAAGTCATGAGAGGTGATGAGTGCTTGGCAGTCTTGACCTACGGTGATTCTGCTATGATCTGGCGTATAAACATGGGGTATAAATCCCAACGACCTGGTTTTGTCTTGGATACAGAGCGTGGGTATTGGGGTAAACACGATAGTGAAGATACCGATGATGATTCACCTATGGGTAAATCGAAGATACTGGTTCGTCCCTTTGTCAGCGATACCAAGAATTGCCTCTTATTTGAGCCTCAGCTTAGTGTGAGCGACACAATTCTCGCCTCTTTACAAGCAGCCCTGAAGAATGCCATCCAGAGAGTATTTGAATTGGAAGATAACGAGCTTTCAGCTGAATCTTTACCGTCGAGAGACAATAGAAAGTCTATCCTTTTCTATGAGTCTACAGAAGGTGGAGCTGGGGTTCTGAAACGTGTTATAGACATGACTGGCTTTAAGCGCGTCATTAAAGAAGCGATAGAACTCTGCCATTATGATCCAATCACTTTTGAAGACTTGTTAAAAGCACCTCAGTCAAAAGAGCCTTGTGAAGCTGCTTGCTATGATTGCCTGATGAGCTATTCGAACCAGACCGATCATGAATTACTGGATCGTAAGGCTATAATTGATGTACTGATCAGTCTGCTCAGTTCAGACTTGTCTCGCTCTTCCAGCGAGTTCTCTCGGGTAGAACACTATGAGAGATTAAAGAATCTAAATGGTTCCACTCTGGAAGTCAAATGGCTGGACTATCTTTACAACAATGGTTACAACCTGCCTACTCATGCGCAGGAACTCATAGAATCCTGCCATACCCAACCGGATTATCTCTATAAAGACAAATACGTTGCAGTCTTCATTGATGGTCCCGTGCATGATTCACCTGATCAGCAAGCTAAAGACAGAATAATTACAAATGACCTAGAAGATACTGGCTGGCATGTTATCAGGTTTAAGTACAGTGAAGACTGGAAAGCGATAATCTCAAGCAATGCTAACGTGTTTGGAGATAAGTAAGGTTATGACTATGCACTACGATAACTATGTCGTTACACTGT
>NZ_JAVERO010000014.1:0-30623 GCF_034007085.1 Castellaniella sp. | reverse complement strand
CTGGAAATCGTCATGCGGGTGTATTTTGAAAAACCCCGCACCACGGTGGGCTGGAAAGGCTTGATCAACGATCCGGGCCTGGATGGCAGTTTCGACATCAATCAGGGGCTGCGCACTGCGCGCGAACTGCTGATCGACATCAATGCCCTGGGGTTGCCGGCCGGCACCGAATTTCTGGACATGATCACCCCGCAATACATTGCCGATCTGGTGTCCTGGGGGGCCATCGGGGCGCGCACCACCGAAAGCCAGGTGCATCGCGAACTGGCCTCGGGGTTGTCCTGCCCGGTGGGCTTCAAGAACGGCACCGATGGCAACACGCGCATCGCCATCGATGCGATCAAGGCCTCGTCGCAGCCGCACTACTTCCTGTCGGTCACCAAGGGGGGGCATTCCGCCATCGTGTCCACGCGTGGCAACGAGGATTGCCACGTGATTCTGCGCGGCGGCAAGACGCCCAACTACCAGGCCGAGCATGTCCAGGCGGCGGCCGAGGCCCTGGAAAAGGCCCACATGCGCGCACGCGTCATGGTGGATGCAAGCCACGCCAACAGCAGCAAGGACTACACGCGCCAGCCCCAGGTCATCGAGGACGTCTGCGCGCAGATCGAGGCGGGTGACGCACGCCTGTTCGGGGTCATGGTGGAAAGCCACCTGGTCGGCGGACGCCAGGATCTGGTGCCGGGCAAGCCCCTGGTGTATGGTCAGAGCATTACGGACGGTTGTGTCGATTGGGATACGACGGTGGCCATGCTCGATCGCCTGGCCGCTGCCGTGCGCACGCGGCGCCAGTCGGCCCAGGCCACGGCCCAACCAGTAGGCAGCGCCGCCTGACGCATTTGCCTGCCCTGGGGCAGGATCACAGGCTTTCGACAACAGGATCGGACATGGATACCTTGCATATCGCCCAGCAGGCCAGGGTCTTGCCGGCTGGATTCCTGGCGGCGTTGCGCGAACGTTTCGGCGATCGCTGTTCCACGGCACAGGCGGTGCGAGAGCACCATGGCCGCGATGAGTCCCCGTATCCGGCCATGCCGCCCGATGTGGTGGTGTTTGCCCAGGATGTCGCTGAGGTCGCCTGGGTGGCGCGCCATTGCCACGATCATCACATCGCCCTGATTCCCTATGGCGCGGGTTCGTCCCTGGAAGGGCACCTGCTGGCGGTTCAGGGCGGGGTCTGTCTCGACCTGTCCGGCATGAACCGGATCGTGGCCGTGCATGCCGAGGACTTCACGGCCACGGTCCAGGCGGGTGTGACCCGCAAGCAGCTCAATGAATCCTTGCGGGAAACCGGCCTGTTCTTTCCGATCGACCCGGGGGCGGATGCCAGTCTGGGCGGCATGGCGGCGACGCGCGCCTCTGGCACCAATGCCGTGCGCTACGGCACCATGCGCGAAAACGTCATGTCGCTGAAGGTCGTCACGGCCGACGGGCGGGTGATCGAGACTGCCAGCCGGGCGCGCAAGTCTTCGGCAGGCTACGACCTGACCCGCCTGTTCGTGGGCAGCGAGGGCACCCTGGGCATCATCGTCGAAGTGACCGTGCGCCTGTATCCCCAGCCCGAGGCCGTGTCTGCCGCGATCTGCAATTTTCCGGATCTGGACACTGCCGTGCGCAGCGTGATCGAGGTCATCCAGACCGGGGTGCCGGTGGCCCGGATCGAGTTCATGGACACCCATGCCGTGCGGGCCACCAACCGCTACAGCCATTTGGGCCTGCGCGAATCACCGCTGTTGCTGTTCGAATTCCACGGCAGTCCTGCTTCGGTGCGCGAGCAGGCTGAAACGGTGCAGGCCATTGCCCGAGAGCACGGCGGCCAGGATTTCCAATGGGCCGACCGCCCCGAGGACCGCAGCCGCCTGTGGACCGCGCGGCATAACGCCTATTTCGCCGGCCTGCAGCTGCGCCCGGGGTGCCGCTCCAGCACGACCGATGTGTGCGTGCCGATTTCCCGCCTGGCCGAATGTGTCGGGGAAACCGCGCGTGAACTGGACCAGGCCCGCTTTCCCTACACGATCGTGGGCCATGTGGGTGACGGCAATTTCCATGTCCTGATGCTGTTGGATCCGGACAATCCGGACGAATGGGCCGAGTCCGAGCGGCTGAACCAGCGTCTGGTCGCGCGCGCCATTGCCATGCAGGGCACCTGTACCGGCGAGCACGGGGTCGGTCTGCACAAACAGGCGTTCATGCAGGCCGAGCACGGCCAGGATGCCCTGGACGTGATGGCGGCGCTGAAAGCGGCACTGGACCCGCACAATGTGCTCAATCCCGGCAAGATCCTGCCTCCGGCCTCTGCGTGAAGGATTGCCATGGACATTGCCAGTACTGCGGATGAACGGCACGCCAGTGTGCCGGATTTTCCGGGGTTTCTCGCCCGCATCGCACAGGATATTCCGGCGCATTGCATTCTCACCCGGCCTGACCAGACCCGCGCCTATGAATGCGATGGACTGGCTCTGTACCGCGAATTGCCTCCTGTCGTGGTGTTGCCCGAAAACGAGGCCCAGGTCGTTGCGCTGCTCAAGGCCTGTCGCGAACACAATGTGCCGGTGGTGCCGCGTGGTGCGGGCACCGGGCTGTCAGGGGGCGCGACGCCGCATCCCCAAGGGGTGGTCGTGGGCCTGGCCAAGCTCAATCGCATTCTGCGTCTCGATCCCGTGGCCTGCGTGGCCGTGGTCGGTCCAGGCGTGCGCAATCTGGCGATCTCCGAGGCCGCCGCACCCCACGGCCTGTATTACGCGCCGGATCCATCCAGCCAGATCGCCTGCTCCATCGGTGGCAATGTGGCAGAAAATTCCGGCGGGGTGCATTGCCTGAAATATGGTTTGACGGTGCACAACGTCCTGCGTGTGCGTGTCGTCACGATTGATGGCGAAATCATTGAACTGGGCGGCGAGGCGCCGGATGCCCCGGGGCTGAATCTGCTGCATGCCTTCATCGGCTCGGAAGGCATGCTCGGCCTGGTCACCGAAGTCACGGTACGGCTGATCCCGCAGCCGCAGCTCGCGCGCGTGGTCATGGCCAGTTTTCCCAGTGTGGAACTGGCGGGCGAGGGTGTCACGCGCATCATCGCGGACGGCATCATTCCGGCCGGCCTGGAACTGATGGACAAGCGCGCGGTGCACATGGTCGAACCGTTCGTGCAGGCTGGTTACGATCTGGATGCCGAGGCCATTCTGCTGTGCGAGTCCGACGGCACGCCCGACGAGGTGGCCGAGGAAATCGCCCGTGTCGAGGCCTTGCTGAGCGCAGCGGGCGCCACCCGGCTGCAAACGTCCGTCTCCGAGGCCGAACGGCTGAAATTCTGGGCCGGTCGCAAGAACGCGTTTCCCGCCGCTGGGCGGATTTCCCCCGACTACTACTGCATGGACGGCACTATCCCGCGCCGCCATCTGGGCAAGGTGCTGGCGGCCATCGCGGCGATGGAAACCCGGTTCGGCCTGCGCTGCTCGAACGTCTTTCACGCCGGGGATGGCAATCTGCATCCCTTGATCCTGTTCGATGCCAACCAGCCCGACGAGGTCGAGCGTGCCGAGGCCTTCGGGGCCGCCATCCTGGAACTGTGCGTCCAGGTGGGGGGCACCATTACGGGCGAACATGGCGTGGGCCTGGAAAAGATCAACCAGATGTGCTCGCAGTTCACCCGCGAAGAACTGGACACTTTTTCGGCGTTCAAGCGCGCCTTCGACCCTTATGGCCTGCTCAATCCGCTCAAGCTGATCCCGACGCTGGTGCGCTGTGCGGAATACGGCAAGATGCACGTCCACCAGGGTGACATTCGTTTCCCTGATATTCCCAGGTTCTAGGACTTTTGCATGGAATTCGCACTGACCGAACTTTGCGAACAGGTCGTGACTGCGCGTGCAGCCCAGCGACCGTTGCTGATCCGAGGAGGCGGGACCCGGCTGTTTTACGGCGGTCCGCTGCCACCGGCAGAGACGATCTCCTGGCTGGACCTGTCGGCCTACCAGGGGGTGGTGAACTACGAGCCGTCCGAACTGGTGCTGACCGCCCGGGCAGGCACACGCCTGGCAGAAATCGAGGCGCTGCTGGCTTCGCAGGGCCAGATGCTGGCTTTCGAGCCGCCGCGATTCGGCGCTGCGGGCACCTTGGGCGGCTGTGTGGCCTCGGGCCTGTCGGGTCCGCGCCGCATGGCCGCCGGCCCACTGGCCGATTTCGTCCTGGGCACGCGGCTGTTGAACGCCGACGGCAGCGTGCTGCGTTTCGGGGGCGAAGTCATGAAAAACGTCGCCGGCTACGATGTTTCGCGCCTGCTTGCGGGGTCCTTGGGGATCCTGGGGGCCTTGGTCGAAGTCTCGCTCAAGGTCGTGCCCCGGCCACGCCGCGAGGCCACTTGCGTGCTGGCGCTGGACGAAGCCTCGGCGCTGGATCTATGCCTGCGTTGGCGGTCGCAGCCGTTACCGGTGTCGGCGACGGCCTGGGTGGCCAGCGATTCAGGCGATGGGGGGCTGCTGTCGGTGCGCCTGTCGGGTAACGAATCGGCTGTACGCCAGGGGCTGGATGCCATTGGTGGAGAAGTGGTGCCGGACGAGGCGGCCGAGGCGTTCTGGGCGGGCTTGCGTGACCAGACCCACCCGTTTTTCCGTCAACGTCCCTTGTGGCGGATTGTGTTGCCTGCCGGCGCACCGGCGCTCGGGCTTGCTTCAGAATTGCACGAATGGGGGGGCTGCTTGCGCTGGTTCGCCGGCCCTTGCGATGCGGCCGCATTGCGCGACCGGGTCGCGGCGCTGGGCGGCTCGGCCTGCCTGTATCGGCGCGAGGGCGCGCCGACCGACTTACCGACCTTTCATCCACTGGCCGATGGTGTGCTGCAGATCCACCGGAGACTGAAGCGGGAATTCGATCCGGCCGGCATCTTCAACGCCCACCGGCTGTACCCGGAACTCTGAGGACCCATCATGCAGACACAACTCGCTGATTGGGCGCGCGATACAGACCTGGGGCGGGATGCCGAAGAAATTCTGCGACGCTGCGTGCATTGCGGCTTTTGCCTGGCGACCTGCCCGACCTACCAGATTCTGGGCGACGAACTCGACAGCCCGCGCGGGCGCATCTACCAGATCAAGCAGGTCCTGGAAGGGGCCGCGCCCAGTTTCGTCACGCAGCAGCATCTGGACCGTTGTCTGACCTGTCGCAATTGCGAAACCACCTGTCCATCGGGGGTCCAGTACGGTGCTTTGGTGGATATCGGTCGACAGGTCGTCGGCGAGCGTGTGCAGCGGCCGTTGCGCGAACGAGTGATGCGCGAGGCGCTGCGTCGCCTGTTGGGGTCGCGCTGGTTCGGGCTGTTGTACCGGGTCGGCGGCTGGGTACGGCCCGCGCTGCCCGCCGCGCTGCGGGCGAAGGTCGCGCCACCCCGCCCGGCGGGGCAGTTGCCCACTGATCCGGGCCGCCATGCGCGCCAGGTCCTGATGCTGGCGAATTGCGTCCAGCCGGCCATGATGCCATCCATTGACGCTGCCACGATGCGCGTGCTGGATGCCATGGGGGTGGGTACGCGCATTGCTGCTGGGTCAGGCTGCTGTGGCGCCATCAATTTTCACCTGGACGCCCAGGAGGCCGGGCGCGCCCAGATGCGTGCCAACGTGGATGCCTGGCTGCCGTTGCTGGAATCCGGCGAGGTCGAGGCCCTGGTTGTCAATGCGTCGGGTTGCGGGGGCATGATCAAGGATTATGCCCATCATCTGAAGCACGATCCCGCCTATGCGCAGCGTGCTGCGCGCCTGATGCCCTACGTGCAGGACATTGCCGAGTTTCTCGCGCCCATGGCTGCCGAGCTCCGTGCCAGGATGCGCCGTGCGCCGGGCCGCAGCGCCTTTCATCCACCCTGTACATTGCAGCATTGGCAGGGCTTGCGCGCTGTCACCGAGCGGCTGTTGAGCGACCTGGGCTTTGATCTCCAGTCCTTTGGCGAATCGCATCTGTGCTGCGGTTCGGCGGGTACCTACTCGATCACCCAGCCGGTCTTGTCGACATCCCTGCGCGATCGCAAATTGCGCGCGATCGAATCGACCTTGCCCGGAACCATCGTGTCTGCCAACATCGGCTGCATCTGTCATCTCCAGGGCGGCACGGACACGCCTGTGCGCCACTGGATCGAAATCGTCGACGAGGCCTTCCATGACTGAACGGCCAGCGCGTGGCGCCCGTGTCGTCATCGGCATGTCGGGCGGGGTGGATTCCTCGGTGTCGGCCTGGTTGCTCAAGCAGCAGGGCTACGAGGTGGTCGGCCTGTTCATGAAGAACTGGGAAGACGATGACGACAGTGAATACTGCTCGTCGCGCCAGGACTGGCTGGATGCGGCCAGCGTGGCCGATGTGGTGGGTGTGGACATCGAGGCCGTCAATTTCGCTGCCGAATACAAGGACCGGGTCTTTGCGGAATTCCTGCGGGAATATTCCGCTGGACGCACGCCCAATCCCGACGTGCTGTGCAACGCGGAAATCAAATTCAAGGCGTTCCTGGACCATGCCATGGGTCTGGGGGCTGATTTCATTGCCACCGGGCACTATGCCCGGGTGCGCCGCATCGACACGCCCCACGGGGCGCGGAGCCAGTTGCTGAAAGCACTGGATGGCACCAAGGACCAGAGCTATTTTCTGCATCGCCTGAACCAGGACCAGTTGGCGCGAACCTTGTTTCCTCTGGGTGAACTGCCCAAGACCGAGGTTCGCCGCATCGCGCGCGAGATCGGCCTGCCGAACGCTGCCAAGAAAGATTCCACCGGGATCTGCTTCATCGGTGAACGGCCGTTCCGTGAATTCCTGAACCGCTACCTGCCCACCCGGCCGGGACCGATGCTGACGCCCGAGGGGCGCGAGATCGGCCGTCATCAAGGCCTGGCCTTTCATACCTTGGGCCAGCGCAAGGGCCTGGGCATCGGCGGGGTGCGCGGCGCCCAGCGCGAGGATGGCACGGCGGATGCCTGGTACGCGGCGCGCAAGGATCTGGCGAACAATGTCCTGTACGTTGTCCAGGGCCACGACCATCCCTGGCTGCTCAGCGAACGTCTGCGTGCCCAGGACGCCAGTTGGATCGCGGGCGAGCCACCAGCGCCGGGCGCCTATACCGCCAAGACGCGGTACCGGCAGATCGATGCGGCCTGCATCCTGGAATCAGGTGCGGGCGCGGATTTTTCGCTGGGTTTTGCCGAGCCTCAATGGGCGGTGACGCCAGGCCAGTCGGCGGTGCTGTACGACGGTGATGTGTGCCTGGGGGGCGGGATCATCGTCTGATCAATGTCTGTGCCGGGCGGCCGGACAGCCCCCTGTCATTGCCGCCAGCCCAGCCGATAGCCAAGCCCGCGGGCGGTCTCGATCATTTCGGCACCGAGCTTGCGGCGGATATTGTGGATATGCACGTTCAGCGCATTGCTGCCGATGTCCTCGCCGAGGCCGTACAAACGTTCGTTGAGCACGTCGGGCGGCACCCAACGGCCATCGGCACTGGCGAGATGGGCCAGCAGATCGACCTCGCGGCGTGACAGGGCCACGGGCTCGCCCCGGAGCCAGGCCATGCCACTTTCCGGGTCCAGCCGCAGAGGCCCAGCCGCAATGACCTGAGCCGCACGGCCCTGGGTGCGTCTGATCAGCGCGTGCAGGCGGGCGGCCAGCTCACGCAGATCGAATGGCTTGATCATATAGTCATCGGCACCTGCATGCAGCCCCTTGAGCCTGTGTTCGATGGCATCTCGCGCCGTGAGGATCAGGACGGGCATCTGCGGTTCGATGGCGCGCAGGGTCGCCAGCAATTCCATGCCGTCCTGGTCGGGCAGCCCCAGATCCAGCACCAGGGCATCGAAGGAATTTTCGGTGTGGATGGCCTCGGCCTGGGCTGCGGTGGCGACATGATGCACCGCGATGCCGTGCTGATGCAGTCCGGTCACGATCCCCCGACCGATAAGTTCGTCGTCTTCTACCAACAGGATACGCATGGCACTTACTGGAAACCCCCTTGTTCGGGTCAGTGCATCATAGCGCAGGGCCAGTGGGCCACACGTCGATCCAGCGCCTGGCCGTGTTTAGTTTCGCTTAATCGGACGGGAGCATGATTCAGGAAGATTTTCATGGAGGACCTGGATTTGGCTTGGTATCAGCGTGTCATTTCGATTTTCCTGCTGTGCGGGTGTGTGGTCGGCAATGCAGGGGCCAATGGCCTGTTGTCCTCTTGGGGGCAGCAGGAGCCCGAATTTCTGGACGTTGCCGAGGTGTTCACGCTGGATCCTGTGCAACGGCAGGGCGACGTTTTTTTGGCCGCCGGGCATGTCGCCGATGGGTATTACGTGTATCGCCACGCCCTCAAATTGGTCGATGCGCAGGGTCATGAGGTGAGCCTGGATCTTCCGGATGGCACTGCCCGGCATGATGCGTTCTTTGGCGATACGCAGGTCTATATGGGGGATGCACTCGATTTGCGCTTTCCCGTCACGGCCGAAGGTCCGCTGATGCTGCATTGGCAGGGATGTGCGGAAGCCGGCATCTGTTATCCGCCGCAGACGATGGCGGTGTCACTGCCGGTGGCAGGGGCGGGGAGCTCCTTGGTGGATGACGGCATTGGGCAGGGAGGCCCGGATGCGGCTGCTTCCGTCCCCGCCGCGACCCGTCTGGATGGCACGGCCGCAGCAGCGATCGGCATGGCCGAGGATCAGGCGGCAGCGCAGCGGCTCGAAACGCTGGGCCCGGTGCTGGGGACATTGCTGTTTTTCGGCTTTGGGCTGTTGCTGGCCTTCACGCCGTGCTCGCTGCCGATGATTCCCATCATTTCTGCCATGATTGTGGGTAGCCAGGCCGGGCCCCGGCGTGCCTTCTCGCTTTCCCTGTCCTATGTTCTGACGATGGCCGGAACCTATGCGGTGGTGGGGGTGGCGGCGGGGCTGGCGGGCGCCAATCTGCAGGCCACCTTGCAGTCGCCTTGGCTGCTGGGGGCGTTTGCTGCGTTGTTCCTGATCCTGGCGAGTTCCCTGTTCGGCCTGTTTGAATTGCGGTTGCCGTCGGCACTGATCAATCGGGTCGAGTCCGCAGGCAGGAATCGCCTGGGTGGAAGCATTCCGGCGGCGGCCATGCTGGGGCTGCTGTCGGCGCTTTTGGTGGGGCCCTGCATGACAGCGCCATTGGCGGGCGCTTTGCTGTACATCGGGCAGACCGGCAGCGCAATCTATGGTGGCATGGCCTTGTTCGCACTGGGCCTGGGCATGGGGCTGCCCCTGCTGGCCATCGCTGTGTTTGGTGCTCGGGCCCTGCCGCGTCCTGGGGCGTGGATGGAACGTGTGCGCGTGGCATTCGGCTATATCATGGTGGGCATGGCCGTGATGATGTTGACGCGCTTTCTGCCCGGCACGATGGGGCTGGTGCTGTGGGGCGCGTGGGGGCTGTTGGTGGCGGTCGGTCTGTTTGCCTGGGGGCAGGCGGTCGTGGCCAGGCACCGGCTGGCCTGGACGCTGCGGTCCGGGGCTGTATTTGCCGGTCTGTGGTCTGTCCTGATGCTGGTGGGGGCCGCCTCCGGTGGCGATTCCGCGTTGCAGCCCTTGGCGCACCTGCGTGGTGGGTCGGTGTCATCCGCACCTGAAGGTTCGGGCGTTGCCTTTGTGCAGGCGAAATCGGTCCAGGATGTGGATGCCGCGCTGGAGCAGGCGGCCTTGCGCCACCAATGGACGCTGATTGATTTCTATGCGGACTGGTGCGTCAGCTGCCATGTGATCGAGCGCAATGTGTTTGGCAACCCTGTGGTCGCGTCCCGCCTGGCCCGCATGCAGGTCGTGCGGCCGGACGTGACGCGCAATGATGCGACCGACCAGGCGCTGCTCAAGCGCTGGGGGGTCATGGGGCCGCCTACCCTCATTCTGGTGGGGCCCGATGGTCGGGAACGCCGGGATCTGCGCATGGTGGGCGAGATCGATGCCCAGGCCTTCCTGGACCACTTGGATCAGGCGGGCGCCTGATGATCGGCATGGGACCTTTTTCCATTCAGGTGGTTGCCGCGCTGGTGGCCGTGCTGCTGGCCTGGGTAGCGGCCCGGCAGGCGGCCAGATGGCTGCCCGGAGGGGCATCGAGCAAGGCGGCGGGTGGCCTGCTGTTCGATGCGGTATTTTTGGGGTTGGTTGCCGCTCGTCTGGGGTATATTGCGCAATGGTGGGATGAGTACGCGCAGTCGCCGATGTCCATGATCCTGATCGGCGACCAGGGATTTACCTGGTGGGTCGGTGTTCTGGTGGCGTGGGTGTTCATCGGCTGGCGCACCCGCTCGGCGCGTATCTTGCGCCGCCCGGTTCTGATGGGCATGACCGCTGGGCTGCTGGCGTGGTTTGCCGCAGGTGGTGTGCTGGATCTGTTGCAGCGTTCGGCGCCGCCCTTGCCAGCCTTGTCGCTCGCCACGATCGATGGGCAGCCCGTCGTTCTTGATTCCTATATCGGGCGGCCGGTGGTGCTCAATCTCTGGGCCTCATGGTGCCCGCCCTGCCGACGCGAGATGCCCGTGCTCGAACAGGCGCAAACCCTGTATCCCGAGGCTGCGATCGTCATGGTCAACCAGGGCGAGACCGGTCAGCAGGCACGTGCCTTTCTTGCTGGCGAGCGCTTGCAGTTCCGGGACGTGCTGCTCGATCCGTCTTCCCAGACCATGCGGGCGTTTGCATCGCGGGGCCTGCCTACCACCCTGTTTTTTGACGAACACGGGCGTCTGGTGGACACCCATTTGGGGGAGCTGTCGCTGGCCAGCCTGAAACACACGATGTTGCGCCGTTTCGCGCAATTCCAACCGATCAAGACAGACAAGGAGTGATGATGTTTGCATTGCGTTCGCGGATTGCATGTTTTCTGGTGGGCGGCCTCATGCTGGTTGCTGGATCCGCTCATGCTGCGTCCGCCGATCGGCCACCAGCCCTGAAGGCGCTGGAGGAGCAGGGCCTGACCATCATGCAGGAATTCAAGGTCGGGGGCGGTCTGCGTGCCTTTGCCGCCGTTTCAGGCGTCCAGCCGGTTGCCGTGTATGTCACCAGCGATGGCAATGCCATCGTGGGTACGCGCTTGAACCCCAAGGGCGAGCCGATGGACGAGGCAAGCCTTGAAGAACTGGCTGCCAAACCCGCCAGCGACCGGGAATGGTCGCAACTCGAAGCGTCAACCTGGGTCCTGGATGGCAAGGCGGACGCGCCGCGGGTCATTTACACCTTCAGTGATGCGAACTGCCCCTATTGCCATCTTTTCTGGGAGGCCTCGCGGCCTTGGGTTGATGCCGGCAAGGTCCAGTTGCGGCACGTACTGGTGGGGATCATCAAGGAAGACAGCCCGGCCAAGGCGGCGGCCATCCTGGGGGCCTCGGACCGCAGCGCAGCCCTGGAGCTGAACGAGCGGCGGTTCAGCCAGGGCGGGATCACGCCTGCCAAGAGCGTGCCTGCGGACGTCAGCAAGATGCTCGATGCCAATCTGGCGCTGATGCTGAATACCGGGTTTCGCGGAACCCCGGGCATCGTGGTGCGTGGTGCCAATGGCGTGCTCAGGAAATACCGCGGGATGCCGCAAGGCGAAAAACTGGACGAAGTCCTGGGGCCTCGCTGATCCCGTTCTTGGGGCGTTTGCACGCCCAGCCAGCATGCAAAAGGGCCGGTTCTTTAGAACCGGCCCTTTTGCATTGGGTATCCCTGGTGGGCTGTGAGTGACTCGAACACTCGACCGACGGATTAAGAGTCCGCTGCTCTACCAACTGAGCTAACAGCCCTTCGCAGAAATTTTGCGAAGAAAAAGATTGTACACCTATTTTCAGGAACGCGCAAAGCGCGATCCTGAAAACGGCTTCAATGGGATTTACACATCAGCGGCCAGTTGCGCTGCCAGGCCGATGTAGCTGCGCGGCGTCATCGCCAGCAGCCGTGCCTTGGGTTCGGCAGGCAGGTCCAGGCCCGTGATGAATTCCCGCAGGGCCTGCTCGGTGATGCCCTTGCCGCGCGTCAGGGACTTGAGTTGCTCGTAGGGCTGCGGCAGGCCGTGGCGGCGCATCACTGTCTGCACGGGTTCGGCCAGGATTTCCCAGCAGGCGTCGATGTCGGCGTCGATGGCGGCAGGGTTCAGTTCCAGTTTGCCCAGGCCGCGCAGGCAGGCGTCGTAGGCGACCAGACCGTAGCCCAGCGCCACGCCCAGGTTGCGCAGCACGGTGGAATCCGTCAGATCGCGCTGCCAGCGCGATACCGGAAGTTTTTCCGACAGGTGGCGCAGCACCGCGTTGGCCAGGCCGAGATTGCCTTCGGAGTTTTCGAAATCAATCGGGTTGACCTTGTGTGGCATGGTGGAAGACCCGACTTCGCCGTCTTTCAGACGCTGCTTGAAGTAGCCCAGGGAAATATAGCCCCAGATGTCCCGGTTCAGGTCCAGCAGGATGGTGTTCGCACGGGCGATGGCATCGAACAGGGCGGCCATCCAGTCGTGGGGTTCGATCTGGATCGAGTAGGGATTCTGGGTCAGCCCCAGGCCGCCCAGGACCTGGCCGGAAAACCTGGGCCAGTCGATTTCCGGGTAGGCTGCCAGGTGGGCATTGTAGTTGCCGGTTGCACCGTTCATTTTGGCCAGGGGCTGCACGGCGCGAATGGCTTCCAGGGCCCGTTCCAGGCGGGCGACCACGTTGGCGAATTCCTTGCCCATGGTGCTGGGCGTGGCGGGTTGGCCGTGCGTGCGCGACAGCAGCGGTTGGCCGGCATGCAGATGGGCCAGTTCACGCAGGCGGGCGATGATGGATTCCAGTGCCGGGATCACGCATTGCGCGCGTGCCCGGCTCAGCATCAGGGCATGCGAGGTGTTGTTGATGTCCTCGGAGGTGCAGGCGAAGTGGATGAATTCCGCAGCGCGGGATAGTTCGGCGTCGTCGGCGACTTGTTCCTTGAGCCAGTATTCGACCGCTTTCACGTCGTGGTTCGTGGTGCGTTCGATGGCCTTGATGCGGGCCGCGTCGGCTTCTGAGAAATGCTGGACCAGCCCCTGGAGCCGCGCCCGCGCGGCAGCAGGGAAGGGGGGCAGCTCGGGCAGGCCGGCATCCGACAGGCCGATCAGCCAGGCGATTTCGACTTCGACCCGGTGGGCCATGAAGCCGGCTTCGGACAGATAGGGTCGCAGGGCGTCGGCCTTGGCCGCATAGCGCCCATCCAGGGGCGAGAGCGCGTTCAAGGCGCTGAGAGAAGGATCGATTTGCATGGCGGAATTCTAGCATTCGCCTGTCGCTGCTTTGGCTCGGAGCAGATATACCACACCCCGAAGCGGGCATTTCGCAAAAAAAAGGTCAAAACACCGTTGGCGAACGGGTTCCGAGGCCCTGTCCTGCTATACTTTTTGAGCCTTGGACTACCCTGTTTTCCCATGAAATTGATCGGTTCCCTGACCAGCCCCTACGTCCGCAAGGTGCGTATCGTGCTGGCCGAAAAAAAGCTGGATTACGAACTGATCCTCGACGATCCTTGGGGGCCTGGGGCTCGTGCGGCGGAGCACAACCCGCTGGGCAAGGTGCCCTGTCTGATCATGGACGAAAGTGGCGCGCTGTTTGATTCCCGAGTCATCGTGGAATATCTGGACACGCTCTCGCCGGTCGGCCGCCTGATCCCGCCACCGGGGCGCGAACGAATAGAAGTCAAGCGCTGGGAAGCTGTTGCCGATGGTGTCATGGATGCCGCCGCAGCCGCGTTCCTGGAAACCCATCGTCGCCCCGAATCCCAGCGTAACCCCGACTGGATTGCCCGCCAGCACCAGAAGGTCCATGCCGGGCTGGACTACATGGAACAGCTGCTGGGTGAACAGTCCTACTGCATGGGCGTCAACCTGTGCCTGGCCGATATCGCCGTGGGTGCGGCCTTGGGCTACCTGGACTTGCGCTTTCCTGGGTTGGACTGGCGTGCAGGTCATCCGCATCTGGCTCGCCTGGCCGAAAAGCTCGACACGCGGCCTTCCTTCACCACGACCCGGCCGCCTGCGGCCTGAGCGACGCGCCCCAGCATGGGTCTGCCTCCGGCCAGAGCCTGTGATACAAAACGGGGTGTGTCTCATTTCTGGCTGAAGGGGAAATCATGTCCGCTCGAATCGTGATCCGCCAGGGTATCGTGCTGCTGTTCGCCCTGCTGCTTTCGGGCTGTTTCGGAGGCGGCAGTCCCCCGGGCCGGCAGGTCGATCGGGGCGGGGATTGCCGGTGGGATCGCAGCCGGTGTCTGTACGAAGGTTCTTATGAGCCGGGCGAGCGGGACTATGCCGAACAAAAGGCGAAGGATCTGAATCGGGCTTCGCTTGAAAAGTTGCGGCGGGGTTCTCGCTGGTAGCCGGGTTCAGGCCTCGGCTGGAAGCCGGATCGTGAATCGGGCCCCCTGTCCGGGGGGGCTGGAACAAGATGCCTGGCCGCCGTGGCGTTGCGCCACGGTCTGCACGAAAGCCAGTCCCAGGCCGCTGCCGGCGGGTTTCTTCGCGTGGCTTGCCAGGCGCTGGAACCGCGAGAATAAATGGGCCATCTGGTCGGGGGGGATGCCCGGACCTGCGTCCTGGACGTGGATGAGCCAGTCGTGCCCAGCGGGTTCCAGGCTGCATTCGACTGCGCTGTGGGCCGGACTGTAGAGCAGGGCGTTGTCGAGCAGGTTGCCGATGGCACGCCCCACGAGTTCCGCGTCGATGTTGGCCATGGCGTCTGGATTTCGGGCTTCGAAATGCAGTTCGATGGCGCGCTGCTCGGCCTGCGGCCAGCGTCGGTCGCAGCATTCCTGGATGAGATCATCCAGATAGACGGGATGCCGGTTCAGCGGCGCGGATTCTGCACGCCCCAGTTGGACGAAATGATCGACCAGTTCCAGTGTGGCGCGTGCCTGTTGCTCGATGCGCGCCAGGACGGTGTCCTCGGCCCATCGCTGGGGCGATTGGCGGCGCAGTTCGATGATGGCCAGGATGGCGTTCTGGGGAGATCGCATGTCGTGCGACAGGAAGCCAAGCGTTTCTTCCTGGGCCTGGGTAGCCTGCTTCAGGCGGGAGACTGCATGATGCAGGAGAGTCGCGCGCGCGGGTAGCGTGTCGGGGCCAAGCTGCATCAAAGGGGTGTCGGTGACAGCCACCCCCGAGGGTGATGAAAACTGCAGGCGCTCGAGTTCGGTGTCGATATGGCTCAGGGAGGCTTCCTGGCTGCGCCAGCTCCAGAGGGGGTAGGCCAGGATCAGGGCGGTCAGGATGCCGGTCGGTGGGATCCAGTATCCGGCGTATTGAAGCAGCAGGGCGTCCCCGGCCAGGCAGAGCAGGCAGGTAGCCAGTACGCTGGCCAGGCCCTGCCGTGCGGACAGGGTGCCCAAGACCAGGCAGAGCGGCACGATGAGCGCCAGCCCGACCAGCACCGTGACCCAAGGGGGGGCGATACGAATCCAGAGGTCACTTTGCAGGTTTTGCAGGACGTCGGCCAGGATGGCGACCCCGGCCGTCATGCCGCCTAGTGGAGTTGGCAGGCGATCACCGAGCCCGGAGGCCCAGGCGCCGACCAGCACGATGCGGTTCTGGAACTCAGATTCCGGGATCTGACCGTTCAGTACCGCCGCATAGGGGTAGAGCGCCAGGCGGCGGTCCGGATCGGTGAAATGAATGTATTCAACCGTATCCGGGGCCAGTGTGTTCGCGCGTGCTGCGACGGGTGCCTGTCCGGCCGCACGGGCCAGCGCGAGACTGAAGTGTTCCAGGGGTGGGCTGCCGTCTGGTGGCGTGCGGCGCAGGACGATGGTGCGCAGGATGCCATCCGGGTCAGGCTGTGCGTCGATGCGCCCAAGTGCTGTGGCGGCCTGGGCCAGCGAGGGGATCGGCTGGATCCGGTGCCGGCCATCCGGGCTCAGGATCTCGGGAAGAACAACGCGGCCGTGCTGCGCAATGGCCTGGGCCAGGATGAGGTCGTCTTGAGGATGGGTCGGGTGGGGATTCGAGAAAATCAGGTCCAGACCCACGGCGCGCGCGCTGCGCAGACGTTCGAGCAGGGCGGCGTGGACCGAACGGCGCCAGGGCCAGTAGCCCAGGGCATCAAGACTGGCATCGTCGATGACGATGAGGGCGATATCCGGGCTGGCAGGCAACCCCTGGACTGCCTGCATGCTTCGGTCATAGAGCCGATAGTTGATGTCCCGGATGCCCGGAAGGTCTTTCCAGACCGTCAGCGCAATGGACAGCAGCCCCAGCGTGGCGATCAGGGCCAGCCGTTCGAGCCGCAGGCGGCGCTGCATGCCAGCCAGATAGCTGGCGTCCGTGAGCGTCATGGCGCGTCAGTCCGGCATGAGTCCGTCAATCCAGCATGATGGGCGTCCCGTTGGCTGTCAGGACTGGAGATCCATCGCTGGCGATCAGGCTGCTGCGCAGCGAATCGATGGTCAGGATGGCATCGCGCCCCTCGATGCCGAGGGCATCGATGCCGCGTACGAAAATGTAGCGTGGCCCACTGCTGCGGGCCCGCAGGGAAGCGCTGGGGCCGGTCACCTGTTGAATGGATTCCAGGTGAGCGCCATTGGCGTCCAGGGTGACACGGATGGTGTAGGCGGCCGCCTGGGCAATGGGGTCGAAAACCAGCCGTTGGCTGCCGCCGCGTTCGATTCTCAGGTTCTGGGGCGGTGGCAGCAGTGGCTGTGTGCCCAGCAAGGTGCCGTTGGCGTCATAGGCCGCCCCCCGGTCTGGTTCAAGGTGTTGTTCGGCCCTGCCTGGGCCAGCGATCGCTGCGCCACCCTGCAGGACCTCATGGCGTGATCCTGAGGCATCGGTATGGACACGCAGGCGCGTGCCGCGTACCCCCGTCACGGTGGCGGGCGTGCGGATCTCGAAGCGGCCGACGCCGGTGTCGGCCGGCGCCACCGTGGATTCCAGCGAGCCCTGGTCGATCGAGATCTGGGTGTCGGTCAGCCCGGTTCCTTGGAAGGACTGCAGGCGTTGGATCTGCAAGGTCGTGCTGGGAGGCAGCGTAAGCAGGCTCTGGTCTTCCAGTTGCAGGGTGGCGGTGCCGTTGTGGGTGCTGAGCAGCAACTGGCCCGCGTGCAGGATGTCGCCCGACCGTACCGCTTGGCCGTCGGCCGTGACCTGTCCGGTCACGTGGATGACGGTTGCCGTCGCTGCTTGTTCCGGAATCAGAGACAAGGGGATGCGCAGGACTTTGTCGATCGGCAGGCGATAGGGATCGTCGACCTGGTTGATCTGTTGCAGCACGGGCCAGTGCCTGGTCTGCAGCGTATAACGGTGGGCGAGTTGTTCCAGGGTATCGCCTGGTTCCACTTGATACAGAAAGTCGTCTCCCTGGGCGCCCAGTGGCCGGGCGTGCGTGCCGAGCGGCAGGAGCATGTACAGGGACAGCAGCGCCAGCGCGAAGGGGCGGGCGCCCGGGACAGGACGGAGCATCATAAGGGAGAGGCCTGTGTGGACGGTGGCAGGAGTTCGAGCCGGTAGCCGAGCGCATAGGATGCACTGAGCAGCGTACCCGTGGATGGCCCGATGCGCAATTTTTTACGGATGTTCGATAGATGGGTATCCAGGGTCCGCGAGGAACTGGGGATTTCGCGGTTCCAGACCAGGGCACTGAGGTCGTCGCGAGAGAACAGCCGCCAGGGGTGGCGCAGGAACAGGGCGGCCAGGTCGAATTCCTTTGGGGTGAGGGGGATGGGTTCTTCACGCAGGCGGATTTGCCGTCGCCCCCTGTCGATCGTGAAGTCCCCCAGCGTGAAGTTCTCGTCCGGATTGGCAGATGGCTGGTGGCGGCGCATCTGGGCGCCGATGCGCGCCAGCAGTTCTCCGGGACGGCAGGGCTTGCCGATGTAATCGTCGGCCCCTGCGTTCAGGCCCTCGATCAAATCACTTTCCAGGGTCCGATTGGTCACGAAGATGATCGGCAGGGTATCGCTGTGGTTGGCGCGGACCCAGCGCAGGACTTCCATGCCGTTGATGCCGGGCAGTTCCCAGTCCAGCAGGAGCAATGCGAAGGGTTTTCGGGTGCGCAACGCTGCCAGCAGGGCGCTGCCTTCGTCGAAGGCCTGGCAGGCATAGCCGGCGCTGCTCAGGGTCTGCTGCATCCAGGCAGATTGAGCGGGATCGTCTTCCAGCAAGGCGATGAGCGAAGTCGGTTCTGGCATGGGCGTTTCGAGGGCTAGTATCCTGTTTAGCTGAGTCAAATAACTCATCTTCGGCGCCTGGGCTCGTCATGTTGCGCAGCAAATCCTTGCGCTTGCGCTGGCGATCGCTGCGGCTTGTGCCTTGCATTTCATCCCGATCCACGGCGCCTGCTGACCGCTTGACTTGTTCAGAGGTTCCTTGGTATCTGACGCCAAACAACCAAAAGGACCGCCCATGCCAAATCGTACCACCGAACAACTGGATTTCGGGCGTCTTTGGGCGGCGCCATCTGCAAGCCAATTTCCAGGGCAGCGTTCTGAGTTCAGGCGACGGGCTGATGTGGTTGCGCCAGATCGATGGCCGAACCGGCTTGTCACGCATGGCCGCCAAGACGCTGACCGAGCGCCGAGCGGCAGGAGGACTTGTTCAGAGGTTCCCTGGCCTGTGATGGCATCCGCTCATACAAAGAGCGGGCCGCACTGGTAAGGGCCGGGGTTTTTCAGACTATTCCTAGGTCAGCAGCCCGCAGGAAATCTTACGATCTCAGTGATCGACTCCGGCCTGGAAATTCTGGGGTTTTTGCAATTCTTGATTGGCTGTCGCTCGTGCTGGGGTGAAATAATGCGCTTGACTTGAAAGGTCGAAAATTTGAAAGGTTGCAAAATAGTTCGCATGCATCAGGAGAGCAAGGACACGTCATGGTCTGGCGCACAGGTGTTGGAATTGCGCATGTTGCCTGGGGGCGGGGCGAAGGCGGTCGATAGCTGGCTGGCGCAGAATGTACGGGCCTGCTCGCAGCAGGAATATTTGCGCTACCGGGAATATCTGGAAGCGGCCTCTCCCGCATCCGCCAAAGAATTCGAGGAATAGCCTGGAACACCGGTCCGGCGACCGCTTTCCAGCGGCCTTGGCGGTGGTTATCATGGCGGCGCGATGCCTGCATGGATCGTGTTCGAAATCCTTGCCGGAGATGCTGGAGTGTGCGATTCGAAATCCTGCATGGACACGGCTGATGGCCCACGCATTCTGATCGTCGAGGACGAGCCGACGCTGGCGGAAAACCTGTACGGCTATCTGGAGCGCCAGGGCATGATGCCCGATGCTGCCTATGACGGCCATGGGGCGCTGGCGCTGCTGCGCGAATCGGGCTTTGATGCCGTGGTGCTGGACTTGGGCCTGCCTGGCCTGGGGGGGCTGGATGTGTTGCGTGCCATGCGTGAACATCCCGCGCTGTGGCGGCCCGTCCTGGTGCTGACGGCGCGTGAGCGGATCGAGGACAAACTGTTGGCCTTCGAACTGGGGGCGGAGGATTATCTGGTCAAGCCCTTTTCCCTGGCCGAGGTCGCGGCGCGGCTCAGGGTCCTGGTGCGGCGCAGGCGGGGCGGTGAATTGGATGCGCTCGTCTACGGGGATCTGCGCTACGATCCACAAGCGCGGGCCATGACCCTGGCGGGCCGGCCACTGGCATTGCCACGCAAGTCGGTACTGCTGCTGGAGGCCTTGATGCGGCCAGCGGGCGGCTTGGCGACGCATGAATGCCTGACGGCGGCGTTGTGGCCAGACGGGCCGCCATCGGATCGGGCCTTGCACGATCAGATTCATCTGCTGCGCCGTCACCTGCGCGCAGCGCAGGGGCCCGATGTTGTTGCCGAGCCGGGGCGGGGTTGGCGATTGAGTGATTCTGCGGATGCTGCGGCCACAGTGGGCCGTTCAGCAGCAGGTGGGCCGGGGCGGCAGGCGGGCCGGTCCGCAAGCCTTTGCGGCAAGAAAGCACCATGAGCCCGAACCGTCCGTCCATTCTGGCGCGGCGCGTCACCTGGGCCGTGACCGGCACGGTGGCGGTCTTCCTGCTGGTCATTGGCCTGTTGGCCTACAAGACCTTTGCGCTCATGGAAGACGAACTGGTCGATGAAGTCCTGGCGGGCCAGGTCGCGGCGCTGCGCGATGATCTGGGATCCGGCCCGGCTGCGCAGTCAAATCTGCCCATGCGCTGGAGCGAAGGTGGGCGCGTCCAGGCCTGGGTCCTGCCGGCAAACCAGCCACCGCCGTTGGAACACATGTTTGCGGCCGGGTCGGGCGGCCGGGAAATCATGCTGGCGGGCCGCACCTGGCATACCTGGGTCGAGACGGTACCCCAGGGCCTGCTCTATGTCCGTTACGATGCCACGGCGCACGAAAATCGTGTCCGGGCATTCGGCTGGATTCTGGCAGGCAGTGCCGCCCTGGCGCTGGTCTGTGCCTGGCTGCTGGCCCGGCGTCTGGCGCGCCGGGTCGTGGCACCGATCCGCGCAGTGTCGGACCGGCTTGCGGCGTGGGAGGGCGTAACGCTGACCGACGAGGCCCCTGCCGGAGACGAGGCGCGGCAATTGATCGGGGCCTTCAGCCGTATCCAGGACCGGATCGACCGTTCGGTGGCGTTTGAACGTCAGTTTGCGGCCAATCTCGGCCATGAACTGCGCACGCCTCTGGCCGCCCTGCGTTCCGATTGCGAAATGGCATTGCTGGATACCGGGCCGGGCACTCCGCTACGAATGCGTCTGGAACGCATGATGGTTCAGGTGGATGCCGCCGCCAGCAGCCTGGCGGGGGCGGCCGCCCTGAACAGCGCCGATCCGGCCCGGATGCGGCATGTCGATCTGGCCCAGGTTCTGGAGCAGGCCTGGTTTGCCCTTGAACCCATGGCTCGTGCGCGCGGCCTGGTGCTGGATGCGCGTATTCCGGCGGATGAAAGCCGGTTCCTGGACCCGGACGCCTTGCTGATCGTGCTGCGCAATCTGCTGCGCAATGCGGTCGAACATGCCGCGCCGGCTACCCTGCGGGTCAGCCTGGCAGCAGACGGCGCCCTGGTCCTGCGCGACAATGGGCCGGGCATGGCGCCCGAGCGTCTGGCACAGGTGCGGGAATGGCATGCTGGCCGGGCCGACCTGTCTGCGGTGGCTGCGCCCGAAGCGGATCATGGCCGGGGCCTGGGCATCGCCCAGCGCGTCTGTGAACTGCGGGGTTGGCAGTTGAGCGTGGATTCGGTGCATGGTGGCGTTGGCAGCGGCACGATTTTCCGGCTGGATCTGCGTTCAGCTTCCAGTCAACTGGATTCGTAGCGGATTCGTGGTCCTCAAGGCTATGGTGGGCCTTGTTCAATCGGGAGCCGCCATGTCTTTGACCGCCAGCACTTCTTCTGCCACGACTGCTGCCTGTTCTCAGGTCGAAATCGATTCCCTCTGGGAACGTCTGGCCCATGCCCAGGTTCTGCGCCGTCGTGCCCTGGGTATTCTGGGGGGGCTGGCCGTGCTGGTGCTGCCCTGGGTCGGTTCCGCCTGGCCGCAGGCCGGCTGGATCAACCAGGGCCTGGAGTGGCTGGGGTTGGCCTTGATGGCGCTGGCATTGCTGGGGCGTTGCGCTTGCATGCTGTACCTGGGCGGGCGCAAGGGGGCCGATCTGGTGGCCGATGGGCCGTATTCGGTTTGCCGCAATCCTCTGTATGTCTTTTCCGTGCTGGCCGTCCTGGGTATCGGTTTGCAGACCGGCAGTCTGGCCGTGGGCCTGATCCTGGCCCTGGTGGCCTGGGGGGTGTTTCGCTGGATTGTCAGTGAAGAGGAACGGATGCTGCGCGCATCCTTTGGTGCGCCGTTCAAGGATTACTGCACCCGGGTGCCCCGGTTCCTGCCTCGCCTGGCGGGTTGGCGTTCGCCGCAGCACGTCACGGTCGATCTCCAGGGGGTCTGGAACACGGCACGCGATGCGCTACCGTATTTCCTGTCGATCCCGCTGTTCGAGGCCATCGAAGCGGCGCAGAACGCCGGCTGGATCCACGTCAGGCTGTGGCTGTATTGATCAGTGTGTGAGGCGGCTTTGGGCCTGCTGGTGCCGGGAAATCGTGTGCAGGGATGTTTGGAACCCTGTGCTAAAGTTTCACGCACTTTTCCATGCACGGAGCCTCTCTCATGCAGTCTTCGTTCTATCCGATCGGCACCCCCGGCGTTCCTTGGGGCGAGGCCGAAATCACGGCCTGGCGTGCCCGGCAACAGCGCCAGCGCAGCTATGCCGACGAAGTCCTGGCGGCCATCGATCGCCTGCGCGACCGCTACGATGTCGTCCAGTACGGTCAGCTGGACTATGCGCCGGATATCTATCCGCTGTTTGCCCTGCGCAGCCGTGGCTGGCAGGATGGGCGCCCGGTCGCGCTGGTGACAGGGGGTGTGCATGGCTACGAGACCAGTGGCGTGCATGGCGCGCTGCGCTTTGCCGACCGGGATGCCGCCGATTATGCAGGTCGGCTGGACCTGTTGATCGTCCCCTGTGTCAGCCCCTGGGGCTACGAGCGCATCCATCGCTGGAACCCCCGGGCGCTGGATCCGAATCGTTCCTTCCGCCCGGACAGCCCCGCGCCGGAATCTGCTGCGTTGATGGCGCTGGTGGCGCCAATCGCGGATCGCGTGCGGGTGCACATCGATCTGCACGAGACCACTGACACCGACGAGACCGAGTTCCGGCCTGCCCTGGCGGCACGCGACGGCCAGCCCTTCACTCCGGGCAGCATTCCCGATGGTTTTTACCTGGTGGATGATGTCGATGCGCCGCAGCCCGGGTTCCAGGATGCCGTGATCCGCGCTGTGTCCGCAGTCACCCATATTGCCCCTGCCGATGCGCATGGCGAGATCATTGGTTCGCCCGTGGTGGCTCCAGGCGTCATCCGCTACGCCTTGCGGTCTCTGGGGCTGTGTGCCGGTCTGACCGATGCTCCGTACCGTACGACGACCGAAGTCTATCCCGACAGCCCGCGCACGACGCCAGCACTGTGCAACGAGGCCCAGGCGACGGCTGTGCGTGCTGCCCTGGACTATGTCCTGGGGCAGTGACGGCATGGAGATCGTGTTCGCATCGGAACAGGAAGCCGATCCCCAATCCTGGGTGGCGGCCTTGCGCGATGCGATGCCAGAAGCGCAGGTGCGATTGTGGGGCGATGGCCAGCCCGAAGGGCGTGCCGATTTTGCCGTGGTCTGGGCGCCGCCGGCCGACCTGTTCGCCCGGGAACCCCGCCTGCGCGCCCTGTTCAACCTGGGGGCCGGGGTCGATGCCTTGTTGCGCTTGCCCGGTCTGCCTCAGGATCTGCCGTTGGTCCGGCTGGAGGACGGCGGCATGGCGGTGCAGATGGCGGAATACGCGCTCTACCATGTGTTGCGTGAATCGCGTGATTTCGGTCGCTACGAGCGTCAGCAGGCAGCGGGGTTGTGGCAACCGCTGGATGACATCGACCGCGATGCCTGGACGGTTGGGGTTCTGGGTGCCGGGGCCATGGGTGCGCGGGTCGCCCAGGCCTGCGCGGCCCTGGAATATCCGACCGCAGTCTGGTCGCGCAGTGGCCGCGCAGTGCCGGGCACCGAATCCTTTGGCGGCGAGTCCGGCCTGGCCGCATTCCTGGCGCGCACGCGTGTGTTGGTGAATGCGTTGCCGCTGACCGATGCCACGCGTGGCATCCTGTGCCGCCGGACTTTCGATCAACTGCGGCCCGACGCTGTGGTGATCAACATCGCCCGGGGCGGGCATCTGGTCGAAGCCGATCTGCTGGCCGCCCTGAATGACGGCCGCCTGCGGGCAGCGGCCCTGGACGTCTTCGAGCCTGAACCGCTGCCTCCCGGCCATCCTTTCTGGGCGGATGCGCGCATCCGGGTCACGCCGCACATTGCGGGCGCCAGCCTGATGGACCGGACCGTGCGCCAGATCGCCGACAAGATCCGCGCCTTGGGCCGGGGTGAGCCGATCACCGGGGTCGTGGACCGGGAACGGCAATACTGATGGCCGTGACGCGGCCTGTGGCAATCGCCCGCTGGCGCGTGTGGGGGCTGGCCGGCCTGTTGGCGCTGGCCGGTTGCGCGGCGCCGTCCGATCCAGGGCTGCGCGGTGAGCCCATGTCCGCAGACCAGTTTGCCCAGAACGACATCCACCGGATGCAGACACTGGCGATGCGTGACAATCTGGACAGCCTGGATCGGTTGCTGGAAAAGCTGTATCGGCGCAATCCGGGTGAATGGCGCAAGGCTGGATTCACGGATCTGAAGACGGCATTGGAACAGGGGCGCGCGCGCATCCGGCGGGGCGAAGTCCCCACTGAACTGGACGGCCTGATGGACATTGAAGTCCTGTCGGTCGCCATGGACCCGCGCTATCCTGGGGATCGGGCTGCGGCCTTTGTGCTGGGCCTGTCCAGCATGATCATCGCCGCGCATGGCGGATTGACCCGTTTTCATGTGGGCGATGCTGTCCAGGCGCGGCATGTCTTCAATGCCGCCCGCAATGTCGAAATCGCGGCCTGGATGCTGTCGAGCCGGCGCGATGCCCAGGGGCGGCCGTTGCTGCTGTCCAATGAACTGGGCGAAGGCGTGGCCAATCTGAGTTTCGAACGTGAATTCGGCCGCATCATCGCCCGCCTGGATCTGGAAGCCGCATTGTTGGACGAGAGCCTGCGGCGCGTCGGCATCAACTACGTGCAGGGCCTGTTGTTCTTCAATTTCCTGCCGGTGCGCTGATGCGGCTTCAAGCCTGCGGGCAGCCCCTCGTCAGTTGGCGGGCGAGCGCCGGGCCCGCTGCCAGGCCAGTACGGCCTGGGTGGCCTGCGCCATGATGTGATCGTAGTGTTCCTTTGGCCAGGATTGGCGCAGCGAGGCAAACAGGCATTGTGTGCCCGATTGGGCCAGTGCTGTGGCGGCGGAGTCCTCCAGCAGGCGGATCTGGATGTGGGCCAGTGTGTCGGAAACCAGGCGCCAGCCCAGTTCCGGCATGCTGGCATCCAGGGCCAGCAGTTGGCTGCCGATGGCCTGGATCACGGGCTCGACGGCTTCCAGGCTGTGCCCCGCGCTCATGGCATGCCACAGGGCCAGGTGAATCTGGCGGCGCAGCGTGATCCTGAAATCGATGGCAGCGGTCTCGGCGGCCTCCAGTGCTTCGAATTGCTGCTGGAAACGCGCCTCGTCGGGGGGGGAAAGTCCGGTGCGCAGGGCCCCGATGAGGGCGGTCAGAGGCGGGATTGACTGGATGCCGAAAGCCTGGCTGAAGGCCAGGCCCCATTGATCCAAGCCGGCCAGCAGCAGCGCCATGCGCAGGGCCTGCGCCTGGTCGTGCGGGTCGGCCTGGATCCAGTCCAAGCATTGTGCGTGCAGCGTATCCAGCGCAAAGGGGGCGGATTCCGTTGCTGCGTGGCGGAAGGCCTGGGTGAACGCATCGCGGGCCAGGTCGGCCGCCTCTGATTGGATGTGGGGCGGGGCCAGTGCGGCGAGCGGATCGTCGAGGTCGGGGTGGAGGTCTGTCATGGCGCCCGCATTGTCGCACGCCGGGCGGCAACCGTGGTTTTGCGTTGGTTGGACTTTTCCCGGGGGATGGCCGATGATGGGCTATGCCAATGATAGAAAGAACCGCTGATCCCTCATACAGTACGCTCAAAACCCATATTCGACAGATTCGTATTTCCGCGACCGAGTCCTTGCGCATTTACTCGCTGGCGGATCACATGCAGTATGCCGACCCCTACAGGCATGCACAATCCCTGGGCATTTCATCGGCGACCTGGCCGCTGTTCGGGCTGGTCTGGCCATCCAGCATCCAATTGGCGCGCAAGCTCAAACACCGGCCCGTATGCCGCCAGGAAAAGATCCTCGAACTGGGGTGTGGCCTAGGTCTGGCGAGTCTGACGATGCATCGGCGTGGCGCGCAGGTCCATGCCAGCGACCGCCACCCGCTGGCTGCCCACTTTTTGCAAGTCAATCAAAGGCTCAACGGCTTGTCGGGTCTGCCGTATGTCCATGCCCAATGGGGCTGCGAGCCGGAACAGGAATTGCTGGCGGCGTTGGGGGTGAAACCGGCGCGGCAGCACTACGATCTGATCGTCGGCAGTGATCTGCTCTACGAGCGCGACACCCCGGCCTTGCTGGCGGATCTGATCAACCAGCGGGCGAAGCCGCAGGCGGAGGTCTGGATCGTGGACCCTGATCGCGGCTATCGCAACAAATTCACTGCCGAGATGAAGCGGCATGGCTTTACCTTGATCCGGCAGATCTGCCTGCGGGACCGGCCGATCCTGACGCCGGAAGGTACGGAATTGCCGTATAAAGGGCGTTGTCTCCAGTATGTCCGGGCTTGATGTTGCTGTAGTGACCCAGCCAGAACCTGTGCGGACGATGGCCGGCGTTGACCGAAGCGACTCAGGGGCGGCTCAATGCCGCGCCTGAGCGCCGTAGGAATCTTCGGCCTTCAGGCCGGGGAGGATGTCAAGGCTGAAAGATTACTTTGATGGCCGGACAGTCGCCAGTGGCAGGAACAGCGTCAGCGGCGAGTCAGGCAGCGCAATAAAGCCATGATGCCGATAGAAGGCTGAGGCCGCATCGTCTTTGGCATCCACCATCATGGCAAAGGCGGCAATCTCGGCGCGGGCAGCGCGATCAAGCGCATCGGCCAGGAGCGCACTACCCAGCCCTTGCCCCTTGAACGCCTGATCCACAGCCAAGCGGCCCATGCGAACCGCTGGCACAGTCGGATAGCGAGGCAGTTTTTTCCCGATATGGGCAGGAAGATCAGCCAGCAAGACACTTGCCGATGCCAGCGTATAGTAGCCCGCGATTCGTTGTTCACCAGCCAAAGCGACATAGCAAGCAGCGACACGACGGCGAACGTCCTGCGAGGCTTGTGTCTGTATGTAGCAATTCAAAGGCTCCGAATCGCTGTTGAACGCAGCACGATCATGCTGGTCATCCAACAAGGCAAGTTTGAACGGCGTGCTGCTCATTCAGCGCTCAGGAGTTTGCTGCGGCGAGCAAAAGCGCGTTTCAGGGCCGGTGTTTGTTTCGGCGGCGACAGCAGCGCCTGAGCAAAGCACTCTTGGTCAGCCATCGACAAACGGATGATCTCGGCTTGTTCGATGGCGCGTTGTGCAGCATCCTGGACAGCTGTGACCACGAAGTCGGTCATGGTGCGCCCCTGAAGCTCAGCGGCGCGTTTGAGCATCGAATGCAGATCAGTGCTGATTCTGGCTTCGAGACGGGCGGTAGACGTGGTTGCGGACATAGTGGCGTCCTCCTTGATGAATAATACGGCGATTTGCCGTACAAATCAAGGGTGCGTTGTTCCAATCCTGCGTTGACACTTGGTTGACACCCAGACCGCAGAAAACAAAAAAGCCACCGCATCGGGTGGCTTCAATGTCCTGATTCAACAGGGAAATTCTGGTGGCGCATCAGGGATTCGAACCCCGGACCTGCGGATTATGATTCCGTCGCTCTAACCGGCTGAGCTAATGCGCCAAAGCACGGCATTATAGGGGGTGAATTGCATCTGCGCAAGTTGCTTGAGTGGCCGGGGTGCCGAAAAAGCGAAGGCCCCGCCTTCTGGCGGGGCCCTGCTGCCGCTTTGGGCAGCGGCACCGCATGGGAGCGGTGCAGTGTCAACGCCCGGAGGCGTGATCGACTACCATCAGGTAGCGGTTTCAGTATAGATCGGCCAGGCACCCGCACTATAGGGGAATACCCTGGGAACTGTGACCAGTCGATTCAGGACGCGGCGCGAGTGTAGTGTCGGCGTGCCCGGACAGGGCGGCGCTCAGGCTGTACAGGGGCTCGAAGGATTCTGCCTGCGCCATGGGCCAGGCAGTGCGAAAAATCGTATTGCGGAAGCGGCCTTGCAGCAATTCCCCCTTTTCCAGATCGGGGAACAGGGCGGACAGGACGCGCACCTCGCCATTGGCGATGCGCCGGGCGATGTGGTGTGGCCGCAGTTGATTGGGATGACTCAGTCCGGCTGCGCCCAGCAGTTCTCCCAGGGCCTTGAGCGTGTTGGCGTGGTAATTGGCCACGCGCACGGATTTGTCGGCCACGACTAGGGCCTGTTGGCGCTTGGGATCCTGGGTGGTGACTCCGGTGGGGCAGCGGCCTGTGTGACAGGTCTGGGCCTGGATGCAGCCGATGGCGAACATATAGGCCCGGGCGCTGTTGCACCAGTCAGCACCCAGGGCCATCAGGCGCGCCATATCGAAGGCGCTGATGACCTTGCCCGAGGCGCCCAGCCGGACTCGTTCGCGCAGGCCGATGCCCACCAGCGTGTTGTGGACCAGGCGCAGGCCTTCGCGCAGCGGTGTGCCGACATGGTCGACGAATTCGATGGGGGCCGCGCCGGTGCCGCCCTCGGCGCCATCCACGACGATGAAATCTGGCGTGATGCCGGTGGCAAGCATGGCCTTGGCGATGGCGAACCATTCCCAGGGATGGCCGATGCACAGCTTGAAGCCCACCGGCTTGCCGCCGGACAGTTCGCGCAGGCGGGCGATGAAATGCATCATTTCGATGGGAGTGCCGAAGGCGCTGTGGCTGGACGGAGAGATACAGTCCTGACCGACGGGCACGCCGCGTGCGGCCGCGATTTCCTGTGTGACCTTGGGTGCTGGCAGGATCCCGCCGTGACCGGGCTTGGCCCCCTGGGACAGTTTGATTTCGATCATGCGGATCTCATCCCGCCTGGCCATCTCGGCGAAGCGTTCCTCGGAAAAGCTGCCGTCGGCATTGCGGCATCCGAAGTAGCCCGAACCGATGTTCCAGATCAGATCGCCGCCGTGTTCCAGGTGGTAGCGGCTGACGCCGCCCTCGCCGGTATCGTGGGCGAAATGGCCGATCGCTGCGCCTTTGTTCAGGGCCATGACGGCGTTGGCCGACAGGGCGCCGAAGCTCATGGCGGAAATGTTGAACACCGACAGATCCACGGGCCGGGTGCAGTCCGGCCCGCCGACGGTCGTGCGGAAATTGCTGTCCTGGATGTGGATCGGCACCATGGCGTGATTGATCCATTCGTAGGCATTGCCGTAGACATCGCCCTGGGTGCCAAAGGGGCGCTGATCCATTTGCTGTTTGGCGCGCTGGTACACCAGGGATCGGTCCACACGCGAGAACGGCAGCTTGAGCGTGTCATCCTCGAAGAAATACTGGCGGACTTCCGGGCGGATGAACTCGAACAGGAAGCGCAGATTGCCGATGACCGGGTAGTTGCGGCGGATGGCGTGCCGAGTCTGGCGCAGGTCGTAGACGCCCAGCAGGCTCAGGCCCAGGAACAGCAGGCAGGGCAGCCACCAGCCGGCGCTGAATGACAGGGCCAGCAGGGCACACAACACGGTGAGCGCAATGACCACATAAAAGGCAGTGTAGCGGGTGAACAATGAACGCATAGGCGGGCTCCGCAGGATCGGGCGATCCGCTACCTTAGCAGATGCCAGGGGGCAGTGGGTCGATTCGTCAGCCGGTCCAGATCAGCCGCGCCATGGCATCCGGCCCGCACTGGACCAGGGCATTCTGCCCAAAGCAGCGGGCCAGCCGCAGCCCCTCGTCCAGGGGCAGGCTTGGAATCCACAGGCTGGGTTCTGCTGGCCATAGCCCTTGCGGGTCCAGGCCCAGGCCGGGCAGCCAGGCCCAGCCCTGCTGTTCGATTGCCCGCTGCAGCGCGTGCAGGCGGCGGCGGTTGGCGGCGGGACGCAGGCGGCGGCTGTGCGGATTGCAGGCCGTCAGGAAAATACCGCCTTGGGGAAACAGGGCGCGCAGCGCCGGGTGCAGCTCGTCGATGCGCAGGATGAGCGGCGGTTCGGTGTCGATGCGGTAGTGCGCAGCCCGGTAGGCTGCGTCCAGATTCAGCGAGCGGGGGCCGGGCGTCATGGCGGCTCAGCCCGCCAGGATCCGGTGGCGGTGGCAGTCCGTGGTGTGATCCATCAGGCAGCCGATGGCCTGCAGGTAGGACTGGCAGATGGTCGGGCCGACGAAGGTGAAGCCGTGGTGCTTGAGCAGCCGGCTCAGGGCTTCGGCTTCGGGGCCGGCCACAGGGGCGTCTTCCTGGACGGCATAGTGGTGGATGACGGGCTGGCCGCCGACCACGGACCAGATCAGGCCGACCGGATCAGGCAGTGCCAGCCAGGCGCGGGCGTTGATGCCGGCGGCACGCAGTTTCAGGCGGTTGCGGATGATGGATGCATCCTGCATGCGTTCCTGGACCCAGGCCTCGTCGGTGCGCGCCAGAGCCTGGGGGTCAAAGTCCAACAGGGCGGCGCGCAGGGCTTTGCGGCGGCGCAGGATGGTGATCCAGGACAGGCCAGCCTGGAAGCCTTCCAGGATCAGCATTTCGAACAGATGCCGGGGGTCGCGCGAGGGTACGCCCCACTCGGTATCGTGATAGTGCACGTACAGCGGGTCATCGGTACACCAGCGGCAGCGCACCGGGCCGGCCTCGCGGGAGGTCGCCGGGGTGGATAGCGGGGCTGGCATGGGTATCCCGTGCGGCAGATTCAGCGGCGGCGCCCGCCGACCAGGGAACCCAGCAGGCCGCGCACCAGCTGGTTGGCGGCGTTGCGCACCATGCTTTTGGCGACGGATTGCACCACGCCGTCGCGGCGCCCGCCGCGCGGCCCGGTGGAGCCGAACAGGAAGTCGCCTACGGCCCCGGCCAGGCCGTTGTCCTGATTGCCGTCTGTCTTGCCGGCGTTGGTCTTCGCTGCTGCAGTGGTTCCTGCCTGGGCGCGT
>NZ_JAVERO010000146.1:0-4733 GCF_034007085.1 Castellaniella sp. | reverse complement strand
GCATGTCTCGGGGAGCGCGGAAGGTGTGGCCATAGCCCACCGATTCCCCGGCCGGCACACGATGCGTGCTGATCAGCTGGGCCGACAGCGTCATGGCCGGACGCAGGCCGAATGCATCGGCCGGCCGATCGGCAAAGGGCGAAGCCCCGTACAGACAGATGCCGGGCCGCACCCATTGGGTCGCCCCGGCAATGCCCGCCGCCAGCCCGGGCGTCAGGGTCGCGGCGGAATTGCACAGGCTGACCGGGCCGGTCAGGCCGGCGGTCGCATGTGCAAAACATTCGATCTGTGCCCGCGTCACGGCGGGGTCATCGTCCGCACGGGCGAAATGGGTCATCGCGCCAACCTGCCCCAGCACACCGCTGGTCTGCAAGGCCAGTGCGCGATCATGGGCCGCACGGAATTCGTGCGGCTGAAACCCCAGCCGATGCATGCCGGTGTTCAACTTGACGAAGGCATCGATCTGCTGGGCGACCGGGCTGGATTCCAGCATGTCCAGCTGTTCGGCGCAATGCAGCGCGGTGCTGATCCGGTACTGGACCAGGATTTCCAGATCCTGGGGCTCGAAGAAGCCTTCGAGGAGCAGCAACGGACCGGACCAGCCCAATTCCCGGCAGTGGATGGCTTCTTCCAGGTCCAGCATCGCCAGGCCATCGGCTTCGGCAAAACCGGCCAAGGCGGCTTCGATGCCATGACCATAGCCACGCGCCTTGATCACCGCCCAGATGAAAGGCGCCGCGCCGGCAGCATCCTGACGCAGGAGGCCAGCCACCGTCCCCAGATTGTGGGACAAGGCGGCAGTGTCGATCGTCGCCAGAATCGGACGCGGCATGACATCCCCCGGATCAGAAAGGCCCTAAGTATACTGCCTGATCATGGCTGTTGATCACTACGAGAACTTCCCCGTCGCATCCCTGCTGCTGCCCGCCCGGCTGCGCCCTGCCGTGCGCAACCTGTATGCCTTCGCCCGGGGCGCGGACGATATCGCCGACGAAGGCGACGCCTGCCGGGACGCGCGCCTGGCACGGCTCGAAGCCTGGCGCAGCGCAGTCCGCGACCTGGGGGCTGGACGGCCGATCCAGGCCCCGCTGGCCCAGACAGACCGGGCCATCTTCGCCCGCCTGGGCGACACCCTTGCGCATCACCAGTTGCCCATCCAGCCCCTGCTGGACCTGCTGTCGGCCTTCACCCAGGACCTGGACACTGTCCGCTATGCCGACGAGCCCGCCTTGCTGGACTACTGCCGCCGCTCGGCCAACCCAGTCGGCCGCCTGATGCTGCATCTGTTCGGCCACACGGCACCGTCGGCCCTGGCCTGGTCCGACGCCCTTTGCACCGGACTGCAACGGGTGAATTTCTGCCAGGATGTCGCCCTGGACCATGCCAAGGGCCGCTGCTACATCCCCCTGGACTGCCTCGAACGCCACGGGCTCGACCCGGACGACCAGGATGCGCTGTGCGCCGACCCGCCCACCCCGCCCTCAGACGCCTGGCGCGCCGCCGTGCGGGAACAGGCCGGCCTGGCCCACCGCTCCCTGCTGGCCGGCAGTCCGCTTGCCTGGTCGCTGCCTGGCCGCATCGGCCTGGAGCTGCGCCTGGTGGTCCATGGTGGCCTGCGCATCCTGGAAAAACTGGCGGCAGGCGGCTATGACCCCTGGAACCACCGGCCCATCCTGGGCCGCGCCGACGCCTTCCTGCTATGCTGGCGCGCATTCCTTGCACCGCGCCCGGACGCCGCCCTGCCCACCCACCATGACGCCTGACGAATACTGCCAACAGAAAGCCGCCCGCAGCGGTTCGAGCTTCTACTATGCCTTTCTGTTCCTGCCCCCGGAACAACGCCGCGCCATCACGGCGCTGTACGCTTTCTGCCGCGAGGTGGACGATATCGTGGACGAAGTCGGCGAAGCCTCTGTCGCACGGATGAAACTCGCCTGGTGGCGCGACCAGGTCGGCCTGATGTTCGACGGCACGCCCGATCACCCGGTGGCGATCGCCCTGGCCCCCCACATCCGCGCCTTTGACCTGCGCCCGGAGCCTTTCTATGCCGTGATCGAGGGCATGGAAATGGACCTGGATCAGTTCCGCTACGCCGACTGGAACACGCTCAAGGAATACTGCTGGCGGGCCGCTGGCGTAGTAGGCAATCTGTCGGCCAGGATTTTCGGCCACACCGACCCACGCACACTGGAATATGCCGAAACGCTGGGCCTGGCCTTCCAGATGACCAACATCATCCGCGACGTGGGCGACGACGCCCGGCGCGGGCGCATCTACCTGCCGGCCGAGGACATGGCGCGCCACGGCGTGACCGAGGACGACATCCTCGACGGCCATGAGTCCGCCGGATTCCAGGCCCTGATGCGGCAACAGGCCGAACGTGCGCGCGGGCTGTACCGCGACGCCATGCGCGCCCTGCCGGACGCCGATCGCCGCGCGCAGCGGCCCGGCCTGATGATGGCCGCCATCTACGCCGCGCTGCTCGACGAGATCGAACGCGACGGCTGGCATGTGCTGGACCAGCGCATCGCCCTGACGCCGATCCGCAAGTTCTGGCTGGCCTGGAAGACCTGGGTCGGGGGCGGCCGGGGACTGGTGCGCCGCCTGGCGCGATGAGCACCATCGCCGTCGTCGGCGCTGGCTGGGCAGGCCTGGCCGCCGCCATGCGACTGCGCCAGGCAGGCCATGCCGTCCGGGTCTACGAAGCCGCCGCCACGCCGGGTGGCCGGGCACGGCGGATCGATCATCCCGGTCTGGGCCAGCCGATCGACAATGGCCAGCACATCCTGCTGGGCGCCTACACGGCCACCCTGGCGCTGATGCAGGATCTGGGCGTGTCCCCCGCACACGCCCTGCTGGAACGCAATCTGGTGCTGCGATCGGCCGATGGCCGCACCAGATTGCAGTTCTGGCCGCTGCCCCCACCCCTGCACCGCCTGGGCGTCCTGCTGGGCAGCCGCGGGCTGGACGGCTGGCACGGCCGACGCCACCTGGCCCGTGTGTTCGGCGCCCTGGACCCGGCACCCATCGACCCATCCACAACCGTATCAGACTGGCTGACCGGTCTGGGCAGCCCACCCGGCCTGATGGCACGCCTGTGGGAACCCCTGTGCCTGGCCGCCATGAACACGCCGACGCACACCGCGCAGGCCCGCCTGTTCGCCCGCGTGCTGGCCGACAGCCTGGGGGCCGGGCCGGCCGCCAGCCGCCTGCTGATCCCCCGCGGCAGCCTGCACGATCTCTGGCCCGCCCACGCCTGCACCCTGCTGGGCACGGACCTGCTGCGCCACCGGGTGCGCACGATCGCACCGGGGGCGACTGACGGTTGGCAGGTGGACGGCCAGCCGCACTCGCACCTGATCCTGGCGGTGCCCGCTGCCGAAGCCCGGCGCCTGCTGGCGCCGCTGCCCGCCGCAACGGATTTCCTGAATGGCTGGGCCGTCCCCGCACAATCGGCCATCGGCACCCTGACGCTGCGGCTGGCCCGCCCCTGGCAGTCTGGCCATCCAATGCTGCTGCTGCGCGACGACCCGGCGCGCGCGGCCTGGGGACAGTGGCTGTTCGACCGCAGCGCCAGCGCCCGCGCATGCGCCGACCAGCGGTTGGTCCACGTCGTCATCGGCGCCGCAGATCGCTATGCGGGCCAGGATCCCGCACACATCGCGGCCGGGGTCATCGCACAGATCCGCGCCCAGGCAGCAGGGTCGCTGCCACCGCTGCCGGACATCGAGACCCACGCTCTGGTGACGGAACGGCGGGCGACTTTCGATGCCGTCCCGGGCCTGCGCCGTCCCGGCACAATCACGCCCTGGCCCGGCCTGCTGCTGGCCGGGGATTGGACCGATACTGCTTATCCCGCCGTACTGGAAGGCGCCGTGCGCAGCGGCCTGAAGGCGGCGGACGCGATCCCGCCGCCCTGCTGAACCGATCGGCAGGGCGGACGAGTGCACGGCGGCCCTGCGTATCAGCGCGGCCGGCGAACCAGCGTGCTCTTGCCAAACAGGCTTTCGACCAGCTCGACCGCGACCCGGGCCGTGCCGTTGCGCACGTCCAGGGCCGGATTCAATTCCACGATATCCACCGATCCGACCCGGCCCGTATCGGCCAGCATTTCCATGCACAGCTGCGCCTCACGCCAGGTCGGCCCACCCCGGACCGTGGTACCGACGCCCGGCGCATCATCCGGATCCAGAAAATCGACGTCGAAGCTCACGTGGACGTGGGCGTCTGCGGGCAGGCCATCCAGGGCGGACTCCATGACTGCGCGCATGCCGCGTTCGTCGATCGTGCGCATATCGTAGACATCCAAGCGCTGCTCGTGGACGAACTCGCGCTCGCCCGCGTCGACGCTGCGAATGCCGATCATCCGCAGTTCAGCAGGCCGCAGGGCCGGCCCAGGCCCGCCAAGATCCACCAGGCTGGATGGTCCAAAGCCGCACAGGCAGGCCACGGGCATCCCGTGCAGATTGCCGCTGGGCGTGAGCGCAGCCGTATTGAAATCCGTATGGGCATCCAGCCAGAACACCCGCAGCGGCCGGCCCTCGCGCCGACAATGCCGCGCCACGGCTCCCACTGAACCAACCCCCAGGCAATGATCGCCACCCAGCATCAGCGGCAGGCGGCCCGCCTGCAACTGGGCCGTCACCGCCTCGAAGACCAGCGTATTCCAGGCCACGACCTGTTCCAGGTGGCGGTAGCCCTGGATCGGCGGCAACCATGGATTGCCCGGCCCG
>NZ_JAVERO010000144.1:0-4761 GCF_034007085.1 Castellaniella sp. | reverse complement strand
ACGAGCTTCGGCCAGTTCGACCAGAAGTTCGTAGGCGGCCGACCGCTGTTCCAGCAAGGCATCCAGGGCGGATTCCACAGCACGCCCATGGCGGGCGCCCATGGCCTTGTCCAGGGCTTCGCCCAGACGACTTTCCCAGTAGGAGTCTTCCAGGTGGCTGCCCGAGCGCGACAGCGATTCGGCCAGGGAAATCAGGGTTTGCGACGTGCGTGACAAAGAGGAACGGGAACGAGGGGGCATGGTGTACCAGTGAACAGAGTAGAGCCTAGTGTACCTGCACTGAAATGAGAAAAACCCGGGGCCGAAGCCCCGGGCTCATGTTGGCATGGCGCAGGAATGCGCGAATCAGGCGTCCACGGTATTGGCCACCGCCGTGAAGTCTTCGATCTGGTCGAAATTCATGTAGCGGTAGATGGATTCGCTGTCCTTGGACAGCAGGCCCATGGCTTCCAGGTATTCTTCGCGCGTGGGAATGCGGCCCAGACCGGAGCAGATCGCCGCCAGTTCGGCCGAGCCCAGGAACACGTTGGAGTTCTTGCCCAGGCGGTTGGGGAAGTTGCGCGTACTGGTCGAGAATACCGTGGCGCCTTCGCGTACCTGGGCCTGGTTACCCATGCACAGCGAGCAGCCCGGCATTTCCATGCGTGCGCCCGCCGTGCCGAAGGTGCCGTAGTGGCCTTCCTTGGTCAGTTCGCTGGCATCCATCTTGGTCGGCGGCGCCACCCACAGCTTGGACGGCAGGTCGCGCTTGCCCTTGAGCAGCGTGGCTGCAGCACGGAAGTGGCCGATGTTGGTCATGCAACTGCCGATGAAGACTTCGTCGATGGCGGTGCCGGCGACGTCCGACAGCGTCTTGACGTCGTCCGGATCGTTCGGGCAGGCGACGATGGGTTCCTTGATGTCAGCCAGGTCGATTTCGATCACCGCCGCGTATTCGGCGTCGGCGTCGGGTTCGATCAATTGTGGGTTGGCCAGCCAGGCTTCCATGTTCTTGATGCGGCGTGCCAGGGTGCGGGCATCTTGGTAGCCATTGGCGATCATCCATTTCAGCAGCGTGATGTTGCTGTTCAGGTATTCGATGATCGGTTCCTTGTTCAGACGCACGGTGCAGGCGGCGGCCGAGCGTTCGGCCGAGGCATCGGACAGTTCGAAGGCCTGTTCGATCTTCAGGTTCGGCAGGCCCTCGATTTCGAGGATGCGGCCAGAGAAGATGTTCTTCTTGCCTTTCTTTTCGACCGTCAGCAGACCCTGTTTGATCGCGTACAGCGGGATGGCGTTGACCAGATCACGCAGCGTGACGCCGGGCTGCATTTCACCCTTGAAGCGCACCAGCACGGATTCGGGCATGTCCAGGGGCATGACGCCGGTGGCTGCTGCGAAGGCGACCAGGCCGGAACCGGCCGGAAAGCTGATGCCGATGGGGAAACGGGTGTGCGAATCGCCCCCGGTGCCGACCGTGTCGGGCAGCAGCATGCGGTTCAGCCAGGAATGGATGATGCCGTCGCCCGGACGCAGCGCCACCCCGCCACGCGTGCTGATGAAGGCGGGCAGTTCGTGGTGGGTCTTGACGTCCACGGGTTTGGGATAGGCGGCGGTATGGCAGAAGGACTGCATCACCAGATCAGCCGAAAAGCCCACGCAGGCCAGGTCCTTGAGTTCGTCGCGGGTCATGGGGCCGGTGGTGTCCTGGCTGCCGACCGAGGTCATGCGCGGTTCGCAGTAGGTGCCGGGGCGCACGCCCTGGCCTTCGGGCAGGCCGCAGGCGCGGCCGACCAGTTTTTGCGCCAGGGAAAAGCCCTTGCCGCTGTCGGCGGGGGATTCCGGCAGGCGGAACAGCGTCGTGGGCGGCAGGCCCAGGGACGCACGGGCCTTGGCCGTCAGGCCGCGACCGATGATCAGCGGAATACGGCCGCCAGCGCGGACTTCGTCCAGCAGCACATCGGACTTCAGCTGGAATTCGGCGATGACCTGGCCGTTTTTCAGGGCCTTGCCTTCGTAGGGGCGCAGTTCGATGACGTCGCCCATGTTCATGGCGGACACGTCCAGTTCGATCGGCAGGGCGCCGGAATCTTCCATGGTGTTGTAGAAGATCGGGGCGATCTTGCCGCCCAGACAGACGCCGCCGAAGCGCTTGTTGGGCACGAAGGGGATGTCTTCGCCGGTGTGCCAGATGACGGAGTTGGTGGCCGATTTGCGTGACGAACCCGTGCCGACCACATCGCCGACGTAGGCGACCAGATGGCCCTTGGCCTTGAGTTCGTTCAACAGCTTGATCGGGCCGACCTGGCCAGGTGCGTCGGGCACGATGCCGTCACGCGGGTTTTTGAGCATGGCCAGCGCATGCAGGGGAATGTCCGGACGGCTCCAGGCATCCGGGGCAGGCGACAGGTCGTCGGTGTTGGTTTCGCCAGTGACCTTGAACACGGTCAGGGTCAGGCTTTGCGGCACTTCGGGACGGCTGGTGAACCATTCGGCGTCGGCCCAGCTTTGCAGCACGGCCTGGGCCTGGGCGTTGCCCGCCTTGGCCTTTTCTTCGATATCGTGGAATGCATCGAAGACCAGCAGGGTCTTTTTCAGGCCTTCGGCGGCGATCGGGGCCAGTTCGGCGTGATCCAGCAGTTCGATCAGGGCGCTGATGTTGAAGCCGCCCAGCATGGTGCCCAGCAGTTCGGTGGCACGACGGGCGTCGATCAGGGGGCAGGATTCCTTGCCCAGGGCGACGGCGGCCAGGTAGGATGCCTTGACCTGGGCGGCATCGTCCACCCCGGCGGGGACGCGGTGCGTGAACAGGTCCAGCAGGAACTCGGCCTCGCCGGCAGGCGGGTTTTTCAGCAGTTCGATCAGATCGGCCGTCTGCTTGGCCGTCAGGGGAAGCGGCGGGATGCCGATCGCCTCGCGGGCGGCGGCTTCGGTGCGGTAGGATTCCAGCATGGAGTGAGGCCCCAGGAGAGAGGGTTGGAGAACAGCGCCATTTTACCGGCAAGCCGGTCCATCGGGCAATAGTCTTATATAAGACATAAGACTAAAGGGCAGATTCATACCCTTTGGGTACTCCTGGGGGGCCGGGCCTGGCCCGGCGCTGGGCATCCAGAGGGATCAGAAGCGGTAGCCGACTCCGATGGTGGCGACCCAGGGGTTGATCTTGGCCTTGCCGATGTCGTCGCCATTCAGGTGGACGGTGGAACGGATGTCGATGTAGCGCAGATCGGCGTTCAGGAACCAGCGGTCGTTCAGCATGTAGTCCACGCCGACCTGGGCGGCGACGCCCCAGGAATCGTCCAGGCTGAGGTCATTGCCTCGCAGGGCGCCTCGGGTCTTGGTGTCGAAGAACGTCGTGTAGTTCAGACCCACGCCGACATAGGGCTGGAAAGTGGCGTCTGGCAGGAAGTGCCATTGCACGCTCAGGGTCGGCGGCAGATGCTGGGTCGAGCCGATTTCGTCCAGGCCATCGGCATTGATCGTGTGCTTGAAGGGCGCGGCGCCCAGCAGTTCGATGCCGATGTTGCGGGTGGCCATGTAGGTCAGGCTGAAGCTGGGGCGGGTGCTGCCGTCGATGTCCAGCTTGACGGTGCCGTTGGCCAGGGTGCCGTTGTTGGACTTGGGCTCGACGTGCGTGACGCCGACTTTCAGCAGGATGTCGCCTGCCTCGTGGGCCAGTGCGGGGCTGGCAGCCAGCGTGCCGGCAGCCAGGGCGCAGGCGAGGACAGTGTGGCGTAGGCGGAATGCCATGAGGATTCTCCCTGTAAGCGATGTGGTTATAGGAAACCTTATTCTGGGGAAAACCCGGATCCAGGAAGTTAACCCGGATCAAAGAAATCACATGTTGGTGCGCATGTGTGGGTAATTGGCTGCAGGCCGGCCCTGGTTGACAGGCATATCGCCGCGCAGCGTCTGAGCGCCATGCGGTGGTGTGCCTGTCAGCGTGCTGAGCCGATCCGGGCGATCAGATCATCAGGTCCTGGTAGGCCGGATGCCGCCGCACATAGGCCGCGACATACGAACAGACCGGCCGGACCCGCCAGCCGCGCGCACGGGCTGTGTCCAGCCCGCAACGCACCAGATCGGCTGCGATGCCGCGCCCGCCCACGGCGGCAGGCACCCCCGTGTGCGTGAAGGATGCAACGGTGCCGTCCAGCACGTAGTCCAGGACGCAGAGATGGCCGTCTTCCGTCCATTCGAAGCGATGGGCGGCTTCGTCGTGGCGGATGGCCCGGGTGGGGACAGAGGGTTCAGATGACATACAAATCCACGTATTCATGCACTGGCATGGCTTCGAGCGTGGCCTGGTCCAGCGAGACATCCAGGATACGCTGCTGCTGGCGGGCCGGAAACTGGCGTGCCAGATTGCGGCGGAACTTGGCTTCCAGTCGTGGGATGCCGTCCTTGCGCCGACGCTTGTGGCCGATCGGGTATTCGCAGACGACCTCGTCGAGCCTGGTGCCATCCGTGAATTCGACGGTCAGCGCATTGGCGATGGAACGTTTGTCCGGGTCGTGGTAGTCGGCCGTGAAGGCGGGGTCCTCGACGCAGACCATCTTGTCGCGCAGGGCATCGATGCGGGGATCGGCGGCGACCCCGTCCTCGTAGTCGGCAGCCGTCAGGCGGCCGAACAGGATGGGTATGGCTACCATGTACTGGATGCAGTGATCACGGTCGGCGGGGTTGTGCAGCGGCCCTTTCTTGTCGATGATGCGGATGCAGGCCTCGTGGGTGTGGATCGTGATTTTCTTGATATCGGCAGCGGTCTTGCCCAGCGACTGC
>NZ_JAVERO010000145.1:0-4761 GCF_034007085.1 Castellaniella sp. | reverse complement strand
AATCGCTGTCGCGCTCGGGCAGCCACCTGGAAGACACCTACTGGGAAAATCGTCTGGGCGAAGCCCTGGACAAGGCCATGGGCGCCCGCCATGGGCGTGCTGTGGAATCCGCCCTGGATGCCTTGCTGGAACAGCGGTCGGCCGCCTACGAACTTCTGGTCGAACTGGCCGAAGCCCGCTCCGAATCGCTCATGCCCGGGCCGGACGGCCAGGATTGCGACGCCCTGCTGATTTCCGCTCCGATCCTGGCCTGGACCCGCTACCGGCTGCCGAATGGCCAGCTGAGCGCAACCCGGTTGCAGGCGCTCGAATCATTGCTGGCGGACACCGTGCTGGGCCCCGGAGCCCGGATCACCCTGCTGCCGTCGCTGATCCGCTTCGACCGCCTGCCGCAATCGTTCCAGGAAACCCGCTCCTGGACCCAGACGCTGGCACAGCGCGCCCTGGGGCAACGCCGCGATGGCCCCACGCTGCGCGACGCCGACGCCCCGGAAGACCTGCTGGCCGATGTGTTCTTCCTGATCGGTGCCGTGGTCGTGCCACGCGGTGGCGCCGTGTTCCAGTGGCAATCCCCCACGGTCGCAGAGCCGTCCTCTCAGGATACTGCCGCCGCCCGGTGGGCCGAAGGCTGCGCACGTATCCTGGAACCCATCTTCACCGGCTGCCAGCTGGAATATCTGCGCCCCGAGGCCTACTACACCAGCACCCGCCAGGCCGACCAGAGCATCCGCCCCCTGTCCCTGAAAGCCGCTGCCACCTGGCTGCAGACCGCGGCCCGCATCCCGGGCACGGAACTGCGGGCCGCGCTGGTCGCCTGTGGCGAACAGGCCATCGAGGAATACCGCATCGGCTTTTGCACCCGCAACAGCAACGACGTGATCTACGGTTGCGTCTGGCCCGCACTCAGCCGCGAAGAATCCCAGCCCGACCCAGACACCGAGAACCAGGTCGATACCTGGGATACGATCGCCGCCCTGCTGCGTGAATGCGGTATCCAGGACATCCGCCGCCTGCCGGGCCTGCAGCCCATGGAATTCTGCGAGGACTGCGGCACGCCGTATTTCCCCAATATGCTGGGCGAGATGCAGCACCCTGAACTACCGGAAGAAATCGATCCGGAACCGGTCCGGTTTCATTGATCCACCCCGCTCTCTCCTTCGATCTGTTCTGCCGCGTCGTCGACAATTTTGGCGATGCCGGGGTGTGTTGGCGACTGGCCCAGCGCTTGGCCGCGCTGGGCCAATCCGTGCGCCTATGGATCGACCGCCCCGCCGTGCTGGCACGGCTGCTGCCGGCGCTGGACGAGCAGGCTGCCAAACAGACCCTGGACGGTGTGCAGATCCGCCCCTGGCACCAGGCGGAACACACCGCGCCTCCTCAGGGTGGCGTGGTGATCGAAGCCTTTGCCTGCAACCTGCCTGCGACCTACCAAGCCGCCATGGCCGGGCGCGGCTGCCTGTGGATCAATCTGGAATACCTCAGCGCCGAACCCTGGGTGGAAGGCTGCCACGGCCTGCCTTCACCACAGGCCAACGGGGTGCCGAAATTCTTTTTCTTTCCCGGCTTCACGCCGGCCACCGGCGGGCTGTTGCGCGAACCGGACCTGCTGGTACGGCACGAAGCCGCGCAGGCACAGGATCGCAGCGCGCGCCTGCACGCGCTGACCGGACTGTCTGATGCGCGGTTCGCACTCGATGGGAATGAACTGGTCATACTGCTGTTCTGCTATGCCGACGCGCCGCTGGCAGGCTTGCAGGCAGCGCTGGCCGGACTGGAGCGCCCCGTCCGGCTGCTTGTACCCGGCGACCGCCTCCCGGCGGTACTGCGCGACCAGGGCGGCCTGCGCATCGTGCCCATGCCTTTCGTGCCCCAGGCCCGCTTCGACGAACTGCTGGGTTGCTGTGACCTGAATTTCGTGCGCGGCGAAGATTCCCTGGTCCGGGCCATCTGGGCCGGCGCCCCCCTGGTCTGGCAGGTCTACCGCCAGGCGGGCGACGCCCATCTGGACAAGCTGGAAGCCTGGCTGGACCGAGCAGACTGGCCTCCCCTCGCTGCGGAGCTGATCCGCGCCTGGAACCGGCAGGACGACGACGCCGTGGCCAGCGCGCTGCCAGCGGCCTTGCAGGAACCGGCCTGGTCCGGCTGGCGCACGCGTAGCCGCGCCTGGCGCGCCGAGCAGGCCACCCGACCCGACCTGGCCCGGAATCTGCTGGATTTTTGCCGGCAGCATCTCTGAGCAGGATCAACACCCGGCAGGCATCAAAGTAAAAAACCGCCAAACGCGCTAGAATGTGCAGTTGATTTTTTTCAGCTTTGCCTCGAACTGCGTTTTGGCACGGGGCACACATCCCCGGAGTTTTCCCATGAAAATCGCACAGGAACTGCGCGTTGGCAACGTCGTCATGGTCGGCAACGACCCGCTCGTCGTCCAGAAGGCCGAATACAACAAATCCGGCCGCAACGCCGCCGTCGTCAAGCTCAAGTTCAAGAACCTGTTGACCGGCAGCGCCAGCGAATCCGTCTACAAGGCCGACGAAAAATTCGAGCAGGTCATGCTCGATCACAAGGAATGCACCTATTCCTACTTCGCCGATCCGATGTACGTCTTCATGGACGAGGAATACAACCAGCACGAAGTCGAAGCCGACAGCATGGGCGATGCGCTGAACTACCTGGAAGAAGGCATGGCGGTCGAAGTCGTGTTCTACGACGGCCGCGCGATTTCCGTCGAACTGCCCACCATCATCGTGCGCGAAATCACCTACACCGAACCCGCCGTCAAGGGCGACACGTCCGGCAAGGTCCTGAAACCCGCCAAGATCAACACCGGCTTCGAACTGGCCGTGCCGCTGTTCTGCAACATCGGCGACAAGATCGAAATCGACACCCGCACCAACGAATACCGCAGCCGGGTGAACTGAGCCTCGCCAGACGACAAAAAAGCCCCTACGCTGCGCAGGCGCGTCGCCTGCTTGCTGCCCCCAAAAGGGGGCTTTTTTGTCTTGGAGCGTGACCAAACACGCTTACTGCAGCCGGTCGTCGTCCAGAATATCGGGAATCGGCATGATCGAGATGCCCTCATCGACCAGTTCACGGCATTCCTCGACCGAAGCCGTGCCCCGGATGGGGCGTTCCTCGATTTCGCCGCTGTGCATACGACGGGCCTCGTCGGCAAAGCGGGCGCCGACATCGTCGGTCTGCCGCACGATGCGGCGGATCTGGCGCAGGACTTCGGCCTGCAGGCGGGCCATCTGGTCGCCGGACGGCGCCGCAACCGCCGCCCGGGCGGCCGCCGCGGATTCGGCCCGGGGCGCAGACGGTTCGGCGCGCAGATGACTGATGTTCAGGCGTGGCGCTGAAACCCGGCGCGTGATCTGGTCGCTGTGACAGACGGGACAACGCACCAGCCCCCGGGCCAGCTGGTCCTGGAAGCTGTCCTGGGACGAGAACCAGCCCTCGAAAACGTGGTCGTGCTCGCACGAAAGGTCGAATACTTTGAGTGCCATGATCAGCAGATGGTGGTCGATCGGCCGTTTTCAAGCGCGTCCCAGCATTGCCAGCGCCATTCCCAGGGCGCAATCGCACCGGGTTGCTGCCACAGGCCCAGGCCCCGATCACGCGCCTGGCGTTCCAGGCCGGCCATGGCCGGGTCACGCAGGTATTTGCCGCCCCCCTGCCGGTTGGCCCAGGCCAGGCCGGATTCCACCATGACACGGTTGGCGGTCCGGCCATCGGACAAGGGGACATCACAGACGTCGCGCCCGTAGCGGTCCTGCTCATGGCAGCGCAGCGTCAAGGTCTTGCCGGCCACCAGACCGGCCAATGCCTTGCGAGCGGCCTGGCCGTAGGGTTGACCGGGCCGACGGCGGCCATGGCCGGTTTCGGGCGCATCGATGCTCGCCAGCCGCACCCGGTGGCGGTCCCGCCCCACCAACAGGGTCAACGTATCGCCATCGGAAACATCCACGACCCGGCCAGACAGGGCATAGGGCCCCACCGCCTGGGCGACCGGGACGGATAGCACCATGCACAGGCCGGCGGCCCACAGGATGCGCGCCTGACGGCAGCGCGCCACCCTGCGCCCAGGGTGAAGGGCATTGAAGAAAACAAGCATCGGCATGACCAGAATGACATGGCCGCGCCTGGATGCGCGGCCGATGCCGGCCATTGTAATGGACGCCCCCGATCAATCGGGCCAGGCACGCCGCAGCAAGGCATCCGCAGCCAACGATCCCGACCGGACACCGAACGCCTCTCCGCCAACAGCCCCCAGACGGCTGTCCACAAAAGCCCGCGCCACCGCATGCGGCGCATGACGCAGCAGCAGATCCGCCTGGACCAGCAGCACCAGATCCCGGGCAATCATCCGGGCCTGCGCCTGCTGTCCATCCGGACCGCACGCCAGGGCCGCCCGCAAGCGGTCGGCCACAATCCGCAGGGCCGACTCGTCCGGATGCGCCCGAGCCAGTCCATCAATCATCTGGGCGACAGCCTGGGATTCCTGGCGAGCAGCCCGCAACACATCCAGGCACATGACATTGCCCGAGCCCTCCCAGATGGAATTCACTGGAGCCTCGCGGTACAAACGGGCCATGGGTCCGTCTTCCACATAGCCATTGCCGCCCCAGATCTCCATGCATTCGGCCGTGACATCGATGGCCCGCTTGCAGACCCAGAACTTCGCCGCCGGGGTCAACAGACGGCGCAGCACTTGCTCGGCCGGCTGATCGAGGCGATCGAACGCCCCCGCCAGGCGCAAGG